>NZ_JBHWKO010000001.1:224636-534134 GCF_042731035.1 Streptomyces sp. NPDC059895
GCCCCGGAGCCGTAAGCTCCGTCCGTCCCCGCCCCGGAGCCGTAAGCTCCGTCCGTCCCCGCCCCGGAGCCGTAAGCTCCGTCCGTCCCCGCCCCGGAGCCGTAAGCTCCGTCCGTCCCCGCCCCGACGTCGTGAACGGCGTACGGCTCCGGCGTGTACGCCTGGGCCGGGTACGGCTCCGGCGCGTACGCCTCCCGCGCGGGCGCGCCCGGGTGGTGGGCGGGGGTGCCGCAGCCCGGGCAGGCGAGGGCGCCGTTGAGGTGCCGTCGGCACGGGTGGCAGTAGTCCATGACGCGGGAAGACTAAGTTCCTGCCAGGTGACGTTCCTAGGGGTGCCTGTGAAGGTTGTGTGGGAAACCGAAGGGCCTCCCGGCGGGGCCCTGAGAGGAGCGCCGTGACCGTTCCGGGCATCGAAACCGAAAAGCCGCTTTCGAAACTGTCGAAACCGTTATGTGTCCGACCCATTGACACTCCCCTCGCCCCCTCCTTACTGTCACGCCAGCATTTCGAACGTGTGACGAAATCTCGAACAGCTGAAGGGCAACTTCCGTGCGCATCACCGGAATCAGCACTCACGTGGTCGGCACGCCCTGGCGCAACCTGACCTACGTCCAGGTGCACACCGACGAGGGCATCACGGGTGTCGGCGAGACCCGCATGCTGGGCCACACCGACGCGTTGATCGGGTATCTGAGGGAGGCCGAGGCCAACCACATTCTCGGCTCCGACCCGTTCGCTGTCGAGGACCTCACCCGCCGCATGAAGTACGGCGACTACGGCCGGGCCGGCGAGATCGTGATGTCCGGCATCGCCGTCATCGAGATGGCCTGCTGGGACATCAAGGGCAAGGCCCTCGGCGTGCCGGTCTGGCAGCTGCTGGGCGGCAAGGTCACCGACAAGGTCAAGGCGTACGCCAACGGCTGGTACACCACCGAGCGGACGCCGGAGGCGTACCACAAGGCCGCCCAGGGGGTCATGGAGCGCGGGTACAAGGCGCTCAAGATCGACCCGTTCGGGACCGGCCACTTCGAGCTGGACCACGAGCAGAGCCTGTACGCCGTCTCCCTCATCGAGGCCGTGCGCGACGCGATCGGGCCGGACGCCGAGCTGATGCTGGAGATGCACGGCCGGTTCTCGCCCGCCACCGCCGTCCGCCTCGCCAAGGAGCTGGCGCCGTTCAAGCCCGCGTGGCTGGAGGAGCCGGTCCCGCCGGAGAACCTCAAGGCGCTGGAGAAGGTCGCGGCCAAGGTCGACATGCCGGTCGCCACCGGCGAGCGCATCCACGACCGGATCGAGTTCCGCGAGCTCTTCGAGAGCCAGGCCGTCGACATCATCCAGCCGGACGTCGGCCACATCGGCGGTATCTGGGAGACGCGCAAGCTGGCCGCGACCGCCGAGACGCACTACATGCTCGTCGCCCCCCACAACGTGGGCGGGTCGGTGCTGACCGCCGCCTCGCTCCAGGTCGGCTTCACCTCCCCCAACTTCAAGATCCTCGAGCACTTCAACGACTTCGCGGACGCGGACATCAAGAAGGTCGTCAAGGGCGCGCCCGAGGTGATCGACGGGTACTTCCACCTCTCCGACGCGCCCGGTCTCGGCGTCGAGCTGGACGTCGACGCGGCCGCCGAGTTCCCGCAGCAGCAGGCCCGCTTCGACCTGTGGGCCGAGGGCTGGGAGCAGCGCAAGCCGAAGGGCGCGCAGCAGTGAGCAACGCCGTCGTCGTCGAGGCGCCCGGCGAGCACCGGCTCACCGAGCACACGCCTCGCGAGCCCGGTCCCGGCGAGGCGCTCGTGCGGGTGCACGCGGTGGGCATCTGCGGCAGCGACCGCGAGGTCTACCAGGGCAACCGGCCCGAGGGGTACGTCCGCTACCCGCTCGTCCCCGGTCACGAGTGGTCGGGCACGGTCCGGGCCGTGGGCGCCGGGGTGCCCCCGTCCCTGGTGGGCCGCAAGGTCGTCGGCGAGGGCTTCCGCAACTGCCAGGTGTGCGACCGCTGCCACGCCGGTGAGACGACGCTGTGCACGGACGGGTACGAGGAGACCGGGTTCACCCAGCCGGGTGCGATGGCCGCCACGCTGACCCTGCCGGCCCGGCTGCTGCACGTCCTGCCGGACGACGCCGATCTGACGGCGGCGGCCCTGCTCGAACCGGCCGCCTGCATCGCGGCCGCCGCGATCAAGGCCCACGCCCTGCCGGGCGAGCGGGTCGCGGTCGTCGGCACCGGGACGCTCGGCATGTTCGCCGTGCAGTTCCTGCGGGCGGGCTCGCCGAGCGAGCTGCTGGTCGTGGGCACGCGACGGGACCGGGAGGCCCTGTCCCGGCAGTTCGGCGCCACCTCCTTCCGCACCCGGGACGAGGAGCTGCCCGACGACTTCGACGTCGTGATCGAGACCGCCGGGTCCGCGTCCGCCGCGCGCACCTCCGCCGCGCTGCTGCGGCGCGGCGGGCGGCTGGTGCTGACGGGCATCCCCGCGGCCGGCGCCGCCGGGCTCGACCCCACGGAGCTGGTCGTACGGCAGCTGGAGGTGCACACCGTCTTCGGGGCACCGCCGGACGCCTGGTCGCACACGGTGCGGGTGTTCGCCGCCGGGCTGCTCGACCCGCTGCCGCTGGTCACGCACGAGCTGCCGCTCGGCGAGTTCTCCGAGGCGATCGAGCTGGTGGGATCCGGCGATCCGAAGGTGGGCAAGGTGCTGCTCCGCCCCTAGACGTACGCCGGTGCGGGGGCCCTCCGACACCCGCCGCACCGGCGTACACCCACGTCCGTACGACTTGAGCCGCGAACCTTGTCCGAAATAACGAACACGAAGGACAGCTTGTGACGACCGACGCTTCCGCTACGGCCGCCCGCCGCCCCGGCGAGCAGGCGCTCGCCGCGCTGGGACTGGACGCGCCCGCCCTCGACCCCGCCGACACCTCCGCCCACACCTTCCCCGGCGGCGGCCGCTGGCGCACCGAGATCCCCTCGTGCGAGGGTCCCGAAGCGCTGGCGGTCGTGCTGAAGGAGGCCTCGCGGCTCGACGTGCCGATCCACCGGATCAGCCAGGGCAGCGGCGTGTGGATGCTGACCGACGCCGAGATCACCGAGATGGTCGAGGCCACCGGCGAACGCGACATCGAACTGTGCCTGTTCACCGGGCCGCGCGGCACCTGGGACATCGGCGGGTCGACCCGTACCGACTCCCGCGGCGCGGGCCTGAGGGCGCGCGGCCACGACGCCGTCGCCGGCTGTGTGGAGGACGCCGTCCGCGCGACGGAGCTGGGCGTCAAGTGCCTGCTCGTCGCCGACGAGGGCGTGCTGTGGACGCTGCACCGGGCGCGGCTGGCCGGCATCATCCCGGCCGACACCACGCTCAAGGTCTCGGCGCTGATCGGGCCCGTCAACCCGGCCGCGTACGCGGTGTACGAGCAACTCGGCGCCGACTCCGTCAATGTGCCCAGCGACCTGACACTCGATCACCTCACCGAGATCCGGCGGGTGTCGGGCGCCCCCATGGACATGTACATCGAGGCCCCCGACGACCTCGGCGGGTACGTCCGGATGTACGAGGTGGCCGAACTGATCCGGCGCGGTGCCCCGCTGTACCTGAAGTTCGGGCTGTCCAAGGCCCCTGGGATCTACCCTTACGGGCACCATCTGCGGGATCTGACGCTGTCCACCGCAAAGGAGCGGGTGCGGCGCGGGAGGCTGGCCCTGGACCTGCTGGCGCGGCACGGCGCCGACGGCGACATGGCCCCGCTGGGCTCCCGACTCCCGGGAACGCTCCGGCGTTTCGAAACTTCCGCATAACGTTCCGGGAAAGTCCCCTTCACAGAACACGACGCAGTCGAACACAATCCCACACGCGCGTTTTCTCGGTCCCTTCCCCGTCGCAGGGGAGCGCTCCCGCCTGAGGACCGAGGCTCTCTCTCACCACATCAAGGATGATGATCATGCGTACTCGTAGAGCAGCCCTCGCCGCCGTGGCCGGAGCCGCCTCCCTGGCCCTCACCCTGACCGCCTGCGGTCAGAGCGGCGAAGGCGGGAGCAAGGAGGAGAAGGGCGACAGCAAGGGCGGGACGATCGGTATCGCGATGCCGACCAAGTCCTCCGAGCGCTGGATCTCCGACGGCAAGAACGTCGTCGCGGACCTGGAGGCGAAGGGCTACGAGACCAAGCTGGTCTACGGCGAGGACGACCCCGACCAGCAGGTCTCGCAGATCGAGAACCTGATCACGCAGGGCGTCAAGGCGCTGATCATCGCGGCGATCGACAACAAGTCGCTGAACAACGTGCTGCAGCAGGCCAAGGACGCGGACATCCCGGTCATCTCCTACGACCGCCTGATCCTCGGCTCGGCGAACGTCGACTACTACGCGTCCTTCGACAACGAGAAGGTCGGCCAGCTCCAGGCGAACTACATCGTCGACAAGCTGGGCCTGGCGAGCGGCAAGGGCCCGTTCAACATAGAGCTGTTCGCCGGCTCCAACGACGACAACAACACCAAGTACTTCTTCAACGGCGCGATGAGCGTCCTGAAGCCGTACATCGACAGCAAGAAGCTGGTCGTCCAGTCCGGCCAGACCGCGCTCAACCAGGTCACCACCCTGCGCTGGGACGGCGCCACCGCCCAGCGGCGCATGGACGACATCCTCACCAAGTCGTACAAGAGCGAGAAGGTCGACGCGGTCCTCTCGCCGTACGACGGCATCTCCATCGGCATCCTGTCGTCGCTGAAGTCCGACGGCTACGGCTCCGGGAGCAAGCCGCTGCCGGTCATCACCGGTCAGGACGCCGAGCTGGCCTCGGTGAAGTCGATCATCGCGGGCGGGCAGACCCAGACCGTCTACAAGGACCTGCGCGAGCTGGCCAAGGTCGCCTCGAACATGGTCGACGCGGTCCTCAACGACAAGGAGCCCGAGGTCAACGACACCAAGACCTACGACAACGGCTCCAAGGTCGTCCCCGCCTACCTGCTCCAGCCGGTGAGCGTCGACAAGGCCAACTACTCGCAGATCCTGGTCGACGGCGGTTACTACACGGCGGACCAGCTCAAGTAAGCGTCGAACCCCACGGATTGGAAGGCACGACCATGGCGGGACCCGTCCTGGAAATGCGCTCGATCGTCAAGACCTTTCCCGGTGTGAAGGCGCTGTCGGACGTCACGCTGACCGTCCGTCAGGGCGAGGTCCACGCCATCTGCGGTGAGAACGGCGCCGGGAAGTCCACCTTGATGAAGGTGCTCTCCGGCGTCCATCCGCACGGCAGCTACGAGGGCGAGATCCTCTTCGAGGGAGAGGTCTGCGGCTTCAAGGACATCCGGGCGAGCGAGCAGCACGGCATCGTGATCATCCACCAGGAGCTGGCGCTGGTGCCGTACCTCTCCCTCGCGGAGAACATCTTCCTCGGCAACGAGCACGCCACGCGCGGGCTGATCAACTGGAACGAGACCCTGCGGCACGCCTCCGAGCTGCTGCGCCGGGTCGGTCTCAGCGATCACCCGGAGACCCGCGTCGCCGACATCGGCGTGGGCAAGCAGCAGCTCGTGGAGATCGCGAAGGCGCTGTCGAAGAAGGTGAAGCTGCTCATCCTGGATGAGCCGACCGCGGCCCTGAACGACGAGGACAGCGACAAACTCCTGGATCTCATCCTGGAGTTGAAGAAGCAGGGCATCACCTCGATCATCATCTCCCACAAGCTCAACGAGATCCGCAAGGTCGCCGACTCGGTGACGATCATCCGCGACGGCCAGTCCATCGAGACGCTGGACGTGAAGGCGCCGGAGACGACCGAGGACCGGATCATCAGCGGCATGGTGGGCCGTGACCTCGACCACCGCTTCCCCGAGCGCACCCCGCACGAGCCGGAGGCGGGCGCGGCGCCCGCGCTGGAGATCCGCAACTGGACCGTGCACCACCCGATCGACCAGCAGCGCAAGGTGGTCGACGACGTGTCGGTCCACGTGCGGCGCGGGGAGATCGTCGGCATCGCGGGGCTGATGGGCGCCGGCCGCACCGAACTCGCGATGAGCGTCTTCGGGCGCAGCTACGGCCGCCACGCGGGCGGCACGGTCCTCAAGGACGGCCGGGAGATCCGTACCAGGACCGTCCCGGAGGCGGTCGAGCACGGCATCGCGTACGTCACCGAGGACCGCAAGCACTACGGCCTCAACCTCATCGACACCATCAACCGGAACATCTCGCTCACCGCCCTGAGGAAGGTCGCCCGGCGCGGGATCGTCGACGAGCACGAGGAGCGGCAGGTCGCCGAGGGCTACCGCACCTCCATGAACATCAAGGCGCCGACCGTCTTCGAGCCGGTCGGCAAGCTCTCCGGCGGCAACCAGCAGAAGGTCGTCCTCAGCAAGTGGATCTTCGCGGGTCCGGACGTGCTGATCCTGGACGAGCCCACGCGCGGCATCGACGTGGGCGCCAAGTACGAGATCTACACGGTCATCGACCAGTTGGCGGCCCAGGGCAAGGCGGTCGTCTTCATCTCCTCCGAGCTGCCCGAGCTGCTCGGCATGTGCGACCGCATCTACACCATGGCCGCCGGGCGCCTCACGGGCGAGGTCCCGCGGGCCGAGGCCACGCAGGAAGTGCTGATGCGTCAGATGACGAAGGACAAAGAGGTAACGCGATGAGCACCGAAGTGACCGACAAGAGCCCGGCCGCCGCGCCGCCGGGCAAGGGCCCGGGGGCGGCGGGCGGCGGCCTGCTCCAGCTGATGCTGGACGGCCTGCGCCGCAACATGCGCCAGTACGGCATGCTGATCGCCCTCGGTCTGATCGTCGTCCTCTTCGCGGTGTGGACCGACGGCGACCTGCTGCTGCCGCGCAACGTCTCCAACCTGGTCCTTCAGAACAGCTACATCCTGATCCTCGCGATCGGCATGATGCTGGTGATCATCGCGGGCCACATCGACCTGTCGGTGGGATCGCTGACGGCGTTCGTGGGGGCCTTCGCGGCCGTACTGACCGTGCAGCACGATGTGCCGTGGCCGGTCGCGGTGGTGCTCTGCCTGGTGGTGGGCGGCGTCGCGGGCTCGATCCAGGGCTATCTGATCGCGTATCTCGGCATACCGTCGTTCATCGTCACCCTCGCCGGCATGCTGACCTTCCGCGGTGTGACGGAGATCCTGCTGGAGGGCCAGACCCTCGGCCCCTTCCCGGACGGCCTCCAGGAGATCGGCAACGGCTTCCTGCCCGAGGTCGGCCCGACCACCAACTACCACAACATCACGCTGCTGCTGGGCCTCGTCCTGATCGTCTTCGTGGTGCTCCAGGAGGTCCGGGACCGGGGGCGCCAGCAGGAGTTCGCGCTGGAGGTCGTGCCCCGCAACATCTTCCTGCTCAAGATCGTCTCCATCGTCGCCGCGGTCCTCGTGGTCACCCTGCTGCTCGCCAGCTACAAGGGCGCCCCGATCATCCTGCTGGTGCTGGGCGTGCTGGTGGTCGGCTACGGCTACGTCATGCGCAACGCGGTGTTCGGCCGGCACATCTACGCGATCGGCGGCAACCTGCCGGCGGCGAAGCTGTCCGGCGTGAAGGACAAGAAGGTCACCTTCTACGTCTTCCTGAACATGGGCGTGCTCGCGGCCCTGGCGGGTCTGGTGGTCGCCGCCCGTCTGAACGCGGCCGGTCCGAAGGCGGGACTGAACTTCGAACTCGAGGCGATCGCCTCGGCGTTCATCGGCGGCGCGTCGATGAGCGGCGGTGTGGGCACCGTCCTCGGTGCGATCATCGGCGGTCTCGTCCTCGGTGTGCTGAACAACGGCATGAACCTCCTCGGCGTCGGCAGCGACTGGCAGCAGGTCATCAAGGGCCTGGCCCTGTTGGCCGCGGTCGGGTTCGACGTCTGGAACAAGCGCAAGTCCGGTTCGTAAGTCGACGAGCGGGCCCCGCCGGAGCATCCGGCGGGGCCCCGCCCTTTCAAGGGAGCCGCACTCCATGGAACTGAACCGACGCACAGTCATCGCGGGCGCCGCGGCCGCCGGGATCGCCGCGACCACGCTCGGCGGCACGGCACACGCCTCGGGAGGCAGCACGCCGGTGAAGAAGCTCTTCGGTACCCTCGCGGACGGCACGAAGGTCCACGTCTGGTCGCTGTCCAACGGCGGCACCCGCCTGAAGGTCCTCTCCTACGGCGGCATCGTCCAGTCCCTGGAGGTCCCCGACCGCCACGGCCGCTACAGGAACGTTTCCCTCGGCTTCGACACGATCGAGGACTACGTCGCCAAGAGCCCCTACTTCGGCGCGCTCATCGGCCGCTACGGCAACCGCATCGGCAAGGGGCGGTTCACCCTCGACGGCACCGCGTACCAGATCAGCGTCAACGACGGCGAGAACACCCTGCACGGCGGCGCCCAGGGCTTCGACAAGCGGGTGTGGGACGTCGAGCCGTTCACGAAGGGCTCCGACGTCGGCCTGTACCTGCGCTACACGAGCGCCGACGGGGAGATGGGCTACCCGGGCACCCTCGAGGTGAAGGTCACCTACACCCTCACCCGGCAGGGCGACTGGCGCATCGACTACGAGGCCACCACCGACAAGGCCACCGTCGTCAACCTCACCAGCCACGTCTACTGGAACCTCGCCGGCGAGGCGAGCGGCTCGATCCACGACCACGAGCTGGAGATCGCCGCCTCCCGCTACACGCCCGTCGACTCGGGCCTGATCCCCACCGGCGAGCTGGCGAAGGTGGCCGGCACCCCCTTCGACTTCCGCCGGGCCAAGACCGTCGGCGAGGACATCCGCGTCGCCCACCAGCAGCTGCTGTACGGCCAGGGCCTCGACCACAACTGGGTGCTCGACAAGGGCGTCACGGCCGAGCCGGTGCCCGTCGCGACCCTGCGCGACCCCTCCTCGGGCCGCACCCTGCGCATCGCCACCACCGAGCCGGGGCTGCAGTTCTACTCCGGCAACTTCCTCGACGGCACGCTCGTCGGCTCGGGCGGCACCGTCTACCGCCAGGGCGACGGCCTCTGCCTGGAGACGCAGCACTTCCCGGACTCGCCGAACAAGCCGTCGTTCCCGTCGACCGTGCTGCGGCCGGGGCAGACGTACCGGACGACGACCGTCCACTCGTTCGGCCGCTGACCCGCTTTCAGACTGACCCGGCGCTCAGACCGACCCGCGTTCACAGGAGCCGCACAATTTCTCAATTGGTTCCCAGTGTTTGAACAGCGTCACCCCAGTCTCCGTATGTAAGGGCGGCCCGTGCTCCCCCGCACGGGCCACCCACATGACGACGGACCCGGTCGTCCCCACCGGGCCCGCCCCATACGGAGGTTCCATGGCCGACAACGTCTCCTCGTTGTTCCGCAACACCGCGGCGCACAGCCCGTCGATGGCAGCGCTGACGCGCGAGGGCGGCGAAGGGGTCGGCCCGGTGGACTTCTGCATACCGTGCAACCCCTACTTCCCCACCCCCGCGATGTTCGACGTGATGGCGGCCAAGCTCCGCGACATCATCACGTACTACCCGAGCAGCGCCGACACCATCACGGCCGAGCTGTGCAACCTGCTCCAGCTCCCGCCGCAGGCGGTCGCGATGGGCAACGGCTCGACCGAGCTGATCACCTGGATCGACCACCTGCTGGTCCGCGAGTCCCTCGCCGTCCCCGTCCCCACCTTCGGCCGCTGGACCGACCAGCCGATGGAGACCGGCAAGCGGGTCGACATGTTCCCGCTCCAGGAATCCAGCGGCTTCGCCCTGGACCTCGCCCAGTACGCCGAGTTCATCCGGGCGCGCGGCACCCGTGCCGCCGTCATCTGCAACCCCAACAACCCCGACGGCGGGTTCCTGCACAAGCACGCGATCGTGCAGTTCATGGACGCGATGGCCGACCTGGACCTGGTCGTCATCGACGAGTCGTTCCTGGAGTTCGCCGACGCGGAGGCCGAACCGAGCGTCGTCCAGGAGGCGATGCTGCGCCCCAACGTCATCGTGCTGCGCAGCCTCGGCAAGAACTTCGGCCTGCACGGCATCCGCTTCGGCTACATGGTCGCCAATCCCTCGCTCGCGGGCCGGGTCCGCTCCATGCTGCCGAAATGGAACCTCAACGCCTTCGCCGAGTACGTGGTGTTCATCCTCAAGGAGCACGGCGCCGAGTACGCCCAGAGCCTCCACCAGGTGTACCGCGACCGCCTGGAGATGGCCAGCCAGCTCTCCTCACTGCCGGGCCTGACCGTCTACCCCTCCCAGGGGAACTTCCTCTTCGTGCGCCTTCCGGTGGGCGCCGAGGGCACCGTGGTCCGCGACCGGCTGCTCACCGAGCACCGGATCCTGGTCCGCGAGTGCGGCAACAAGATCGGTTCCTCCAGCCGCTTCCTGCGGCTCGTGGTGCGCCCCCAGGTGGACGTGCGTCGCCTGGTGTCCGGCCTGGAACAGGTGCTCTACGGGACCAGGAGGGGAGCCGCCGTGCCCGAGCTGGGCACCGGGAGCAGCTACAGCTCGGGCACGGCGGCGGTGGACCGGCTGATCGGTGCCACCAACGGTGCCGGCATGCAGGGCCTCGCCGCTCAGGCCGTCGGCGCCGGTCTGCCGGGGCCGGTCCCGGCTCCGGCTCCGGCTCCGGCCGCCGTGGCCGGCCTGCAGATGCCGGCGGCGGCGCAGACCGGCGGGGCGGGGATGCCGCTGCCGGCGGCGGCCCAGGTGTTCCCGCCGTCCGTCCCGGCGGCGCCCCCGGCCCCCGCCCCCGCGGCGGCGGCCGCGATGTCCCCGGTGCCGCCCGCCGCTCCCGGCGCCCCGATGCCCGGCCCCACCCCGCCCGGTGTCCCGGCGCGCGGCGGCCTGACCGCCGCCCAGGTCCGCGGCACGGACGGCCTCTCCCCCGCCGCGACGTCGGGCTGGCCGCACAGCGCGCAGAACTGGCCGAGCGCGGCGGGGATGGGCCAGGTGGGCTAGTCGCTGGCCGCTGGCGCTGGGCTGAGCCGGACACGCCTGTGCGCCGTGGGGCGGACTGTGCGGGGGCGGCCTCGGGGCCGTCGTGGCCGGTCGCGCGGTTCCCCGCGCCCCTGGGTGGGTGACCTGTGTCGGGGGCAGGGGCGCGGGGGTGGTCGGGCAGGTCCGCGGCCTCGGGGCCATCGTGGCCGGTCGCGCAGTTCCCCGCGCCCCCGGGTGGGTGACCTGCGCCGGAGGCAGGAGCGCGGGGCCGGCCGGGCAGGTCCGCCGCCTCGGGGCCGTCGGGGCCGGTCGCGCGGTTCCCCGCGCCCCTGGGTGGGTGACCTGTGTCGGGGGCAGGGGCGCGGGGGTGGGCTACGCCGGGTTCAGGCGCCACTGCTGGCAGGTGTTGGCCAGCCAGGTCCATTGCCGTACGTCGGCGGAGTCGGCCGTGGAGCAGTTCTCGACGTCGGCGACCTTGCCCGTGGCCTGGTTGACTACGCGGACGTAGCCGCTGTCGGTGGCGACGAAGCGGAACCGCTGGCAGGTGTTGTTCAGCCAGCTCCACTGCCGCAGGTCGGCGCCGTCGGCGGTGGAGCAGTCGGCGGTGTCGAGGACCTTGCCGGTGGCGACGTTGACGAGGCGGCTGGTGTCGTCGCCGAGGTCCTCGATCCGCCAGCGCTGGTTGGCGCCGCCGTTGCAGGTGTACTGCGCGACGTTGGCGCCGTCGGCCGTCGAACTGCCCGCCACGTCCAGGCACTTGCCGCTGTTGCGGTTGGTGAGGGTGTACGTGGTGGAGACGGTGGACGGTTCGCCCGACGGGCCGGTCTGGCTCGCGCCGAGAGCGACCGGGGTGCCGAGGTTCGGGGTGCCGTCGGAGTTCCAGGTGAACTTCTGGGCGCGGGTGGTCCGGCCGTTGTCGCAGCCCTCCGACGCCGCGTCGTTGGCGTGGTAGACGATCCAGTTCTCGGTGCCGTCGGGCGAGGTGAAGAAGCCGTTGTGGCCGGGCCCGTAGACGCCGCCCGCGTCACTGCGCTGGAAGACGGGCGTGGACTTCTTCGTCCAGGAGGACGCCGACAGCGGGTCGCTGCCGGTGAGGGTGAGCTGGCCGAGTTTGTAGTCGGCGGTCCAGCAGCCGCTCGCCGAGTAGACGAGGAAGGTCCGCCCGCCGCGCTGGAGGATCTCCGGCCCCTCGTTCACCGTGCCGCCCGACGTCTCCCAGGAGTAGGTGGGCGTCGAGACGGTGGAGAAGCCCGTGGCGAGGGTGTACGGGTTCGACATGCGGGCCGCGACGAGGTTCTGGGTGCCGCTGCTCGTGCTGCCGAAGAGGTACAGCTGCCCGTTGACGGTCGCGACCGTCGGGTCCAGCATCCAGGACGAGTTGAGCTGGTTGCGGTAGGTGTACGGGCCGAGCGGGTCGGAGCCGGCGCTCTCCAGGACGTGGGTGCGCTGGGTCGGGTTGTAGTCGGAGACGTTCTGGCCGGCGACGTAGTAGAGGTACCAGCGGCCGTTGAGGTAGTGCAGCTCGGGTGCCCAGATGTTGCAGCAGCGGCTCGCCGCGTCGCCCTGCCACACCTGCACGCTCGGCGCGGTGGCCAGGCCGGCGAGGGTGGCTGACTTGCGGACGGTGATGACGTCCGTCCAGCTCGTCGACACCAGGTAGTAGTTGCCGTCGTGGTACGCGATCCAGGGGTCGGCGCCCTTCTGCGCCTTGACCGGGTTGGCGAAGGAGGCGGCACTGGCCGAGGACTGTCCCAGGGACAGGGCGAGCAGCAGCGCGGCCAGCAGGGTCAGTAGGCGACGGGCCATCCGCTGCTCCAGTTCAGGAGGTTGATGCCGAGTTTGGGGGTGCCGTTGTCCTGGCCGTCGTAGTAGTGGTAGACGATCAGGTCGCCGTCGACGTCGGCCAGGATCGACTGGCCGCCGGGGCCGATGTAGCGTCCGTGCGACTCCAGCACCGGGGTGCCGCCGTTGTTCAGGAGGGCGACGCCGTTCTGGTCGTAGTACGGGCCGGTGACGCTGGTGGCCCGGCCGACCTTGACCTTGTAGGTGGAGCTGGTGCCGGCGCAGCAGGTGTCGTAGGACGCGAAGAGGTAGTAGTAGCCGTTGCGCTTGACGATGTACGGCGCCTCGACGGCCTTCGTCCCGGTCGGGCGGGAGGCGAGGGAGTAGCGGGTGGTGTTGCTCGACAGCTGCTTGCCGGTCGAGGGGTTGATCTGGATCATCTTCAGGCCGGTCCACCAGCTGCCGAACGACAGCCACCACTTGCCGTCGCCGTCGACGAAGAGGTTGGGGTCGATGGCGTTGTAGTCGCTGGAGCTGCTGGAGGTGTAGACCGTGCCGTAGTCGGTCCAGGAGCCGGGCAGGCCGGTCGTCGAACCGGCCAGGCCGATGGCGGACGTGTTGGACCCGAAGGTCGAGACGGCGTAGTACATCAGGTACTTGCCGCCCTGGTACGAGATGTCCGGCGCCCACGCCTCCGTCGTCCCGTACGACGACCACCAGCTCGGCCTGGTCGTGAAGGCGTCGCTGCCCGCGCTGAAGGCGGTGCGGTCGGTGGAGGTGCGGTAGGACAGGCCGCCTCCGGTGGCGTAGAGGAGGTAGCGGCCGTCGGAGGCGCGGATCATCGTCGGGTCGTGGACGACGGTGGAGCCGGTGACGGTGCCGGGGTTGGGGTAGGCGGAGGCGGTGGAGGGGGTCAGCGCCAGCAGGATCGCGGCGGGAAGGGCGAGAAGTGCGGCCTTGCGGGACATGCGGCTCATGCGGACGCTCCTTCAGTGGGGTCAGCCGTTCGTGATATCGAACGGCAGTCGCGTCGTCGGACGGGACCGTAGAATCGAACCCCTTTCGCGTCAATGGCCCGCGCAGTACCGGAAGTTTTCGGGCGGCGGTCGCATCGTCGGCCGAGCGCCCAGAGCGGACCGCGCCACTCCCCTTGTCCTGCATAGGGCTTGACGGTCCGTCACTTTGCCAGATTGACAGGTCTCGGACAGAAACCGCCCCTACGGTGCCGTGCCCATGACAGACACCGCAGATGCGCGTCACGACGCGCCCTCCGAGTCCCCCCAGTACCTCGGCCGCCGCACCGTGCTGATCGCCACCGGCGCCACGGCCGCCACCCTGGCCGTCGGCGCCGTCGCCGCGACCGACGCCCCCGCCGCCGACGCCGCCGACGCCGCCCCCGTGGCGGCCGCGGCCGTCTGCACCCTCACCAAGGAGCTGACCGAAGGCCCCTACTACCTCGACGGACAGTACGTCCGCGCCGACATCACCGAAGGCAAGGCGGGCATCCCGCTCAAGCTGACGCTCACGGTCGTCGACGACGACACCTGCGTCCCGCTCAGCAACGCCCTCGTCGAGATCTGGCACTCCGACGCCCTCGGCGAGTACTCCGGCTTCGTCGGCAACAACGGCCACAACGAACCGGACAGCGGCACCTTCCTGCGCGGCGGAGTCCTGACGAACTCCAGCGGCGTCGCGTCCATCACCTCGATCTACCCGGGCTGGTACCGGGGCCGCTGTGTGCACATCCACGTCAAGGTCCACACGAACGTCACCCTGACCTCGGACGGCTCCTTCACCGGCGGCCAGGAGATCCACACCGGCCAGCTGTTCTTCGACGAGACGATCACGACCGCCGTCGCACGCGTCTCGCCGTACTCGACGAACACGGTCACCCGCACCACCCTCGCCCAGGACTCCATCTACGACGAGGGAGGCGCCGCGTCAGGGCTCCTCACGCTCACCGCGCTGGGGAGCACGACCTCCGCGGGGTACGCGGCGGCCCTGACGCTCGGCGTCGAGTCGAGCTGACCTCCCCACCGCCGCCGGCCGTGCGTCACCAGGTGCGCGGTGACGCACAGCCGGTCCGGCTGAACGTGGCCCTGGCCTGCGCCGCCGCGTTCCAGGCGATCCACCGGCAGAACGACCGGGCGCCGGGCAGCATCGGGTCGGTGGCGCTGGTCGGCATGGGCGCCCGGACCGGCCGGGTCCCGGCACGGGTGCGCGCCAACCTGATGTGGACCGGCTACACGCTGTTCAACGACCACACCTTCGAGGACGACGACGACCTGCGCGCCACGATCGTCGCGCAGCTCGACGACCTGGAGAACGCCTCCGTGGAGACGCGGGTGCGCATCGCGCCGCCGAAGCGCTCCGCCGCCCGCCGCTGACGGGGTCCGCCCGGCCGGCTCACGGGTTCTCCCAGGCCGCCGGTTCCGCCGCGAGGCGCTGTACGGGGTCCGGGAGGGCGTCCGCCGCGACGTCGGCGATCGTGACGCCCTCCAGGATCTGGCGGACGTTGGCGCGCAGGGCGATCCACAGCGGCAGCAGGGGCCGGGCGGAGCCGGTGTAGGCGAGGTCGGTCGGGCGTTCGCCGCGGACGGACACGATCGGGCCGTCGACCGCCCTGATCACGTCCGCGACGCTGATGCTGCCGGGGTCGCGGGCCAGCCGGTAGCCGCCGCCCCCTCCGCGCCGACTGTCGACGATCCCGCCGCGCCGCAGGTCGCCGAGGATCCCTTCCAGGAACTTGTGCGGAATGCCCTGCGCGGCGGAGACGGTCTCCGCCTTCACCGGGTCGCCGCCCTGCCGTACGGCGAGCTCCAGTACCGCCCGCACCGCGTAGTCCGCCCGTGCCGAGATCCTCATACGGACATTGTCCGGTGCGCCGCCGGCGGGCGGCGCACCGGCACCCGGGTCAGGCCAGCCGGATCACGTTCCAGGACATCGGCTCCAGCGTCGCGGTCAGCTTCCCGTCGGCGACCGCCGTGCCCTCACCCGTGTGCGGGGCCACCCGCTCGGGCTCGGCGAGGGTGTTGCGGGCGTCCGGGTCGGCGTCGGAGAGCACGCTGTGCTCGACGAGCCGGGTCACCCCGAGACCGCTGAGCGCCACCTCCAGCGGGAGCGACTCGCCGCGGCCGCGGTTGATGGCGAAGACGGTGACCGTGCCGTCCTCGGCGCGCACGGCGGTGGCGTGCAGCAGGTCCGCCTCGCCGTACCGCTTCGTCTCGTACGTCGGGGAGTCCACGCGCACGTCGAGGACCTCGCCCCGGCCGTACTTCGAGGCCTGCGCGAAGGGGAAGAACGTCGTCTGGCGCCAGGCCGGGCCGCCCGGCTCGGTCATGATCGGGGCGATGACGTTGACGAGCTGGGCGAGGCAGGCGACGGTGACGCGGTCGGCGTGCCGGAGCAGGGCGATGAGCAGGGAGCCGAAGACGACCGCGTCGGTGACGTTGTAGTTGTCCTCCAGCAGGCGGGGCGCCTCGGGCCAGTCCAGGGCGCTGACCTCGGCCTCGGTCCGGGACAGGTACCAGACGTTCCACTCGTCGAAGGAGAGGTTGATCTTCTTCTTGGACTTCAGGCGGGCGCCGATGTGGTCGCAGGTCGCGACGACGTTCTGGATGAACGACTCCATGTCCACGGCGGAGGCGAGGAAGGAGTCGACGTCGCCGTCGTGCGGCTCGTAGTAGGCGTGCAGGGAGATGTAGTCGACCAGGTCGTACGTCTCCTTGAGGACCGTCGCCTCCCACTCGGCGAAGGTGTCCATGGACTGGCCGGAGGAACCGCAGGCGACGAGTTCGACGCCCGGCTCGATCTGGCGCATGGCGCGGGCCGTCTCGGCGGCGAGGCGGCCGTACTCCTCGGCGGTCTTGTGGCCGGTCTGCCAGGGGCCGTCCATCTCGTTGCCCAGGCACCACAGCTTGATACCGAAGGGGTCCTTGTCGCCGTGCTCGGCACGCAGGTCCGACAGGGCCGTGCCGGACGGGTGGTTGGCGTACTCCTGGAGCTCGATGGCCTCGGCGACACCGCGGGTGCCGAGGTTGACGGCCATCATGGGCTCGGCCTGGGGGCCGACCTTCTTCAGGAACGCGATGTACTCGGAGAGGCCGAAACGATTCGTCTCCGTGGTGCGCCAGGCCAGGTCGAGGCGGCGGGGGCGCTCCTCGACCGGACCGACGGAGTCCTCCCACTTGTAACCGGAGACGAAGTTCCCGCCGGGGTAGCGGATGGCGGTGACGCCGAGTTCGCGGACCAGGTCCAGGACGTCCTGCCGCAGGCCGGCCTCGTCGGCGGTGGGGTGGCCGGGCTCGTAGATGCCCGTGTAGACGCAGCGGCCGAGGTGTTCGACGAAGGAACCGAACAGGCGGGGGTTGACCTCACCGACGGTGAAGGCGGGGTCGAGGGTGAAGCGGGCGGTGCGCATCTTTTCCTTCCGAAGGGGGTTGTGTTCCGTCTGCGGGTGGGCGGGTGGGGGGTGGGGGCAGGTCGCGGGCGCCTTACCGGACGACCGGCCAGCCGTTCTTCTGCCAGCTCAGCTCGTTGAGCCCCAGCTTGGGCGTGCCTTCGTCCTCGGCGTCGTAGTAGTGGTAGGCGAGCCAGTCGCCGCCCTTGTCCCGGAAGACGGACTGGCCGCCGGTGCCGATGAAGCGGCCATGGCCCTCGAGGACGAGGTCGCCGCCGCCCTCCAGGAGCGCCTTGCCCGTGCTGTCGACGTACGGGCCGGTGACAGAGGCGGAGCGGCCGACCTTGATCTTGTACGTCGAGTTCACGCCCGAGCAGCACGCGTCGTAGGAGGCGAAGAGGTAGTAGTAGCGGCCGTGCTTGACGATGTACGGGCCTTCCACCGCGTACGGCGCGTCGGGGCGGGTGGCCAGGTGGTGGACGGTGGCGCCGGTGACCGCCTTGCCGGTCTTCGGGTTCAGCTCGACCATCCGGATGCCCGTCCAGTACGAGCCGAAGGCCATCCACAGCTTGCCGTCCGCCTGGATCAGGGCGGGGTCGATGGCGTTCCAGGTGTCAGTGGTCTCGGAGGTGAAGACCTTGCCCTGGTCGGTCCAGGTGCCGGGCAGGCCGCTCGGGGAGGTGGCCACGCCGATCGCGGAGTGGTTGGTGCCCCAGGAGGAGACGGCGTAGTAGAGCCAGTAGCGGCCCGCGCGGTAGGAGAGGTCGGGGGCCCAGGGGTCGCCGGTTTCGTTGTACTCGTACCACCAGCTCGGGGGCTCGGCGAAGGCGTTGCCCGCGTCGTCCCACTGCGTCCCGTCGTCCGACAGGCGGGCGCCGATGATCCCGCCGGTCGAGTAGGCCACGTACTGGCCGGACTTCAGGTGGGAGACGGTGGGGTCGTGGATGATCTCCTGGCCGGTGATCGGCCGGGGGTCGGGGTAGGTGGCGTCCGCCCGGGCGGTGCCCGGGAGCAGGGCCACGGCTGCGGCGGCGAGCAGCGCGGCGAGTCTGAAGCGCTTCAACTCAGGCTCTCCTCGGAGGGGTTACTGGCCGGCCAGACCGGTGTGGGCGACACCCGTCACGATCTGCCGCTGGAAGAAGACGAAGACGATGATCAGGGGCAGGCCGGCCATCAGGCCGCCGGCCATGAGCTGGGCCCACTGGATGCCGTAGGAGTTCATGACGGTCGCGATGCCGTTCGGCATGGTCATCAGGTCGGGGTTGTTGGTGACCATGTACGGCCACAGGAAGTTGTTCCACGACGCGATGAAGGTGAAGATGCCGACCGCGGCGAGCGAGGGCCGGGCGAGCGGCAGGACGATGGTGAAGAAGACCCGCCAGCGGCCCGCGCCGTCGATGAACGCGGCCTCCTCCAGTTCGCGCGGGATGCCCTGGAAGAACTTGTAGAGGATGAAGACCATCGCGGCGGGCGCGCACTGCGGCAGGATCATGCCCCAGTAGGTGTCGACCATGCCCATCTGCTGGACCGTGGTGAACAGCGGGACGCCGAGGACGGCCGGGGAGACCATCAGGCCGGCCATGACCACGCCGAGCAGGAGGTTCTTGCCGCGGAACTCGGTGCGGGCGAAGCCGTATCCGGCGAGCGCGGCCACGGTCAGCACGACGGCGGTCACGCACACCGAGACGACCAGCGAGTTCACGAACCAGTTGGTGATGTTGCCGGACTCGAAGATCGCCGTCCAGGCCTGGCCCGTCCACTCCTTCGGCAGCCAGTGCGTCGGCACCTCGACGGCCTCGGTCTCCGATTTGAGCGAGGTGAACAGCGCCCAGGCGAGCGGGGAGAGGAAGACCGCGGAGACGACGGCGCCGAGGAGGGTGAGCACGATCTGGCTGGGGGTCCAGCCCCTGCGCGGCTTGACGCGGGTCTGTGCGGCGGTGCTCATCGGCCGCCCTCCTCACGGTTGCGCAGCAGCCACATCCGCGCGAGGGCGACGGCCGCGATGATCACGAAGAAGATGATGGAGATGGCGGAGGCGTAGCCCACGCGGTAGCTGGTGAAGCCCTCTTCGAGGGTGTACTGGACGAAGGTCCTGGTCGAGTTCTCCGGGCCCGGCCCGAAGTCCATCATCACGACGGCCTGGTCGAAGACCTGGAGCGAGGCGAGGATCTGCAGGGCGATGACGAGGCCGGTGATGTTGCGCAGCATCGGCAGCGTGATGTGCACCATGCGGTGCCAGGCGTTCGCGCCGTCCAGCTTGGCGGCCTCGTAGAGGTGGCCGGGGATGCCCTGGAGGGCGGCGAGGTAGAGCAGGAAGCTGAAGCCGACCGTCCACCACAGGGTGGTGATGACGATGGCGAGCATGGCGTACGACTTGTCGGTCAGCCAGGGCGTCTCCAGGCCGAAGACGTGGTTGATCATGCCGTTGCCGGGGTTGAACAGCCACTGCCACAGGTTGCCCGCGACGGTGGAGGGCAGCAGGAACGGGGCGAAGAAGCACAGCCGCCACAGCCACTTGCCGCGCTCGATGTGGTGGGCGAGCATCGCGAGGAGGAAGGCCATCACGGTGATGCAGGGCACGACCAGGAGCGTGAAGTACGCGCTGTGGCGCAGCGCCTCCCACATCAGCTCGTCCTGGAGGGCCTCGCGGTAGTTGTCGAGGCCGACGAAGCTCGCGCCGTCACCGGAGATGTTGGCGTCCGTGAAGCTGAGGTAGAGGCCGCGCAGCAGCGGCCAGACGACGAAGAGGGCGAACAGGGCCAGGAACGGTGCGACGAACCAGGCGCCGTGCTGGAAGCCCTGCTTGCGGCGGACGGCGGCACTCGGCGCGGCGGTCCTGGCGCGGGCCGGTGCGATGACGGTCTCTGCGCTGGTCGTCGTCATGCGACCGCACCTCCCTGCGCGGCGGTCCTGCCGTCCATGGGGTTCTTCGAGGCGAGCAGCTCGGTGAGCGTGCTCTTCATCCGGCGGGCGACCGCGTCCGGCTTGGCGGACCCCATCGTCGAGGAGACGACGATCGGGCCGACGCGCTGGGCGAGGATGCCGGTGGAGCCGGCGAACCACACCTTCGGCTCGGTGGCCTGGTGGTCCATGGCCGAGACGTACTCGTTCTGCGGTTCCAGCTCCTGGTAGGCGGCCGTGGACAGGGTCGGCGTGTAGGCGGGGATGTGGCCGCCGGCGGCCCACTGCTGGGCGTGCTGGACGACGTAGGCGGCGAGCCGGTGCGCGGCCTCGTTGGCGGCGCCGCCGCGTTCCGCCTGGTGCGGCAGCACGAAGGAGTGCGACTCGGCGTGGGTGGCCTGCTTGCCGAAGACGGGCGGCAGCGGGGTCGCGCCGTACTCGACCTTCGCGGCGTCGAAGACCGGCACCGACCAGTTGCCCTCCCAGGCGAAGGGGGCGCCGTTGACGAACTGTTCGGCGCCCGCGCCGCCCCCGTAGGCCGGGTTGGCGTACCCGTCGGTGATGTGCCGGCGCAGGAACTCCAGGACCTGGGTGGCCTTGTCGGTGTCGAAGGTGACCTCGGTGTTGGCGTCGTCGAACCAGGTGCCGCCGAGCTGGGTGTAGAAGGCGACGAAGAACCACCACTGGAAGTTCTGGTCGTTGTGCCACAGGCCGATGGTCTGGAGGCCCTTCTCAGTGGCCTGTTTGGCCTCCTTCAGGACGTCGAACCACTCGTCGACCGACGTCACGGGCACCATGCGCCCGTCGGCACCGAGCAGGCCGGCCTTCTTCAGCACGTCCTTGCGGTAGTAACAGAGCTGTACGTGGATGTCGAGCGGGAGGGCGTAGAGCTTGCCGTCGATGACGGCGCGCTTCCACAGCTCGGGGTTGAAGTCCGCTTCCCGCACGCCGTACTTGGCGAGCAGGTCGACATCCCAGGGGTCGAGGAGGCGGCCGGGCGAGAAGCCGGTCACCCTGCCCAGGTGCATGACACCGAGGTCGGGTGCGCGGTTGCCCGCCGCCGCCATGGCCAGCTTGGTATAGAAGGGGCTCCCCCACTGGAGTGTGGAGTCCTTCACCGCGATGTCCGGATGCTCCTCGCGGAAGGAGTCCAGCATCGCGATCATGTTGTATCCGTCACCGCCGCTGAAGAGGTTCCAGTACCGCACCCGGGTCTGAGAACCGGCGGCGAGTGCGTCGGCTCCTGTGCCCAGTGCGGCGAAACCGAAGCTTCCAGCGACGGTCAGTCCTCCCACGGCAGCCAGCAGCTGCCTGCGGTTCAGGCCAGGTTGTCCCATACCTTGCCCCTGTCGTTCGGCATGTCGAATAGCGCTCGTAACTTCGAACGGGACCGTAGGTTCGATGCGGCCGCGCGTCAATGGTTCTGACACGACTTCCGGCACCGACTTCCGGCACCGACTTCCGGCCCGCCTGGCGACAGCGCTTTTCGTCCGGCCGCCGCCCGGGAGAACCTGTGAACGGCATCGCGTGACGCGGACACATCCGGCCGCGTAGGCTCGAACAGGCCGCCGCAGGGCGGTGAGAGAGGGGACCGGATGGACAGGTCGGGCACCCGCGGCAGGGCGGCCCGGATCACCTCGGCGCTGCGCCGCGCCAAGACCGGCCCGGCCATGCGCGAACTGGCCGGCGGTCTCTCCGCGGCGCTACGGGCGCGGCCCCGCCCCCCGGCCGGAGTGCGCGAGGTGTCCCGGGCCCTGTGCGAGGCGATGGCGGCGCTGCGCGGCGGCCGGCCCGTGGAACTGCGCTTCGAACGGTTCCCCGACGAGTTCGATGTGACCGGGCTGTGCGTGGAGTTCCAGGACTTCGACCTCGTCATCGTCGAGGAGCGCGCCGAGGACGTCCAGCAACTGGTCATCCTTGGACATGAGTTGTGGCATCTGCACGCCGGCCACCGGCACCACCGGCACGGTGTGGGCGCGGCCGCCGCGCACGCGCTGGCCGGGCGGCCCGGCTGGGACGACGTCGCCCTGGCCGTCGCCGCCCGCGACGGCTCCCGCCAGGACGACGAGGCCGAGGCCGACGCCTTCGGGCACCGGCTCGCGGCCGCCCTCCGGCCGTACCTCTCCGGACGGGACCGCGGCACGCCCCCCGACCCCGTCCAGCGGACCCTGGGATACCGCGGGCGCGGGAGTACGGCACGGTGACGGTGACGGTGACGGGTATCGCGGGGCTCGCCGGGACGGGGGCCGCGGGGCTCACCGGGCCGGGGGCCGCGGGGTCCGCCGGGCCGGAGGGCGTGGGGCTCGCCGGGACGGATGCCTTCCCGCTTGCGGGCAACCTCCTGAGCGGCGTGTACGTCTCCTTCTGGCTTCCCACCGTCGTCCTGACCGCCGCCCTGGCGATCAAACTGCCCAGCATCCTCAAGCTGTGGCGGGACCCGCTGCTGCGGGCCGTCGGCGGCCTGCTGGTGTTCGCCTGCGCGGTGTTCGTCTTCGCGGCGCCCAGCACCATCGCCTGGACCAACCGGGTCACCGGCGTGCCGAACATCGCGGCGCCCTGGGTGTACTCCCTGCTCACCGCGCTCTCCGCGTCCTGGCTGCTGCTGATCATCGCCTGGCGCAACGGCGGCACCGAGCGCTCGCCGCAGACCCGCCGCGCCACCCGGTGGGTGGTCTCGGTCTACGCGGCCGTGGTCGTCGCGCTGTGGGTGCTGTTCGCGCTCGCCAACGTGCCCGTGGAGCAGATCCGCGACCTCGACACGTACTACGCCACCACGCCGTTCATGCGCGAGGAGATCCTGCTCTACCTGGTCGCGCACACCGTGGCCTGCTCCATCACCGCCCGGCTCATCTGGAACTGGATCCGCACCGACGGCCTCGACGCCTGGCTGCGCTGGGGCCTGCGGTTCCTGGGCGTCGGCTACGCCACGAACCTGCTGTTCAGCGCGGCCAAGCTGACAGCCGTGGCCGCCCGCTGGACCGGGCACGACCTGGACTGGCTCAACACCAACGTGGCACCGTCGGCCGCCTGCGTCGCCGCCACCCTGGTCGCGGTCGGCTTCATCGTCCCGCACGCCGGCCAGTACCTCCAGGAGCGCTGGCTGGTCCGCCGCCGGCACCGGAGCCTGAAGCCGCTCTCCCGGCTGATGCGGACGGTCAGCGGAGGCCGCGAGCCCTTCGCACTGCGCGCGACCTCGGAACTGCGCCTGATCCGCCGTGAGACGTTCATCCGCGACGCGCTCCTGCAACTCTCCCGCCACCTCGACGAGGACCTGCGCCGCCGGGCCCACGAAGCGGCCCTCGCGCTCGGCCACGACCAGCACCGGGCGCGGGCCCTCGCCGCCGCCGTGACCATCCTGGACGCCGTCGCGGACGGGGAGGCGGGGGGCGGTGGGGGGCGCTCCGGGGGGCGGGGTGGGGGCGCGAGGGCGTCGGGTGCGGGCGCGGCAGGGCCATCGGGCGGGCCTCTGACGGCGGGCGGGGCCGGGCCGTTGGGCAGGGCACGGACGTCGGGCGGGGTGCGGGCGCCGGGTGGGGTACGGGCGTCATATGCGTCCGGTGCGCTCGGCGCGTCCGAGCCGTCTGCCGGTGCCTCCGCGGCCGACGTATCCCGTGCGTCCGGAGCGATGGGCTCGTCGGATGCGCCGAATGCGTCCACCGCCTCCGGTACACCCGGCGCGCCCGGTGCCTCCGGGCCCTCCGCCGGTACGTCCGGCGCGTCCGGTCGGGCGGTGCCGCCCGGGCCGGGAGGCGCGTCCGGTCCGGCGTTCTCGTCCGAGCCGGACACCACCTACCTGCTGCGGGAGATCCAGGCCGTGTCCGCCATCCTGCGCCGCCCCGAGGAGATCACCGCGGTACGCGCCCGCGCGGCCGCCCCGGCAGAGAGCGTGTCCACGCATGACTGAACCGTCCACCCCCGCGAGAACCGCCGTCGTCCTCGGGGGATCCCATACCGGCATGCTCGCGGCGCGTGCCCTGGCCGGGTTCGCCGACCGGGTGGTCGTCGTCGAGCGCGACGTGCTGCCCGAGGGGCCCGCGCCCCGCAAGGGGCTGCCGCAGGCGCGCCACGCCCACATGCTGTGGTCGGGCGGGGTACGGGCCGTGGAGGCCCTGCTGCCCGGAATCACCGACACGCTGCGGGAGGCCGGGGCCCGTCAGGCGCCGGTCACCACGGACATCGTCGGGCTGTCCCCGCAGGGCTGGTTCCGGCGCTGGGCCGAGTCCCATCACGTGATCCTGGCCGGGCGGGACCTGCTGGACGCGACCCTCCGCGCGCGCGTCCTCGCCGACCGCCGGATCGAGGTGCTCGCGGGAGCGGAGGCGGTGGGGCTGGAGGGCGGCGCGGCGGCCGTCACGGGGGTGCGGGTGCGGATGCCCGGGGAGGGCGAACGGGTCCTCCCGGCCGGCCTGGTGGTCGATGCCACCGGCCGTGCCTCCCGCGCCTCCCACTGGCTGACGGCCCTCGGGCTGCCCGCCGCGGAACGGCGCGAGGTCGACGCCGGCCTGGCGTACGCCAGCCGGCTCTACCGCGCGCCCGAGCACGCCCGCTCCGGCTTCCCCGTCGTCAACGTCCAGCTCGACCCGCGGGCCGCCGGGCCGGGACGGTCGGGGTTCCTCCTGCCCATCGAGGACGGCCGGTGGATCGCCACCCTCACCGGCACCCGCGGCGGCGAACCCTCCGCCGCCGAGGACGACTTCGTCCGCTTCGCCCGTGAGGAGCTGCGGCACCCTCTCATCGGGCGTCTGCTGGAACAGGCCGAGCCGCTGACCGGGGTGTCCTTCACCCGGACGACCGTCAACCGCCGGCACTTCTACGAGCGGATGCCGGCCTGGCCCGAGAACTTCACCGTCGTCGGCGACGCCCTCGCCGCGCTGAACCCCGTCTACGGTCACGGGCTGGCGGTGGCCGCCCAGAGCGCGCTGCTGCTGCGGCAGGTGACGCGGCGTCACGGGTGGGGGTCGGCGGGGCTGTCCCGCCGGGTGCAGAAGGCGGTGGCGAAGCCGGTCGGCGCGGCGTGGCAGCTGGCGGTCGGGCAGGACGTGTTCTACCCCGGCGCGACGGAGGGCGGGCCGACCCTGCGGGACCGGATGGTGGCCGCGTATGTGGACCGGCTGATGTACACGGCGACGGGGAACGGGCGGATCGCCCGGCGGGTGACGGACGTGACGTCGTTGGAGCGGGGCCCGGAGGTGCTGCTGGCTCCGTCGGTCGTGGCGGCGGCGCTGGTGGGGCCGCTGCGGCCGGCGCTGAGCGGGCCGCCGTTGACGGGGGACGAGATGAAGCGGGCGGGGTTGCAGTAGCCCGCAGGGGGTGGGGCCGCGCGGCCCCACCCCCTGCGGACCGGCGCTCGGCGCCGGCGCTCAGCCGTCGAACGCCGGCTGTGCCACGCCCTGGCCCGCCCCCGGGACCACCAGCAGGGACCCCGCCACCGGGTGCGGGGCGTCCAGGCCCACGCGGGCCGTCGTGATGTACAGGTCGGTCAGGTCCGCCCCGCCGAAGGCGCACGCCGTGACGCGGGGGGTCGGCAGCTCGACGACCCGGTCCAGTACGCCCGCCGGCGTGTAGCGGCGTACCGCCGCGCCGTCCCAGAGGGCCACCCACACGCACCCCGCCGCGTCGACCGTCAGACCGTCGGGGAAGCCGGCGCCGTCCTCGATCTCCACGAACGGGCGGCGGCCGGAGACCCGGCCGTCCGCGTGGTCGAAGACGTCGACGCGGCGGGTCGTGGAGTCGATGTAGTACATCAGGCCGCCGTCGGGGCTCCAGCCCGTGCCGTTGCTGACGGTCACGTCGTCGAGGACGACCTCGGCCGGACCGTCCCCGGTGAGACGGGAGAGGGTGCCGCCGCCGGGGGCCTCGTCGTAGCGCATGGTGCCGGCCCACAGGGAGCCGTCGGGGGCGACGGCGGCGTCGTTGGCGCGGCGGCCGGGGACCGGCTCGTGGTGGAGCCAGCGCAGGCCCTCGCCGTCGGCGTCCAGCAGGGCCACGCCGTCCCGGAGGTTGAGGACCAGTCCGCCGCCCGCGCGGGGCTTCGCCGCGCCGACGTGCTGGTCGACGACCCGGACCGTGCGGTGGCCGGTGGCGGGGTCGTAGGTGTGCAGGCGTGCGCCCAGGATGTCCAGCCAGAGCAGCCGGCCGGCCGCCGCGTCCCAGGTCGGGCCCTCGCCGAGGGTCGCCTCGGCCCGGACCGCCACCTCGTACGTCGTCGTCCGCGTCGTCGTCGTGCGCGTCGTCGTCGTGCGCGTCGTCGTCGTGCGCGTCGTCGTCGTGCGCGTCGTCGTCGTGCGCGTCGTCGTCATGCCACGCTCCGGTAGCCCAGGAGCTCGGACAGCTCGGCGGCGCCCTTGGCGGCGAGCTGCTCCAGTTCGGCGCGGCGCTCGTCGCTCCAGCGGATCATGGGGACGGAGATGGACAGGGCGGCGACGACCCGGCCGGTGCGGTCGCGGACCGGGGCCGCCACGCAGCTGACGTCGGGGTTGGACTCACGGCTCTCCACCGCGACGCCCCGCTCGCGGATCTCCGCCAGGGCCTCGCGCAGGGCGCCCGGGTCGGTGATGCTGTTCGGCGTCATGGCGACGAGGTCGGCGTCGTCGGGGATACGGGCGGCCAGCTCCGGATCGGGGAGGGAGGCCAGCAGCATCTTGCCGACGGAGGTGCAGTGGGCCGGGAGGCGACGGCCGGCCGCGGACACCATGCGCACGGCGTGCGTGGAGTCGACCTTGGCGATGTAGATGACGTCCGCGCCTTCGAGGATGGCCACGTGGACCGTCTCGTCGCAGGTCTCGGCGACGGAGCGGGCCACCTGCTGGCCCTCGGCGGCCAGGTCGAGCTGCTCGGCGTACCGGCTGCCGAGCTGGTACGGGCGTACGCCGAGGCGGTAGCGTCCGGGCTGTCCGGACACGGGGACGATGTACGACCGGGCGGCGAGCGTGGTCACCAGTTCGTGCACGGTGGTGCGCGGCAGTTGCAGCCTGCGCACGATGTCGGGGGCGGAGAGAGTCCCGTCCCCGTCGAGGAAGAGCTCGAGAATGTCGAGAGCTCGGGTCACGGCAGGTACGAGTCGTCCCACGACCGGCCCCCTCCCTAAGTCGACTCAGGTGCCTGTTCGAGATTTCAACAGACGATCGGCATGACGAACACAGGCTAGTCATACAGCGACGTGGCGGGCAATGGTCATGGACGGCGCACCCCGACGAGAAGGGCGACGATGGGCCCCATGCCGTCCGAGAAGCGCCCCACCGGCCCGTTCACCCGCCTCGACTTCCAGTTGGTGCTGCTGCGCCGCATGGCCGACCACAACCCGGACCTGGTGGAGGAGGCCCGGCGCGGGCTGGGCGCCTCCCTGGGCGACATGCGGGAGGCCAACAAGCGGTGGCAGGCGATGGTGCGGTCGCCGCGCGCCCGGGGCTCCCTCGCCCGGTACCGCTCGGTGCTGGGCGAGCCCGAGTCGAGGACGCCCCGCCGGATCGGCGACCTGGACTGCGAGGCCTGGCTCTGGCCGCTCCCGCTCTGGCCCGGCCTGCGCTTCGAGGTGCTCACCGCCCCGAAGGGCGCCGTCTGGAACGAGTGGCTGGTCCGCGCCCCCGGAGCCGAGCCGCCGGTCCTGCGCACCCTCGACGACCTCACCCCCTGGTCGTGCACGGTCGACGAGGCCGCCCGCGCCTTCGCCCCCGCCCGGCCCCTGGAAGGCTCGGCCCCCACCCGATGGGGCCTGGCCTTCACCGCCCCGGACCGCCGGGGCGCACGCCGGGAGGTGGCCGCCGAGTTCACCTGGGGTCTGTTGCAGCGGACGGCGGTACGGGGGTAGGGGGCAGGGGGGTAGGGGGGCAGGGGGGCAGGGCGGGGCCGGACAAGGGACCGGGCGGGGGCGAAGGCGCGGGCGGCGGGCAGGGACGCACGCGCGGGCGGCGGGCAGCGCGCGGGCGGCGGGGTCAGCCGGTGGTGGCGGCCGTCAGGATCGCCTCCGCGACACGGGACACCGACCCCGGGTGCAGGAACAGGAAGAGGTTCGGC
This sequence comes from Streptomyces sp. NPDC059895, assembly GCF_042731035.1. NCBI lineage: Bacteria > Bacillati > Actinomycetota > Actinomycetes > Kitasatosporales > Streptomycetaceae > Streptomyces > Streptomyces sp. NPDC059895. The sequence continues at coordinate 252,601 of NZ_JBHWKO010000001.1, forward strand.
TCGACCAGCTCCAGCTCCATCACCAGCGGCTCCCCGTCGTCCCCCGTCACGAGGTCGACGCGGGCGTACAGCAGCCCGGACGCTTCGGGGACGGCGGCCAGTGCCCGCTCGGCCACGGCGAGTTCGGCCGGGGCCGGGGTCCACGGCTCCAGCCCGGGGTGGGCGACCTTGTCCTCGTCGAAGGCGGTGTCGGGGGCCAGGACGGCCCGCTTGCGGCTGGCGTGCAGCAGCCGCCCGCCGAAGAACTGAAGGGCCCGCTCTCCCCCGGTGTCTATGGACCGCACGTACGGCTGCACCATCGCCGTCAGCCCCTCCTCGTGCAGCCGGGCGAGGTGCCGTACGGCGGTGTCGTGCCGGTCGGGGGTGTACCGGGCGGCGTAACGGGCGCCCGCCCCCGAGGTGGGCTTGATCACGTACTCGTGGTCGACCGGGAGACCGAAGCCGTTTCCGGCACCCCCGGCGCCCCCGGCGCCCTCGGCACCCCCGGCGCCCCCGGCGCCCCCGGCGTCCCCGGCGTCCCCGGCGTCCTCGGGCGCGAGGTAGCGGGTGGGGACGACGGGCACCCCGGCCGCCGCGAGGTCGCCGAGGTAGCGCTTGTCGGCGTTCCAGCGCACGACGCCGACCGGGTTCGCCAGCCGCGTCGCCTTGGCGCAGCGCTCCGCCCACGCCGTGAACTCGGCCGCCCGCCAGCTGTAGTCCCAGGTCGAGCGGATGACGGCGAGGTCGTAGGAGGCCCAGTCGGCGTCCTCGTCGTCCCAGTGCACGGCCTCCGCCTCGGCCCCGGCGTCCGTCAGCGCCCGCAGCAGGACGGGAAGGTCGCCGTCCCTGCTGGGCTCCGGGCGGGGGTCGTAGGTGACGAGGGCGATGCGGGGCACGGCGGGCTCCTTCTGGTGCGGCTGGTGTCCGGGCAGGCTAACCGCCGACCGCGCGACCGCGGCAACCCCTTTCCGCGCCGGCGGGCCGGACCACGTGAGGTGTGTCGTCGCCGACGTGGTGGAGGCGGCGTAGATCACATCGGACTCCGGCCGCACCGGATGCCACCCGCTGCGGGGTATGGACGATCCTGACGGCAGCGACGTCGGCCATCCGGCGTCGGCCGCCCCGGCGCCGTTCCCCGGCGTCCGTCTCCCCGAAGGAGCACCGCGTGTCCTCTCTCTTCCCGGCCGTGACCGAGCGGCCGTCCGGCCAGGTCGCCCTGCGTTTCGGCGACCGATCCCTGACGTACGCGGAGCTCGCGGCGGCGGCCGGTGCCGTCGGCGGGCGTCTGGCGGGCGCGCGCCGGGTCGCCGTGTGGGCGACGCCGTCCCTGGAGACCGCCGTCGCCGTCGTGGGCGTGCTGCTCGCCGGGGCCGCGGCCGTGCCGCTGAACCCGAAGTCCGGGGAGCGGGAGCTCGGGCACATCCTCGGCGACAGCGCGCCGGCCCTGGTGCTGGCCGCTCCCGGGGACGAACTGCCCGACCCGCTCGAGGGGTTCGAGCGGGTCGACGTCGACGTGCGGGCCGACGGGGACGCGCGGAACGGCGGGGCGGGGCGGAACGGCGGGGCGGGGCGGGCCGACGGGGCGGCCGGTGCGGCGCGCCCCGGCCACGGTGACGCCGACGACGCCGCCGCCGACGGTGACCCCGCCCTGATCGTCTACACCTCCGGCACCACCGGCCCGCCCAAGGGCGCGGTCATCCCGCGCCGGGCGGTCGCCGCCACCCTGGACGCCCTCGCCGACGCCTGGCAATGGACCGGGGACGACGTGCTGGTGCACGGGCTGCCGCTGTTCCATGTGCACGGGCTGGTGCTGGGCGTCCTGGGTCCGCTGCGGCGCGGCGGCTCCGTACGGCACCTGGGGCGGTTCGGGACCGAGGGCGTGGCGCGGGAGCTGAACGGCGGCGCGACCATGCTCTTCGGGGTGCCGACGATGTACCACCGCATCGCCGAGGCGCTCCCCGGCGACCCCGCGCTGGCCGAGGCGCTCGGCCGGGCCCGGCTGCTCGTCTCCGGTTCCGCCGCGCTGCCCGTGCACGACCACGAACGGATCACGGCGGCGACCGGACAGCGGGTGATCGAGCGGTACGGCATGACCGAGACGCTCATGAACACCAGCGTGCGGGCGGACGGGGAACCCCGCGCGGGGACGGTGGGCGTGCCCCTGCCGGGTGTGGAGCTGCGGCTGGTGGAGGAGGACGGGTCGCCGGTCGCCGGGTACGACGGGGAGACCGTGGGCGAGATCCAGGTGCGGGGGCCGAACCTGTTCACCGAGTACCTCAACCGGCCCGACGCGACCGCGGCCGCGTTCACCGCCGACGGCTGGTTCCGGACCGGCGACATGGCCGTACGCGAGCCCGACGGCTACGTCCGGATCGTGGGGCGCAAGGCCACGGACCTGATCAAGAGCGGCGGGTACAAGATCGGCGCCGGGGAGATCGAGAACGCGCTGCTGGAGCACCCGGGGGTGCGCGAGGCCGCCGTCACCGGGGAGCCGGACGCGGATCTCGGGGAGCGGATCGTGGCCTGGGTGGTGCCGGTGGACCCCCAGGCGCCGCCGGCCGCCGACGAGCTGGCCGGCCATGTCGCCCGGCGGCTCGCCCCGCACAAGCGGCCCCGGGTGGTGCGGTACCTCGACGCGCTGCCCCGCAACGACATGGGGAAGATCATGAAGCGGGCGCTGGCCTCATGAGCGGCGTCCCGCGTCCCGGCGCGCGGGAGGCCGTCGCCCTGGTCTCCGACTCGTTCACCGAGATCCCCTACGGCGAGATCCCCCACGGCGAGCGGGAGCCGGCGCCCGACGGCCCCCTCGCCTGGCCCGGCTACGACGCCTCCCGGGCGCGGGCCGCCGAGCGCACCGGTGAGTCGGAGTCCGTGATCTGCGGCACCGCGCGCGTCGAGGGCACCCCGGCCGTGCTGATCGCGTTCGAGTTCGGCTTCCTGGGCGGGTCGCTCGGCGAGCGCGCCGGCGACCGGCTGGAGGCCGCCCACGCCTACGCCCGTGCGCACCGGCTGCCGGTCGTCGCGCTGGTCGCCACCGGCGGCAGCAGGATGCAGGAGGGCATGCTCGCCCTCACCCAGCTCCAGCGCGTGGCCCGGCAGTCGGCGCTCACCCGGGAGGCCGGGCTGCCGCAGATCGCGGTGGTGCGGGACCCGACGACCGGCGGCGGCTGGGCCACCCTGGGCGCCGGTGCCGACGTGGTCCTCGCGCTGCCGGGCGCCCAGGTCGGCTTCGCGGGCTCACGGGTGCGGCCCCCGGACGCCGATCCGGCGGCCTACACGGCGGAGGCGCAGGTCGCGGCGGGCTCGGCGGACGCGGTCGTGGCGCCGCAGCGGCTGCGGGAGACGCTGGGGCGGTGGCTGCGGCTGCTGACCCGGCCGTCGGACGAGCCGGCGCCGGTGCCGGCGCCGCTCGGGGCGAGGGACCTGCCGGCGTCCGGAGGGGACGCCGTCCGCCGCGCCCGCTCCCCCCGGCGTCCGCGCGCCGCGCACTACCTGGACGCCTACTTCACCCACCGCGTCGCGATCGGCGGCGACCGCTGCGGCGGCACCGACCCGGACGGCGTGCTCTGCGGCTTCGGCGAGCACGCGGGCCGTACGGTGGCGTACGCCGCCCAGACCGGGGCCGCGACCCGGCCCGCCGGGTACCGCACCGCCACCCGGCTGATCCGGCTCGCGGACCGGCTCGGCATCCCGGTGCTGACCCTGGTGGACACCCCGGGCGCCGCCAACGACGCCGAGGCGGAACGGCAGGGGGCGGGCCCGGCGATCGCCGATCTGTTCGCCGCGGTCGCCACCGCGCGCACACCGGTCACCACCCTCGTGATCGGCGAGGGCGGTTCGGGCGGGGCACTGGCGCTGGCCGCGCCCGGGCGCACCTGGGCCACGCCGGACAGCTACTTCTCCGTCATCGCGCCGGAGTCGGCCGCCGCGATCCTCAAACGGCCCCCGGAGGAGGCCGAGGCGACGGCCGACCGGCTCCGCATCCGCCCGCAGGACCTGGCGGAGCTGGGCGTGATCCGGACGGACGGCCCGTGAAGTGGCCGGATTCCGTCGCCCGCGACGGCGCGGAGCCCCGGGAACAGGACAATCTCACGTACCGTCCGTAACAATGTCGGTGCGTAGAGCCGCAGATCCGTGGAGCCTCAGAGCTGTGGAGCCTCAAAGCTGTGGAGCCGCTGGAGCTGTGGAGCCGCTGGAGCTGTAAAGCCGACGCGGTGACGCGATCACGCGGTGACGCGACACGACGGACGACGGACGACGGACGACGGACGACAGCGCTACGACGGACGACGGACGACGGACGACAGCGCTACGACGGACGACGGACGACGGACGACAGCGGAACGACGGGTACGACGGGGGCGACGTGGCAGGGCTGGTGGAGTTCAGGACGGACGACGGTGCCGTGGTCGCGGTGGAGGCCGCCGAGGAGCCGCGGCCCGGGTCGCGGCTGGTGGCCCGGGGCGACGGCGCGGTCCGGGCGGCCCGGACCTTCGAGGGCTCCCTGGAGGGCGTGCGGGCGGCCGCGGAGTCCGCGCTGCGGGTCTTCCGGGACGGCACGCTGCGGCCCGACGGCGTGGAGATCGAGTTCGGGGTGAAGCTGGCGGCCGAGACGGGCGCGGTCATCGCCCGCGGCACGGCGGAGGGGCACCTCGTGGTGAGGCTGACCTGGTCGCCGTCGGCCGCCCCGCAGGAGCCCGCCGCCCAGGTACCCGCCCCCGCCCGGCCGGAGCCGTCCGCCGCCTCATGAAGAGCGCCGAGTGGCACGCCCGGATCGAATGCGCCGGCCAGGTCGTCGGGGCCGGCTTCCTGGTGACCCCGCGCACGGTTCTGACCTGCGCGCACGTCGTGCACGAGGGTCCGGCGGACGCGTTGACGGTGACCTTCACCGAGCGGCCCGGCTCCGCCCCCGTCCCGGCGCGGGTCGTCGCCGACGGCGGCTGGGCCGGCTCCCCCACCGACCCCGGCGACCTCGCCGTACTGGAACTGGCGGAGGAGGTCCGCATCGCGCCGGCCGCGCTCGCGCCCGTCGACGCGGCGCACGCCCGGCAGCCGCGCAAGCTCGTCGTGTACGGCTTCCCGTTCGGCTACGACGAGGGCACCCTCGCCGAGTACCGCATCACCGCACCGCAGTTGCTGAGCCGGGAGTGGCTCCAGCTGGAGGCCTGGGCGCCCGGCGGGCAGCCGCTCGCCCCCGGGTTCAGCGGTGCCGCGGTCACCCTCGTCGACACCGGCGAGGTCATCGGCATGGTCACCGCGGACTCCGGGGCGCGGGGGGTGCGCACCGGGCGGATGATGCCCACCGAGGTCATGGCCCGCCACTGGCCCGGCCTCACCGGTCTCGTCCCCACCTCCGACCACCGCACCGCCGACCGCGCCCGGCTGCGCGACCTGGTCGAGCGGGCCGTGCGCGCGGGGCTGGACTGCGACCCCGTACGGCTCTACCGGGCCGCCGCCGGCCCGTTCGACCCGGAGCCGCCCGAGGAGGGCTTCGACTCGCTGCGCTCGGCCGCCCTGTTCGTGCTGTGCGAGATCGACGGCGAGGACGCGGCCGGCACCGTCGCCCGCTTCACGGAGCACGTCGAGGCGGCGTTCCGCGCGCCCGTCGAGGCGCCCGCCGCACCCGAGTGGTCGCCCATCCTCGTCGACCTCCGGCACAGCGGCGCGGGCGACGGGCAGGTCCTCGTCGAGGTGTCCGCGTACAGCGGGGGGCGGCGGCACCCGGTCGGCTCCGACACCGTTCCGCGGGCCCGGCTGTCCACGTACGTCCAGGACCGCATCGATGCCGCCTTCCGCCATCTGACGCCGGGCTCGGACGAGTTGATCGCGTTCGCGCTGCCCCGGGACTGGATCGACCTGCCCGTCGACCGGTGGGCGAGCGCGCCCGACGACGACACCCCGCTCGGCTGCGTGTACCCGCTCGTCGTCACCGACCAGGCGCGCCGCAGGGCCGGCGCCCGCCACCAGCTGACCCGCGTCTGGAACCGGCTCGACGCGCTGCCCGGCGCACGGGTGCACCGCGTGGAGTGCGGCGGCGCCGAGGAGCCGGCCCGGCTGCGGGTGCGGCTGCGCAAGCCCGACGCCTGTCTGGCCGGGTTCGCCGCCGCCCCGGCCGCCACCCGTACCCGCGCCCACTTCGACACCTCGCTCACCGCTCCCGCCCCGGTGGTGGTGTGGTCCCGGGGCGGCTGCGACGGCGGCCCGGACGAGCCGTGCGCGGGCGGCGACGGGTGCGCGGGCAAGACGTTCCTCGACGAGCTCGACGCGGTCGTGTCCGGCGTCCCGCCCGCCGAACTGCCCCGGCGCGTCCTGGCCCTGCGGGAGGAGGCGGACGCCGAGGAGGGGCACTGGGCGCGGGACATCCAGCTGCTGTGGGACGACCCGCGCGTCTTCACCGACCCGCACGGCGGCACCCCCGACCACACCCGGTCGCCCGTGGCCTGACCCGCCCCGCCCACTCGTCGGGGCTCTCCACCGCCCGGCCGCACCCGCCCCGACGCCCGCACCCACGCCCACGCTCGCCGCCCGACACCGCCCGCCCCGCTGCCCGCTCACCGTCCGCCATCCGCCAGCCCGCCCTCCCCCGAGCCCGAGTTCGCCGCACGGAGAGATCCCCCCATGCCGCACTGGTCCGTCTACACCGGGAACAGCCAGCCGCACGACGGCATCGACCGGCTGCCCGCCCCGCCGCCCTGGCGGGCCTTCGACGGCGAGCCCGTCCTGCGCCCGCCCCGGGACGGCGACGACGAGGCGGCCGTCTCCCCCGACCGTCTGCACCGCGCCCGCACCTACGTCGCCGCCCCCGAGAGCGTCCAACTGGTCAACGCGGCACTCGTCCTGCGCCGCCCGCTGCTGGTCACCGGCCCGCCCGGCACCGGCAAGTCCTCCCTGGCGTACGCGGTCGCGCGCGAACTGCGGCTCGGTCCGGTCCTGCGCTGGAACATCACCAGCCGCTCCACCCTGGCCGACGGGCTCTACCAGTACGACCCTCTGTCCCGGTTGTACGCGGCCCGCCAGGCGGCATGGCGGGCCGGGGACGGCACCCCCGGACCCGGCACCCCCGCAATCGGTGTCCCCGGACCCGGTGTCCCCGGACCCGGTGTCCCCGGCACCGACGGTCCCGGCGCCGACGGTCCCCGTACCGGCGGTCCCGGTACCGGAGCGCCCGGGCCCGGTGTCCGCGGCGGCGGTGCGCCCGGCGGCGTCGAGGACCACCTGCGTCTCGGCCCGCTCGGCACGGCCCTGCTCCCCTACGAGCGTCCCCGCGTCCTGCTGGTCGACGAGGTCGACAAGAGCGACCTCGACCTGCCCAACGACCTGCTGAACGTCCTGGAGGAGGGCCAGTACGAGATCCCCGAACTGATGCGCGCCGCCCGCCACTCGGCCGACGGCGCCACCGCCGAGGTGCTCGCCGACGGCACGGACGCGCCGGTGACCGTGGCGCGCGGCCGGGTCCGCTGCCGCGCCTTCCCCTTCGTGGTCATGACCAGCAACGGCGAGCGCGAGTTCCCGCCCGCCTTCCTGCGCCGCTGCGTCCGCCTGAAGCTGCGCCGCCCCGACCGCGAGCAGCTCACCGAGATCGTCCGCGCCCACCTCGACACCCCGCCCGGCGCGGCGGACCACCTGATCGACCGCTTCCTCACCCGCGCCGCCGACGGCGAACTCGCCACCGACCAACTGCTGAACGCCCTGTACCTCACGGGCGTCGCCGGCCTGGACGCGGAGTCCCGCGACGCGCTCGCGGACGAGCTGATGCCGTATCTGAGCGCCACGGCGGACGGCGATGGCTTCTGAGGGGGCGTCCGGGGGCGGCGGCACGGCGGTCGGCAGGCTGGCCGCGCTCCTGACCGCCGCCGGGAAGACCCCGCCCACCCCGCTGGAGCTGGCGGAAGTGCTGTGGCTGGCCGCGCGGCTGGAGGACGGGCGTCAGCAGGACGCGGCGGACACGGCGGACGCGGCGGACACGGCACCGGAGGCGCCCGGCGCCGACGGGGCCCGGCCGCCCGGCTCCCCCGCACCGCCCACCGCCCGGACGCACCGGGGCGAGGGCCCCGCCACCTTCCCGGCCGCGGCCGATCCGCCCGCGCCCACCGACCGCGTCCCCCTGCACCTGCCCGCACCCGCACTCGCCCCACAGCCACCATCGCCGTCACCATCACCATCGCCGTCGCCGTCGTCTCCGCCGAACGGACCGGGCCACGGCGGCGGTACGCCCCTGCTGGCCCCCGCGCCGCCGATGCTGCCCCGCCCGCTCGCCCTCCAGCGCGCCCTGCGCCCGCTGAAGCGGACCGTGCCGTCGCCGCGCGCCCGGCTCCTGGACGAGCGGGCCACGGCCGACCGCATCGCACGGCTCGGCGCCCACCCGGACGTCTGGCTGCCGGTCCTGCGTCCGGCGCGCGACCGCTGGCTCCGCCTCAGCCTCGTGCACGACACCGGCCCCACCATGCCGGTCTGGCGGCCCCTCGTCCGCGAACTGCACGCCGTCCTCGCCCAGTCCGGCGTCTTCCGCACGGTCACCCTGCACGCGGCGGGGGCCGACGGCCGCGCCCCGCACGTCCCCGACCCGGCCGACGGCCGGACCGTCACACTGGTCGTCAGCGACTGCATGGGCCCGCAGTGGCGGCCCGGCCCGGCGGGCGACCGCTGGTACGCCACCCTGCGCCGCTGGGCGGCCCGGATGCCGCTGGCCGTCGTCCAGCCGCTGCCGGAACACCTGTGGCCGACCACAGCGCTGCCCGCCCTGCCGGGCGTGCTGGCGTCCCCGTCCGCCGCGGCCGCGGCCACCGCCCTCGCCTTCACCCCGTACGACGCGGACGCCCCGCGCCCGCGCCCGGCCGCCGTCCCGCTGCCCGTCCTGGAACCGGGCGCCCCCTGGATCGCCCACTGGGCGGCCCTGCTGGCCGCGCCGGGCGGCGCGCGCGTCCCGGGCTCGGCGGCCTGGCTGGACCCGCGGCCCGGCGCCCCCACGCCGGACGACACGGCCGCCGACCCCGCCGACCCCACCGGCCTCCCGGCCCGGGACCTGGTCCTGCGCTTCCGCGCCACCGCCTCCCCGGAGGCCTTCCGCCTCGCCGGTCACCTGGCACTGGCCGTGCCGTCGGTGCCGGTGATGCGTCTCGTCCAACGCGCCGTGGACCGCGATCCCCGCCCGCAGCACCTCGCCGAGGTGATCCTCAGCGGCATGCTGACCGCCGTCCCCGGCCCGCCCGGCGCGTACGCCTTCCGCCCCGGCGTCCGCGACCTGCTGCTGCGGACCCTCCCCCGGACGGCGCGCGGGCGCACCCGGGAACTCCTGGAGCGGGTCGGCGGGCTGATCGACGACCGGGCGGGCCTGGCGGCGGGCGAGTTCCGCGCAACCACGGGCGACGGCAGCGGCGACGGCCATGGCGATCGCGGCGGTGACGGCGACGGCCCGGGCAGCGGGCCGGTGTTCGCGATGATCAGTAGGGAGAGCGTCCGACGGCTGTCCGGCGTGCAGGATCCGGGAGGGATCCTGCTCGGCGGACGGTACCGCCTGGTCAGGCGGTCGGACCCGGCCTACGGCGACTGGCTGGCGCATGACGCGCGGGGAGACGGCGCGACGGTCCTCGTGCGCATGTACCCCCGCCCGCCCCAGTGGCTCCGCCACTCCTTCACCCGCATCGCGCACGATCTCAGCCTGATCGACCACCCCGGCATCGCTGCGATCAAGGACTACGGAGTCGAGGGGGACGTTCCCTACCTCGTACGTGAGTTCGTCGACGGCCGGAGCCTGCTCCACCGCCTCCGAGATGCCCCGCACGGCCTTTCCCCGGCCGAACTCACCTTTCTCGTCCCCCGGCTCACCGCGGCCCTGGCGGCCCTGCACGAACAGGGCAGGCCGGCCGGCGGCCTGAACGCGTCACAAGTGATCGTTTCTCCTCGAGGACCGGTCCTGACCTGTCTCGACGCTGTTCGAACCGGGACCGGAAGTCGCGCGGAGGACCTCCAGGACTTGGCGCTCCTCGTCCGCACCATGCAGCGGGGGACCGGCGGCTCGGGCACCGAGCAGCTCGTGCTCCCCGTCCCGGGACTGGCTGCGCCGGAGGAACTCACCGAGGAACTCGACGCCGCTGTCACCGACCTGACGTCCGGCGACGGAGACGCCCGACTGCGGGGTGTCGAGCGGCTCCTGCATCTGACCCCGCCGAAGCGACCCGGACGGCTCTTCCAGGAGAGCCCGCAGCGCGACGAACCGCGCAGTCGGCAGACCGGCACCCACCGGACGGACCAAGGCGTCCCCCACCCCACCCTCCACTTCCGGACCGGGACCGACCTCGGCACCCGTCCCGAAGCCCGGATCAGCCTCGAATACGCGGTGCACCAGGTCCTCGACCGAGGCGACCTCACCCCCCAGCAGTACGAGGTACGGGTACGCCCCGACGGCTACCGGGTCCGCATCGCCCCCGGCGCCTACCTCCTGCCCGTCCTCGCCGCCGCCCTGCGCTGGCTGCCCGGACGTCTCTCCGAGCTGGCCGAACCGCCGCGTCTGCGCGTGACGTTCCAGGACGGCGACCCCGAGGCGGCCTGCCCCGCCGCACCCCCCGAGGGGGCCGCACCTGTCCTGGTCGTCGTACCCCCCGCCCTCTACGAGGCGTTCGCCGACAGTTCCGCCGCCTCCGGGCCCCACCGGTTCCGCCCGCTGTACGACGACACGCCGGACGGGTCGCCGGTCGCCTGGTACTGCCCGCTGGCCGGCACCCGCGTCGAGGACGAGGAGCGGGACCTGGTGCGGGGGCCCTTCATCACCCGGGACCTGAGGCAGCTGGGCATACCGGCACCAGGCCGCACCGCCGTCGTGCACACACAGGCCGACGGCCCGCTCACCCTGCTCGACCCGGCCCAGCCGCACGGCAGACGCCCGCCCCGGCTCACGACGTACTACGAGGTGGACCTCACCGCTCACCACGCCGTCCACCAGCTGTCCCTGCCGAGTTCCGGCAAGGGCGACTTCACGGCGCACGTCGAGCTGACCTGGCGGGTGGCAGACCCCGTGGCCTTCGTCCGCTCCGACACCTCCCGCGTGTCCGACCGGCTCCTCACCCACCTGCGGGAGACCGCGCCCCGTATCACCCGCCGCCACCCCCTGCGCCGTGCGGCCGGTGCGCAGCGCGCGGTCACCACGCAGCTGGGCAAGTGGCCGGTGCCGGGGCTCACGGTGACCTGTGAGGTACGGCTGGCACCGGAGCGGGGTGCGACCACGGCCGACGATGACCGTGGGGCGCGGCCGCCGACGCCGGCCGGTCTGCTCGGCAGGGCCGAGACCGTCCTGCTCGGCTTCGACGGCGCCCTCACCCGCCTGTTCACGGCGGCCACCGCGCGCGAGGCGGCTCTGGGACTGCTGGCGCTCGCCGCCGAACACCGGGATCCGCAGGACACGCCGACCGGTCGGCCATCGGCCATCGCGGCGGCCCGGGAGTCGGTGGTGCATCCGCTGGACGTGCTGCGCCTCTTCGCCCGCGACCCCCTCGGGCCATTCCTGCGGGGACGGCTGGACGCGCTGGAGCTGCGGGCCGTGCCGGACGCCCCGACCACGCACAACGCCGTAGCCCTGGTGCGCGCGTTGCACGCTGCGAGGCGGCGGGTGGCCGTGGTGACGGACGTGTGCGAGCAGGCCGTCCACCAATATCTGAAGCCGTACAGGCTGCCGTGGGCCGGGATCCACGGCCGGGGCGAGGACCTGACCCTGCTCACCCCGCACCCTGACTGTCTGCTGCGTGCCCTTGGAGATCCGGGTACCTCGGCCGCCACAGGGGTGTTGATCGGCTCCACGATGGCGGAGTTGACCGCCGCCCAGCAGATCGGCCTGCGGTTCATCGGCCTCGCCCGCAATCCGACCGTCGAGCAGGAGCTGCGGGAGGCGGGGTGCGAGGTGACCGTACGGTCACTGGCGCCGGTGCTGGAGGCAGTTCGAACCCTCTGACGCCTCACCTCCGGTCTGCCTCTCTAGCACCTCCCGGATGCTTTGCCGGTCATCCACAGGGGGCGTACGGGAAAAAACTCCCGTTCGGCGGCGCCCCGCCCGGCCCCCTCCAGCGGGCGCCCGCCCTCCCGGCCCCGCACGATGCGTAGGAGGCCACCGCCCGGCGGCCCACTCACCACGGCCCGCCGGCCCGGCGGGCGCCACGGCCTGCGCTCTCGGGAGGACCTGCCATGACCGCCAGTCTGGAGCAGTTGCGCCGCTGCCACTTCGCCGTCGATCTGGGGGCGGCGCGGACGCGGGTGTACGTGAAGGGGGCCGGGCTCGTCGTCGACCAGCCGTCCGCCGCCGCCGTGAACACCCGGACCGGCGCGCTGATCGCGGTGGGCGAGCTCGCCGAGCGGATGACGGGCCGCACCCCGCACTACATCCGCGTCGTCCGCCCGGTCTCCGGCGGCACGGTCGTCGACATCGAGATGGCGCAGCGCATGCTGCGGCACCTGCTCGGCGACAAGATCCGCCGCCAGCTGCGCCGCAAGCCGTTCCTGCGCGCCGCCGCCTGCACCCCGCACGACGCCGATCCGCTGGCACAGCGCGCGGCCATCGAGACGCTGGTCGGGCTGGGCGCCCGGCGGGTGGAGCTGGTCGACACGCTCATCGCGGCGGCCGTCGGCTGCGGGCTGCCCGTCGAACGGCCCGAGGCCACCATGATCATGGTGTGCGGGGCGGCCGCCACCCAGGTCGCCGTTCTCTCCCTCGGGTCGATCGTGACCGCCGAGCGCGTGCCCGTCGGCGGTGAGGCGGTCGACCACGCGATCGTCCAGCACCTGCGCCACGAGCACGAGCTGATGCTGCCGAGCCAGTCCGTACGGCCGCTCCAGCTCGCCCTGTCCGGCAACGGCCTCACCCCGCACGGCCCCGCCTCCACGGAGATCCACGGCCGGGACGTCGCCACCGGTCTCGCCCGTTCCGTCCAGGTCGACACCGCGGCCGTCCGGGACGCGATCGAGACGCCGCTGACCGCGGTGCTCGACGGCATCGGGCGGGTCCTGCGGGAGTGCCCGCCCGATCTGGTGGCCGATCTCGCCGACCGCGGGATCATGATGGTCGGCGGGTCCGCGCTGCTGCCCGGGTTCGACCAGATGCTGCGGCAGGCCACCGGCATGCCGGTGCACATCGCCGAGCGGCCCGACATCTGCGCCGCGCAGGGCCTGGGCGCGATGCTGGAGGGCCGGATCAAGCCGCTGGCCCTGAACCCGAGCACCGCCTGAGGAACCGCCGGACCGTCACGACCGGTCGTGCGTGCCGGTGGACCACAGGGCGTTGCCCTGGTGGAGGATCGTCACGTTGCCGTCGTTCTGGAGGCAGAGGATCGCGCCGTCGTGGCCGGCGGTGCCGCTGTTCCAGAGGGGGCGGCCGGTGCGGTCGTAGACGACGAGGTTTCCGTCGCCCTGCATGACGACCCGGTTGCCGGCGCCGCTCGTCCCGGTGGACCAGCGGGCGGTGCGGTGCTCGTCGTAGAGGACGAAGTCGCCGTTGGTCCGCATCGTCATGGTGAGGCGGTTGGTCGTCCAGGACTCGCCCGGTGCGAGCTGCCGGTTCGGCTGCACGACCGTCGTGGACCAGCCGGAGGCGGGGGTGGCGACAGGCGTGGGGGTGGTGGCGCGGACCGTGGGCTCGGGGCTCGCCGTGGGCTCCGGCGTCCCGCCGGCCGGGGTGGACTCCGGTGCGGGACCGCTGGTGGGGCGGACCGAGTCGGCCGCGTGCCCGGCCGGCGCCAGTGCCTCCCCGGGCCGTGGGGCGGCCGCTGTCCGGCCGTCGCCGCTCGGCACCGGCGTGCTCGTCCGCGCCGGCTCCGCCCGGCCGGGGACGCCGGGCAGCCCCGGCGACGCGCCCGGCGTCGCGGTCCCCGCGCGCAGATCGGACCTGACGGCCTCCGTGTCCTCCGAGGGGCGGTCGGGCTCCCCCGCCAGGAGGAGGAACGGCGTCCCGAGCAGCACCGTGCCCAGCAGCGCCAGACCGGCGGTCTGGAGGGCGAGCTGACGGCCGGGGCGCGGGGGTTTCACGGCGGCGGGATCGGGGTCGGGGGCGGGATCAGGGACAGGGGCGGGATCGGGGTCGGGCTCAGGGGCGGGGGCGGGGGCGGGTTCGTGCGGGGGCACTGGTTCTGGGGCGTGTGCGGGCTGCGGTGTGGGGTCGGCGGTGGGGGCGGCTGTGGGGGCGGGGGCCTCGCGTCTGAGGTGGAGGTTGCCTAGCAGCCTGTTGGCGGGGGGTGCGGCGGTGGCCGTGGCGGCGGGACCCGGTCGCGGCTGCGACTGCGACTGCGACTGCGGTACCGGCTCCGGAGCCGGTGTGGTGGTCGCGGCGGAGGCCTTCCGCCGGAAACGGAGGCCGGCCAGCAGTCCGGCGGGGAGGGCGGCGGCGGTGCCGGGGGGCGGGGCCTCCGTCCGGGTGACGGTCTCCGGCGACGGGGCGGTCACCGCTTGCGTGCTGGTCACCGCTTGCGTGCTGGTCACCGCTTGCGTGCTGGTCACCGCTTGCGTGCTGGTCTCCGCCTGGGGTGCCTGCTCCCGCTCCGGTTCCGGTCGCCCGGGTTCCGGGCGCAGTGCCAGGCCCTGTTCCGGTGCCGGCCGCGGCTCGTCTCCCGCTGCCCGCCGGGATGCGGCGGTCGGGCTGCCCGACGGCGCCCAGGGAAGCGGCTGGTGCCATACGGCCGGCTGTTCGGGCGAGCCGTCGCGCGCCCTGTCCGGTCCTGCCATGTCTGTCTCCCGTACCTCTCGTTCGTTCATGCCGTGTGTCCAGCCGGGTGTGCCGTGTGCGGAGCCGTGAGCGCCTGCCGCAGTCCCGCCAGTGCGGCCCGGTCCAGCCGGGCGGTCGGTCCCTCGCCCTCGGTGATCTCCTCCGAGGCGGGCACCTCCCGCAGCAGCACCGTCGTCGGCGGCCCGTCGGTCGCCCGGAGCACCCGGAAGGCGGTGCCGGGCAGGAAGACCACCCGGTCGGGCACGCCGGGGTCCAGCGCCTGTGTGGGGCGGGCGGTGACCGACCAGACGAGGAACTCGACCTCGGCCTCGGCCTCGGCCTCGCTTCCGCCGCCGTTCGCGGGTCCGGGTCCGGGTCCGGGTCCGGGTCCCGGCTGCCGCAGGCTGGTCGACGCGGGCCAGAAGCCCCACTCGGTGACGAGCCGGTGCGGCCGGCTCCAGTCGGCCATCACCGTGCGGGGAACGGCGGCACGGACCAGGGCCGGGCCCCGGTGGCAGGGCAGCCGGCGCAGCTCCGCGGCGACGCGCCGGGCCAGGGGGTGGTCCGGCGGCGGGCCACCGGGCCCGTTTCCGGCGAGGCAGCGGCGTACGGCCGCCAGGTCGGTGAGGCCGGTCGGGTCGGTGAGGCCGGTCGGGTCGGTGAGGCCGGTCGGGTCGGCCGGTCGGGGCCGTTCGGGCGAGCCGGCCCGGGGCGCCGGGGCGGTCGGGACGGGCGGCGTGGCCCGCGGTGTGCCGGGCGCGTCGTACGACGGCAGGACGCGGCAGTCCTGCCCGGCGGCCGTCCCGAGCCGGTCCCGTACCTCCCGCGCGAGCCGCCGCATCCGGTCGGCGGTCGCGGCGGACCCGGCGTCGTACCAGATCACCGCTTGGGCGGGGGCCAGGGGAGCGCGGCGGACCCGGTCCCCGTCGGACGGCGCGTGCGGCGGGCGCAGCCACAGCCCGCTGCGGACCACTTCCAGCACCGCGCCGGGCGCGTACCGGTACGTCTGCCGGTAGACCTCCTCCGTGATCTCCGTCAGGCCCGGCAGCGGCCGCCGGTGGGCCACGATCCGGGGTGGCGCGGCGGGGCCGCCGCCGGACGGGCGCGGGGTGTGCTCGACCTCCCGGGCGAACGGCCGCCACCCGCGCGTCCCGTCCGCCAGAACGGTGTGCGTCCGCGCGTCGCCCCCGGTCCGGGCGGGCTCCGGGATCCCGGCGCACAGGGTCACCGGCCCGCCGAGCAGATCCGCCAGTCCCTGTCCGAGGTCACCGCCGGGCACGGTGACCGGGCCGTACGCCACGAACCGGGCCGTGCGGCGCAGGGCCGGTGGCAGGGCCGCCCACCATCCGGTCACGGCCTCCGCGGGCAGTGCCGGCCCGCCGGGGCTGCCGAGCACGACGGTCAGCCGGTCCGTGCGGGCGGCCAGCTCCGCGGTGAGCCGCCACCGGTGCTCGCGGGGGTCGTCGTCGCCCGGGGGCCGCAGCCAGACCCCGGCGTGCAGCGGCTCCGCGAGGGCACCGTCGGCCGGCCGCCAGGTGGTGTCCCGCAGTCCTGGCTCCCACGCCGGTTCCGGGAACCGGCGGGAGACCCGGCGCGGCACCGCGCCCGGCCGGAAGCTGAGCCAGCCCGAGCCGTGCCCCTCGGGCACCCACAACCAGCCGTCGGCGGCGGGGCGCACCGGGCCGTCGGGGGCCAGCACCTCGCGGCGCAGCAGATCGGCCAGCCGCTGCGGGGCGGCCAGTCCGTCGGCGCCCTCCTGCCGCCCGGGGACGACGCGGAAGCTCCGGCCCCGCCGGCGCAGCAGTCGCGCCGCCGCCTTCCACTGCTCGGCCGGAGCCCGCGCCGGCAGGTCGACGACCACCCGGGTGTGCCGGGGGTCGGCGGCCAGGCCCGCGGCGAACGCGACGGCCCGGTCGTCCCGGCGGCCCGTAGGCCGGATCAGCAGCGCGCCGCCGCTGTCGGCGCACTCCAGCCTGGGCTCCCCGGCGGTGTCCCCAGCGGTCGGGCCGTCGGCGGTCTCGTCGGTGCGCGGCGGGTTCCCGCGCGGCACGGTACGCATCAGTGGGTGGCTCTCTGTGGGTCCGGCGCGGCGGACGGTACGACGGGCGGTACGGCGGGCGGTACGACGGGCGGTACGACGGGCGGTACGGCGGGCGGTACGGCGGGCGGCGGGGCCGGCGCGGGGCACCGTAGGGCACCGGGTGGTGCGTTCGAGGGGGCCGGGGCCGGAGGGGGCACGGAAGGGTGCGGAGGCTTCCCGTTCGTACCCGACCGGGCGCCTTCCCGGTGACGGGCGGTGCCGGGCATGATCAGATCAGTCCGGCGCGGATGGCGTACGACACCGCGTGGACCCGGTTGCGCAGTCCCAGTCGGCCCATGACGGAGGAGACGATCTTCTTGATGGTGCGCTCGGAGTAGCTCATCCGCACGGCGATCTCGGACAGGTCCATTCCTTCCGAGACCAGGCGGAGCACGTCGATCTCCCGGGAGGTCAGCCCGGAAGGGGTCAGCCCGCGGGGGCGCAGGACCTCGCGCTGGACGTGCTCGATCTGGTCCAGCAGCCGTCCCTGGACCGTCGGGGGCAGCCACGCCTGCCCGTTCGCGACGGAGACCACCGCCCGGACCAGCGCGGCGGGGTTCGCCTCCGCGCGCCACAGCACGGCCCGTACGCCGCACTCGACGGCGGCGGACGGATCGACGTACCAGCCGCCGCCCACCACCAGGACGAACCGGGCCCGCTCCGGCGCGGGCAGGCCGCGCAGGATGTCGAGCGTGGCGGCGTCCGCGGTCTCGACCGCCACCACCACGGCGTCGGCCTCCTCCATCGCCGCCGGCACGACGTGCGGCCTGCGCTCCAGGCAGGACGCCAGACCGACCTGGGTGATCGGGTCGGCGGCGTGCACGGCTACACGGGGCTTGCTCATGTCATCGTCCTCGGTCTGGCCGGCTCCTGCCGCACGCTCGTGTGGAGGCGTGCGGAGGAGGAACGGAACACGGTGGTCGGCCGGCCGGTCGGGCCGACCACCGTGGTTCGATGAGGCGACTGGGGAAAAAGTTCGGAGCAGAGCGGATCCGGTCCGAAACCGGTTCGCATCCTGTTCCGGGCACCGCCCCGTCCAGCGTCGTTGACCAGGTGAAATGGCCGGTCGGCGCCGTCACCTCGTTTCCCTGGCTTGTCGTCAGGCGTACGCACGGGAAACGAGCGACCGCGAAGCACGCCGCAAGCCGTCGCCTGCGCCGGCGTCTGGGCGGTTCAGAGACGGCTGGTGGGAGACCGATAGGTTCGACGGGACGAGGCCGAGGGCCCGCCGTGCGGCGGAAGGGCTATGACTTGTTGACGTCGGCGGGCAGCCGTCCGGTCAGAGCGGTTCGCCGAGGGTGGCCCGAAGCCAGTCCAGCCCTCCGATTGCCAGTACCGCGTCGGCCAGCGCGTGCCCGGACTTGGTGACGAGGCGGGCACGGCTGTTGTCGATCCAGCGCTGTGCGTATGCGTAGCCCTGGTCGCGGTACTCGATGCCCTGGATCATGCACTCCAGCTTGTCGGCGTCGCGGGCGCAGATCGCCTCGGCGCTCTCCTTCGCCTCGTACTCGGCGACGACCGCCTCGATGGCCTCTGCCAGGACCTCGGGCATGCCGGCGACCTGGTCGGCGGTGATGGCGCGGGGGTCGGCCTCGCCTTGCGTGTACTTCTTCCCGAGGTGGTTGACGTCCCCGGTGCGGGTCTCCTGCGAGTCGTGCCAGACGGCCAGGAGGGCGGCCTGAGCCGGGTCCGCGCCCTCCAGCTTGGCGATGACGGAAGCGAGCAGGGCCGTGCGCCAGGCGTGGTCCGCGACGGACTCGGGGTCCTTGACGCCTGCCATCCACCAGCCGCTGCGCTTGGTGTTCTTCAGTGTTCCCGCCTCGAACAGAAACCGGGCCACCGAAGTCAGGTCCTCGCCATCCATCAGGCGGTCTCCTCTCACGCCTCGGTGAGGCGGATCGCGTACCGGATGCTCTCCAACTCCCTTCGCACGCGCGTTGAGAGTTCCCGGCTATCCAACATCACTGGGAGGCGTTCGCGTAGAGCCCGTGCCGCTGCGCCGGAGCGCAGCAGGTTGGGGCGGACCTGGAGCAGCGCCCACACGGAATGGACGTTGAGGTTGACGTAGCCGTGATGGGGCGCGATGCCCTCGACGAGATGGGCGAGCAGTCTGTCGCCGTTCCACGGCTCGAGGGAGCCGTCGCCAATGAAGTCGTCGCTGAGCTGGGGCACGGCTGTCTCGCCGATCCAGTACGCCCAGTAGGCGAGGTTCGCGGCCTCGCCGGCGTCGTCGTCGTGGAGCGCGTTGTCGATGAAGTACGCCATGCGGTCGCGGTCGCCCTGCCGGGCTGCCACCGCGGCAACGGACCGCTTGTTGAGCCAGCCGGTGAGCCAGTCGTCCGGGCGTTCCGTTGCCTGCTGGTGAGCCAGCCAGTCCTCGGTGTCGGACGCGGGCTCGTACCCGGAGAGATACAGCGC
The DNA here is from genome assembly GCF_042731035.1 of Streptomyces sp. NPDC059895. NCBI lineage: Bacteria > Bacillati > Actinomycetota > Actinomycetes > Kitasatosporales > Streptomycetaceae > Streptomyces > Streptomyces sp. NPDC059895. The sequence goes on from NZ_JBHWKO010000001.1 coordinate 271,755, forward strand.
CTGGCGCCGCAGAAGGAACTGCCCCGGTCCCCGTGCCTGCTCGGCCGTGGTACGCATCCGCGCGAAGAAGGCACGCCGCTCGCCGGCCGTCAGCTCAGGCCCGGCCGGGGCCGGTCCCCGGCGCGGGCGGCGGGGAGCCGGCAGCGCTCTCACCGGACCTGGCGGCACGCCGTTGAGAGGCCAGACCAGCACCTCGGCCAGGTCGCGCTGCATCACCATCGCACCGAGTGGGCTCTCCTGTGGCGGGGCGTCCTCGTCGAGGACGCCGGCCAGCAGGACGTCTGCCTCCGACGCGCGCTCCAGGGCCTGCAGAAGCGATGGAGCGGTGCCCAACTGCATGAGCCGGCGGCGCAGTCCGAGCATCTGCTCGACAGGAATCGCGGTGAGAGGCCGGCGTCCGGTCTCCCAGCCGGCGATGGTGTCAGGGGACACCCCGAGCAGTTCGGCGCTCTCGTCCTGCGTGCAGCCCTGCTGTTCTCGGATGACCCGCAGGACGAAGCCGCTCAGCAGCCCGGTTCGGGAGCGGGAGTCCTTTCCCTTACTGGCGGTCAGGGTTCGGACGGGACGTGGCCGCATGGTGGGTCCGATCTCGGCGGTTCACGACGAACCACCTGTACTCGCAGTCACTTCCAGGGCACTTGCTGACTACATACCGTCGTGGTGTCCCTGAATCGAACCTAGCTGGGAGGCCACGAGTCGTGGGTTCTGTTCCGTGTGTTCACCACCCGACCGTGTGGCTGCCGACACGTTCCGGGTGGGGCGTCGGCTGGTACGCGGCGGCCCGCACCGACGACCTCGCCGACGTCGACGAGTACCTGGCGAAGGCCGTGCCGAGTGGTTCGGTGCCTGACGTGTCGTTCATCGGCCGCTTCCAGCCCGCCAACGACCGGCCAGGTGGTTGACGTGCCGGCGGCACGCCGCCTGTCGGGCCGCATGCAGGTGGCCGAGGACGGCACATCCGTGGCGACCGCGGTGTTCCCGAGGGAACGAAAGTCGGTGCCTGACGCGCGCCACTTCGTGGCGAACGTCCTGATGGACTGGAAGGTGCCGGAACTGGCCGACACAGCCGAGCTGGTCACCTCCGAACTAGTGACCAACGCCGTCCTGCACGCGCGGGCCGGGGTGTTCCGTGTGACGCTGCGCCGCCTCGGCGACGACCAGGTGCGGCTTGCCGTGGTCGACCGGAGCCGGACCTTGCCCCAGCTCGGCTCTGCGGACGACGACGAGGACCACGGCCGGGGCCTGGCCATCGTCGACTCCGTCTCGACGCAGTGGGGCGCGGACCTGCTGCCGTGGGGCAAGCGCGTCTGGGCCGACCTGGAGACTCCTCCGAAGCCGGCGCCGCCCGCCGGCGGCGTCCCCGCACACGCGACCCGTCGCGCCCAGGTCGTCCAGGTCCTGATGGTCGCCGCGGTCGCCGTCGTCATCGTCGCGGCCACCGCCGCGCAGCAGTGAAGCACCTGCGAGGCGCGTCGGACCGGCTGTGCGCGGCCGAGGGGCTGGTGTCGCTCGGGTCCGTCGTGCTGAGCGGGGCCGGGGCCGGCACGGGGCCGCCCGGCGGGGCCCCGTGCCGGGTCAGACGGCCAGGTCCTCGGGGAGCAGCAGCCGCAGTTCGTCGAGGGTCGGGGCGGCCGACGCGCTCAGCCGGAACGCCTGGCGGGTGACGAGCGACTCGAAGACCTTGCGGGCGTGGCGGGCGTTGCCGAAGGAGCGGTCGCGGTCCATCGACGCGAAGTGCTCGCGCAGCCGGTCCGACAGGCCCGGCCCGCAGGTGTAGCCGTTCGCCTCGGCCTGCCGTTCCACGATGACGACCAGGTCGTCGGGCGCGTAGTCGGTGAACTCGACGCGGTGCGAGAACCGTGAGGACAGTCCGGGGTTGGACGCCAGGAAGCCGTCCATCTCCTCGGTGTACCCGGCCACGATCACCACCACGTCGTCGCGGTGGTCCTCCATCAGCTTCACCAGCGTGTCCACGGCCTCCTGCCCGAAGTCCGTGCCGCCGCGGTCCGCCCCGCCGGGGGTGAGGGTGTACGCCTCGTCGACGAACAGCACGCCGCCGCGCGCCCGGTCGAAGGCGTCGCTGGTCATCTGGGCGGTGTGGCCGATGTAACGGCCCACCATGTCGGCCCGTGCCACCTCGACGACCTGCCCGCGGGACAGCACGCCGAGGGCGGCGAGCAGCCGGCCGTACAGCCGGGCCACGGTGGTCTTGCCGGTGCCGGGCGGCCCCGAGAACACCACGTGGTGGCTGAGCGTCGCCGTCGGCAGTCCGGCCGCCGCGCGCCGCCGCGTGTTGGCGAGCAGGTGCACCAGCGAGGCCACGGTCTGCTTGGCCTGGTCGAGGCCGACCATGGCGTTCAGCTCGCCGAGCAGCACGTCGAGTTCCTCACGCCCCGCCTCGCCGCCCTCGGCGCCGCCCGGCCCGGCCGGGCCGCCCAGGTCCTCGGGGGTCAGCCGCAGCATCTCGGCCGGTGCCACGTTCGGCTCACCGGCGAGGCGGAACGCCTGACGGTCCACCATCTCCTCGAAGGTGCGGCGCGCGGTCCGCCCGTTGCCGAACGTGTCGTCGCGGGGCAGCCTCTCGAAGTGGGCGGCGAGCGCGTCGGCCGTGCCCGGACCGAGTTCGTACTGGTGCCGTCGGCAGATGTGCTCCACGATCGTCACCAGCTCGTCCACGGTGTAGTTCGGGAACCCGACGGTGCGGTTGAACCGGGAGGCGAGGCCGGGGTTCGTGGCGAGGAACCGGCGCATCTCCACCGAGTAGCCGGCGACGATCACCACGGTGTCGTCGCGGTGGTCCTCCATCAGCTTCACCAGCGTGTCCACCGCCTCCCGGCCGAAGTCCGCGCCGCCGCCCCCGTCCGACTGCGAGGTGAGGGTGTACGCCTCGTCGATGAACAGCACCCCGCCGCGGGCCTTCTCGAACGCCTCCGTCGTCTTGATCGCCGTACCGCCGATGACCTGCGCGACCAGGTCCTGCCGGGCCACCTCCACGATGTGCCCGTACCGCAGCACCTCCATCTCGGCGAGGATGCTGCCGTAGAGCCGGGCCACGGTGGTCTTGCCGGTGCCGGGAGGTCCGGCGAAGACCATGTGCCGGCTCATCGGCGGGGCCGACATGCCCATCTCGGTGCGGCGCCGTGCCATCTGGTTGAGGCTCACCAGGGTCTTGACCTCGCGCTTGACCGAGTCGAGGCCGATCAGCGACTCGAGTTCGGCCAGGGGCGAGGGCCGGGACCGCTTCCGCGGGCGGCCGCCGCCGCCCTGCCCGGGCTCGTCCGCGGCCGCGTCCGTGCGTCCGGCACGGGCACGGTCGCGTTCGCGGTCGTGGTCGGGGTCGGCGTCGCGGTCGCGGTCGCGGTCGTGGTCGGGGTCGGCGTCGCGGTCGTGGTCGTGGTCGCGGTCGTGGTCGCGGCCATGGTCGCCGTCCGCGGCAGGCCGCCGGGCCGGGTCCGCCGGTGCGGCGTGGGTGTCCCGGGGTGCGGGGGCTCCTGTCGCCTCCCGCGCCTCCCCGTGCACGTCCTGCGCTCCGTTGGATCTGCTGACCAGCCGCTCCAGCAGCGTGCTCTCGCTCACCACGGTGCGCCGCAGGCCACTGCGGCCGTTCTCGAAGGCGGCGCAGTTCCTGAGGACGACGCGTTCCGCGGTGTGCAGCAGGATGCCGTCGCCGGTGTTCTCGAACGCCTCGCAGTCGGTGAGCGTGCCCGTGCCCCGGGCCGCGATCATCACACCGGCGCGCCCGCAGCCGTGGAACCGCGACCGGGTGGCCGTCACGTCCGCCCCCGCCGCGACGGCCAGGCCGTCCGCGTCGGCGCGGAACACGTCGCAGTCACGCAGGGTGCCGGTGGCCGTCCCGGCGACCGCGAAGCCGTTGCCGCCGGCCTCCCGGACCAGTACGGCGTTCAGGAGCGGGCGGGAGGAGTCGGCCGCGCGCACCCCGGACTTGCGGACCTCGCTGATCTCCACGTCCTCGTACCGTCCGCGGGCCGTGCCGGACACCTCCATGCCGTGCCCGTCGCAGGCGGTGAGGGTGACCCGGCGCAGCAGCGGGTTGGCGTTCTCGTCGGTGCGGACGCCGGTGCCCGCCGGGCCGGTGATGTGGAGCCGGTCGAGTTCGGGCGTGGAGTCGTCGGTGAGGTGCGTGCCGTCGGCCGCGCCGCCGCGTACCGTCAGGCCGGTGAGGACGGGCGACGCGTTGCCGCCGACCCACAGCCCGGTGCCCCCGGCGTCGCGGACCTCGCAGTCCTCGTACCTGCCGCGCGACTTGTCACCGAGCCGCAGGCCCTGCTGTCCGGCCCCGGTCACCCGCAGCCGGCGCACCACGGGCTGCGCGTCGCCGGACGCGGTCAGCCCGTGTCCCGCCGGGTCCTCCACCGCGCAGTCCTCCACCAGCACCCGGTTGCGGCTGGAGATGTGGATGCCGACGCCGCCGACCCCGTGGACCCGGGTGCGCAGGACGCGGGTGGCGCTGCTGTCCTCCAGCGCGATGCCGGGCTTGGCGGTCGCCGAGATGTCGCAGTCCTCGATGGAACCGCGCCCCTCACCGTTGACGAAGACGCCGTTGCCGGCGGTGTCCCGGACCGTGCAGCGGCGGATCAGCGGGTTGCCCCGCTCGCCGATCACCACACCGGACGCCTCCAGGTCCTCCAGCCGGCAGTCCTCGATGACGCTCTCGGCCTCGCTGGTCACCACCACCCCCGCGCCGGCCGCGTTGGTGACCCGGCTGTCCCGCATGGCCAGCGCGCCGCCGCCCCGGGCCAGTACGGCGGTCCACGCCACGGCGCTGATCTCGCAGTCGTCCAGCTCCAACTGGCCGTCCGGCACGTCGACGGCGGGCAGCTCCTCGTCGCCGCCCCGGATCACCAGGCCGGTGAGCTTGACGGCCTCGGCGGTGGCCGTCACCGCGGTCCCGGACCGGGGGGCGAGCTCCACCGAGCCGCGCCCCTCCGCCGCGACGATCGTCACCACGTCGGTCAGCACCAGCGGGTCGCTGTACCGGCCGGGGGCCACCGTGATCAGGGCACCGCTGCGCGCGGCCCGGACGGCGTCTGCGATGGACGCGTGGCACCCGGCGTCCTCCGGGTCGACGGCCAGCACGTGGCGTGTCATGGGGTGGTGCTCCTCTCCGGGCCGGGTGGCGCGGGTTGCCTGGTCGGGGGTGGGGTGGGGTGGGGTGGGGTGGGGTGGGGTGGGGGGAGGTGGGGGGAGGTGGGGGGAGGTGGGGGGAGGTGGGGGGAGGTGGGGTGGTGCGGGCCGGGGTGGTCAGCGGCTCACCCACTTCTGGTGCGCCCTGCCGTTGCAGGACCACAGCTGGAGCCGCGCACCGTTCTGCGCGTTCGCGTCGATGATGTCGAGGCACTTGTCGGCCGCCGGATTGACCAGGTCCTCACGGCTGTTCAGGACCCACTTCTGCTGGGGGCGGCCGGCGCAGGTGTCGAGCTGGATCGGCGATCCGTCCTCGCCCGCGTGCCACACGCTCGTCAGGCACAGGCCCATGGCCCGCAGGGTCCCGTCCGAGTGGAACTCCCAGCGCTGGTTCTCCTGCGGGGCGCAGTCCCACATCTGGAGGTTCGCGCCGACCACGGCACGGTAGTCGGGGATGTCGACGCAGCGCCCGTTCAGCTTGCTCACGATCTGGCGGTACGTGGTCGTCGTCCGGGCGGCCGACTGCGGGACCGCGGCGCTGTCACTGCCGCCGCCGGTGGCCTGGGTGCTCGTCCCGGCGCTGCTCTCGGGCCCGGTCTCCGCGTCGTCCGGCGCGCTCGTGCGGGGCGCGCCGGTGGTCGGGCTCGGTGTCGCGGGGCCGTACTGGGCCGGGACGGGGTTCCCGCCGGACCGGGGGGTGCCCGAGGCGCGCGGCCGGGCGGTCGGAGAGCCCGAGGACTCCGCGGGGACCGGCACGAATCCCGGCTGCTCGTCGTCCTGCGGGAGCCCCGCGGGCAGGTCGTCCCCGCGTGACGACGCGGAGTCGGAGGACGACCGGTCCCCGTCGCCCAGCGTGGCGATGCCGAACGGCGCGGCTATCAGCAGCAGTCCGGCCAGGGCGGCGCCGGCCAGCACACCGGACGACAGCCGCCCGGTCAGGGCACCGTGGCCGGCCTCCGGCTCGGGGGCAGCGGCCTCCGGCGGCGCCTCGGGCGTCCGCGCGGACGGGTCGCCCGTGGCGGAGCCGGAGGGGCCCGACGGCCCGGACGGGTCCACGGCGGCGGACGCCTCCGTACGGGCCGCGCCACGGCCGGAGGACGCCGTCGGGGGCGCGGACGGAGTCACGGACGGGGTCGCGGACGGGGTCGCGGACGGGGTCTGGTCCGGAGTCCGGGCCGGGGTCTGCGAACCGGGTGAGCCGGTGGTCCCGGACGGGGTCTGCGAACCGGGTGAGCCGGTGGTCCCGGACGGGGTCTGCGAACCGGGTGAGCCGGTGGTCCCGGACGGGCGCTGCGAACCGGGTGAGCCGGTGGTCCCGGACGGGCGCTGCGAACCGGGTGAGCCGGTGGTCCCGGACGGGTCGGGGCCCGCCGGTCCGTTCCGCTTCGCGGAGGCGGACCCGGCTCCGTTGTCGGGGGTGTTCCCTGCTCGTTCGCTCATGACGTGCTCTGTCCTCTTCGACGCTGTCGCTGGTGGGGAGATGGGGTGCGGGGCGGGACCCGGGGGTCCCGTGTGCCGCCGTACGGTGTGCTCGTCACGGGTTGAGGCGGGCCAGCCACTTCAGTTCCTCCGCGGTCGGAGCTTCGGAGTCCGGGAGGGGTGGCGGGGCCTGCGACGGCGGGACGGGAGCCGACGGCCCGGGCTCCTCCGGCCCGCCCGGCCCGCCCGGCCCGCCCGGCCCGCCCGGCTCCTCCGGTCCGCCCGGCTCCTCCGGTCCGCCCTGCTCGCCCGGTCCGCCCTGCTCCCGAGACATCTCGCGGGGCGGGGCGTCGCTCCCGCTGTAGTGCTCACCGCCGCCCCTTCCACCGCTGCCCGCGCTGCGGTAGAGCTCGATCAGCCGGGTGGCGGTGCGCGGTCCGACCTCGGAGCCTCCACCGCGCGTCGTCCCGTCGCCCTGGACTCCGCCCGTGGAGACGGCGAACCGTACGTCGAAGGCGTGGGCCAGCAGCAGGGGGAAGGTCTCGCCCTCGGCGGACGCCCAGCGCCCGCTCCAGTCCTGGACGGCTTCCGTGAGACGGGCCAGCTCGTCGTCCTGGAGCGGCGCGCCCCGCACGAGCAGGTCGCGCAGTTGTTCGTCGGTGAGGGCCCCCGGGTTGTCCGACGGCGCCAGACCGTGCTCACGCAGCTGGTCCAGCACCTGCTCCCGGTCCATGTCCCACACCGTTGCGGTGAACCCCCGGGACGGCTCGCTGCCGCGGTACTGCCAGGCCAGTTCGGCGGGCAGCGGCCCGGCGTACCCGCTCAGGGACCGGACCACGTGCTCCGCCATGGCGGCGGCGAGCCGGGTGTGCGGGCCGGCAAGAGGAACGTCGAACCGGGAGAGGATCCGCGCGTTCCGGGCCAGGTCGCGGCGCACCCGCGCGGGATCCGACAGCCACTCGTGGACCACCGGGTGGCTGACGGCCAGGCCGGGGAGCCGGTCGCGGACGTACCCCGGGTCGCTCGCCATGAAGGCGTACAGCAGGCAGTTGCCGTCGGCCGGCACCTGCTGGGGTACCCCACGAGCCCAGAGGGGCGGGGGCACCGTTCCCTCCGGCGCGGTGGACACCGGCTGCTCGGCCGGGTGGGGAACGGGGGGCTGCGCGGCGGGCGGTGGCGGTGGCAGCGGGGCGGACTGCTGTGGATCTCCGTGCTTCGCCAGTACCGGCTCGACCGGGACACCCAGCCGCGCCGACATCCGCCGGGCCACATTGCCGACCCAACGACGTGCCTCCTCCGCCGTCACCTTGCGGACGCTGTCGCTCATGTACCGGCCGGACTTGTCGTTGACCTCCCAGCGCCCCTTCTCCTCGTTCCACGCCAACTCACCGCTCACGCGGGCAGGTCGGACCGACGTCCGGCCCGAGGTGTCGAAGCCCACCGCTGTCGTCGGGTGCCCCTGGCCCTCCAGGCCCCGCCGCAGCTCCTCCTCCGTCAGGCCCGGATTCCTGGCCGCCATCCGCGCGAACAGCTCCTGGAACTCGCCCTCCTCGACGGCCTTGTCCATCTCCTCCACGCCGAGATGGATGTCGCCCTCCGCGTCGACCGAGTAGAGCCAGGTGGCCGCCTTGCGCTCCAGGAGCGTCGGACGGAAGTCGTCCAGCGAGTACCACAGCGGGTTGACCCGGACGGGCCGCTTCCCGGCACCCGACCCCGAGCCCGAGCCTGACCCCGACCCCGAGCCCGAAGTCGAATCCCCCGCCGCCGAAGCCTGCTCCCGCTCCTCGTCCTTCACCTTCTTCGGCCCGGCGAGCGCCCCGTACGCGTGGTCCAGGTCGGTCTCCGGAGCGACACCCCAGGGCGGCGCGACGGGCGCCGGAGGGCCGGCCGGCGCGTCCGTGTCGGGCGTCGCTCGGGGAGCCGTGACCGGGACGGCGAGCTGGTAGTGCCGGTCGTCCAGGCTCAGCACCAGGCGGGTGCGCCCGGGGGCGGGGCCGTCGTCCACGAGGCCCAGGGAACGGAGCCGTTCGCCGGCCGCCCGGGTGCCCGGGGTGAAGTCCTGGAAGCTGCCGTCGCCGCGGACGACGGTGACGTCCACGCCGAAGGTGCGGGCGGCGAGGAGCGGGAGCAGGTCGGCGGCGGCATGGTCCCAGCGGGTCTCGTCGCCGGCCTCCCCCTGCCGCCGGAGCTGGGCGGCGGCCAGCCCGGCCCGGGCCCGGTCGTCCAGGGTCACCGAGTGCGGGATCACTCCGAGCGCGTCGAACTCGCGGCGGCCCGGTGTGTCCGGTCCCAGGTCGGGGACGGGACCCGTCCCGTCGACCTCGGCCGCGGTGAAGACGTCGGTGTGGTCGGGGGCGACGGCCGCGAGGAGGTCCGCGTCGGCCGGGTCGGTCAGCCGCTCGGACAGCAGTCGGCGCAGCTTGGCGGGCGTCCGCGGGTCGGAGGGGACGATGCCGTGTTCGGCGGCGAGGGGCGAGCCGGCCTCGACGAGGCCCCGGGCGAGCGCGTGGAAGAAGGCGTCGCCGTCCCTCGGCACGTCACGCAGGGTGTACTCGGTCCCGTCGGGTGCGGTGAGCCGGGGGCCGGCGGTGGTCCCGGTGGACTCCGTCCCGCCGGTGGCTGTGGGCAGGGGGCCGCCGGGGGCGGTCCTGGTGTAGCGGGGGTGGGCCGGGGCGGGGGCCTTGGACGGGGCGGGCTTCTTGGGCGGGGCCTGGTAGCTCACGGGTGGCGGCTCCGGCAGGTCACCGAGGTGCTGCCGTCCCTCCTCGGTGGCGGCGAGCCGGTGCCACCGGGTGAGCCGGTCGGCGCCGGCCCGTACCCGGTGGTACTCGGCGGCCGCGGTCTCCGCGGCCTCGCGCAGCGCGGTGAGTTCGGCGCGCCGGGCCTCGAAGGCGGCGCGTGCCGTGTTCAGCCGGCCGGTCGCCGCCTCCACCTGTGCCCTGGCCTCGTCGTGGGCCCGGGCGGGTTCGACGAGTCGCCCGGCCGCCTCCTGCTGCCGGGTGCGTGCCGCGTCGACCCGCCGGCCGGCCGCGTCGCGCAGTGCGGCGGCCGTCTGCCGGGCGCGCCCGGTGTCGGCGGCCGGGGACGGCTGAGCGGGCAGTGTGCCCGCCGCCCGCTCGGCCTCGGCGAGCCGTGCGGCGGCCTCGTCGCGGAGGCGGCGGGCGGTGTCGAGCGCGCGGTCGGCCTCTTCGCGCATTCCGGCGGCCGTCCGTTCGACCTCGGCAAGGTCGGCCTCTTCGCGCATTCCGGCGGCCGTCCGTTCGACCTCGGCAAGGTCGGCCTCTTCGCGCATTCCGGCGGCCGTCCGTTCGGCCTCGGCGAGGTCGGTGGCAGCCCGCCGGAGCCGGTCGAGACCGGGTCCCTCGCCCGGCGGTTCCGCCCGGCCGCGCAGGGCGTCGCGGGTGTCCCGGGCGGCGTCGACCGTGGTACGGGCCGTGGTGCGGACCGTGGTGCGGCCGTCGGCGCCGTCGTCCGCGGCCTGGCTGAGGGCGGTGTCCGAAGCCCGGCGGAGAGCGGTGTCCGAAGCCCGGCGGAGAGCGGTGTCCGAAGCCCGGCGGAGAGCGGTGTCCGCGGCGTCGAGGGCGTCGGCGGCCTCCGTGATCCGCCGGGCGAGGGCGTGGTCCCCGGCCGCGTCGTCCTGGGCCCGCCGGAACTCCCTGTCCGCGGCGTCGGCGGCCTCCCGGACCGGTGCGAGGCTCCGTGCGGTGTCCGCGGCGGCGGTCCGGGCCGTCCTCAGGGCGCCGCTCGCGTCGTCCACGGCGTCGCGCAGGGGGAGCGCGGTGCGGCGCTTCTTCCAGTACGCCTTGTCGGCGTCCGTCCACGCCTTGCTCGCCTTGCCGACGGCGTCCCAGGCGGCCGCAGCCCTGGACGGGAAGTTCGTGTCGTCGATCAGGGCGAGGTCGCGGGCGACGTCGTCGCGCACCCAGGCGAGGACGTACGTCTCGGAGGTGACCGTCCTGGGGCCCGGCCTGAGGAACCCGAAGGTCCCGGCGACCGCCTTCCCGAGGCGGCTGTCCTGGACGCCCCGGTGCACGTCGGCGACGCTGAGCCAGCTGGTGGGGACGGCGAACAGGAACTCCCGGCCGGTCTTCGGCTTGACGTTGAGCGACGACGCGTGGTCGCCGCCGACCGGTGCCCCGTCGCCGTCGGCGGCGTACGGTCCGGTGGCGGTCGTGGCCAGCTGGTTCAGGCCGGTCTGCTCGGACCGCACGAGCACTCCGGCGCCGAAGGCCGAGTCCTGGACGTTCTCCTGCGCGACCGAGGTGCTCGCGCCCTCGCCGGTCTCCCGGAGCACCTCGATCTTCTTGCCGTCGGCGACGGTCAGCAGCACGGCGCGGCCGAAGTCGGGCCGGGAGAACAGCGACAGCTGTCCGGTGTCGGTGCCGACGAGGTGGCGGTGGGTCAGCCCCGGCACCTGGTAGCCGGCCGGGGTCAGCGTCCGGTCGTAGAAGGTCGACAGGGCCGTGTTGTTGGTCCCGTCCTCCAGCGCCTGGGCCGCACCGGTGCCGAGCCGGGTGAGGCCGGTGTCCTTGGCCCGCAGGAGCAGTCGGGAGCGACGGCGGCCGGCGTCGGCGCCGGCGCCGGAGGCCCCGTCACCGGACTCACCGGACTCACCGGACTCACCGGACGCCTCGTCGTCGAGGGCGGAGAGGTTCAGGCCGTACGACTCGGCGAGGGCGCGGTTGTTGGCCTCCTGGACGTGCTCGAGTCCGATGATCCGGCGGACGTGGAACCCGTTCTCGGGGACGGTGAACGGCTTCCGGGTGCCGTCGCCGTACCGCGCGCCGGGCTCCCGCAGTCCAGGGCTGACACCGGCGCGCGGAGGTGTGGTGAGCGTGAGGTCGGGCGGGTCGAGCCGGGGGTCGGTGAGGGGCAGGCGCGGGTCCGGGTCGGGCACCATCAGGCTGAGCGGGACGTGCTCGCGCAGCGTGCCGACGGAGTCGGTCTCGGTGACGGTCGTCGCGCCGGTGAACCGGCGCCGGGCCCGCTCCAGCGATCCGATGGCCTCTGCGCGCGCGGGGTTCGAACTCTGCGGGCCGATGGCCTCTGCGCGCGCGGGGTTCGAACTCTGCGGGCCGGTGGCGTTCCCGCGCGCCGGGTCCGGGCTTCGCGGGCCGTCCGGTACGGAGTCCGCCGTCACCTCCAGCGTGATGCGGAGCCGGTACGGCGTGGAGATCTCGGCGTGCGGCTCGGTGGAGGCGGCCCGGTAGGTGATGCTGGAGGAGACGGTGTGGCCGGAGGCGACCGTGTGCCGGGAGGTGCCGGTCTCGGAGTACGTGGGACCCGCGGCCACCGCCGTCGCGTCGCCGGTCTGCACGCCCTCGCCGGTCAGGAAACCGACGTCGCGGCCCGTGGTGACGTCCGAGGCTTCCTGGACGGTCTCGACGGCCCGCCGGTTCTCCTCCATCTCCGTGCTGTGGTCGAGCATCTCGAAGGTGGACTCGCCGGGGATCAGCTCGACCCGTACCCGGGCCTGCCGGGTGCCGATCCGCAGGCTTCCCCAGCCCCAGCCGCCGGACCGGGCCGGCGACGAGACGCCGGTGCCGGTCATCTCCCGGTCGAGGGCGCGCAGGACGCGGGAGGTGACGAGCCGGCGGACCTGTTCCAGGGCGACGTCGTCGAAGCCGAGGTCCTTCACCTTCCGGTGGAAACGGGCCAGCACGGCGGTGGGGTCCAGCGCGTTCACCGGGTAGGTGCCGAAGGAGTTGCCGCGCAGCCAGGGCTGCGGCGACCAGGTCAGTGCGGTGTAGGCGGGGACGTCGCCCATCCCGTCGTTGATCAGCTTCAGCCGGTGGGCGCTCTTCTCCGGCACGTGCGCCATCCAGCCGCCGGGGACGGAGGTGACGGAACCGGCCGTTCCGGCGAGCGAGTCCGGTATGTGGGGCAGGTTCGCGGCGGCCGTCCCCAGCATGCCGGCGGCCATCGCCGTCCAGTGCTCGACGGTGCCGGACACCAGCACCTGGTGGGTGAACCCCTTCAGGTTGAGGTCGGCGACCACACTGCGGGTGACGGTCACGCTCTTCTGCCCGGACCACGACCAGGGGTTGACGGCGAGGCCGTAGGTGCCGATCAGTCCCGGACCGACGCCGTGGGGCTTGGCGTAGGTCAGCTGGCCGCCGAAGGAGAGGAGGCTGCTCCTGCTGACCTTGCCGGACGCCTGGGTGCCGCTGCCGAGCACCATCTCGGTGTCCATGGCGATCGGCCCGGTCAGCGGGTGGATGTTCCGCACCGCGGTGAAGTGGCGGAAGGTCGCCCACAGGGTGGCGTACGGCGACTTGCCCATCAGCCCGCTGATGCCGAAGCCGAGCGGTCCGGAGCTCTGGTCGAAGTTGGCCGTCGCGTACTGCGGCTGGAAGGCGCGCATGATCGCCTCCCGCGCGGGGGCGCCTTCCTCGTTGTACTGCCATGCTCCGCCCGAGGCGCGTCGTACGACGTCCTGGACCGCGTCGGTCAGCCCGGGCGGCACGACGACGTTCACGGTCACGAACGGGTGGTTTTGCAGGTCGCGGAAGGTCTGCGAACCCCGTCCGTCCGCCCGGCCCCGGCCGGCGCCCCGGGAGAGGTCACCGGTGGCCAGCGCGTGCGCCCGGGCACGGTCCATGGGCACGGTGTCCAGCGGGCCGCGGAGCGAGCGGTAGACGTTGGGCGTGTCCGGCCGGTGCGGGTCGACGGCGGGCGCGTGCTGGTCGGGGACGCTGATCAGCACCTGGCCCCGGACGGGTCCGCCGCGGATCCGCGCCCCGCCGGGGCCGGTGCCGATCAGCACGTCCCGGGGGCTGCTGAAGACGAACGGCTGCGTCCCCAGCAGTCCCAGGCTCGCGACTCCGCGCAGCAGCCCGCGGAACCGCCAGTACCCGCCGTGGCTCACGGTGAGGGAGAGGTCGTAGCGGTACAGGTGGGACGGTCGGATGCTCACCGACATCGGCTCGTTGGAGACGGTGGCGCCGTACCCGGACTCGGAGTCGCTCTGCCGCGCGTAGCGGCCGCCCAGCGAGAGGGCGCCCGTGTTGTCGGGGACGAACGGCGCGCTCCCGGAGGAGTCCGGGTCCCGGAAGCCGAACACGGCGTCGAAGCCGCCACCCACCGCGCGCTTGCGGCTCTCCTGACCGTCCATCCGCTGCCCGCCGGGGGCACTGTGCCGCAGTTTGACGTCGTCCTGCCGGCCTTCGTACCGCCGGTTGGTCAGTTCGGCGTGGACCCGGATGTGGCGGTGGCCCTGCCCGAGGGTGCCCGGCTCGGTCAGCCGGATCTGGACGCCGGTCGTGATCAGCGTCTCCAGGCTGCCCGCCAGGCTCTGCGGCGAGAGCACCGCGAGGATCTCCAGCGTGTTGGAGAGCGCCGTCCGGTACGCGTCGGCGTCGCTGAACCGCCCGCGCTCCGGGCGGTCCGGCGCGGCGGGCAGCGGGTCCGCCGGCTCCAGCAGGCCCCGGACCCGGGCCCGCACCCCCTGGCGCGACGGCGGGGCGAGCCGGTCGAGCGGCGCGACCAGCCCGGGGTGGGTGTCGGCGACCGCCGCGAGCACGGTGTCGGCGAAGTCGTCCGGCAGGGTGCGGCCGATGCCGTCGGCGTCGCGGGTGCGCAGCCCGTCGGGGTGCGAGAACTCCTCCACGCGGTGCATGCCCAGGGTCGGCGGACGGTCCGGGGTGAGGTGGGCCGGGGCGAACGGCTCCGGCAGGCCGCCCCGCAGCGGCAGCTTCGTCCCGTCGTCCCAGCCGGCCAGCCGGCGGGCCTCGGTGCGGGTCATCCGGTCCACGCTCCAGGTGTGGAACCGCCGCGGCGGCGCGCCGCTGCCGCCGCGCCGCACGTACACCGTCTTCTTGACCAGGTAGAGGCCGGTGGGGTCGCCCTTGACCTGACCGGACGTCTTCAGCGCCCCGAAGCCGCCCAGAGCGGCCGACCGCGTCACCGAGTAGAGGGAGCGGAATGCCGGTCCGAACTGGAGCCGCAGGTTGAGGTGCCCGTCGCCGAGGTCGAAGAGGTTGAAGGCGGGCCCCATGACGCCGTCGATGCCGAGGCTGACGCCCTTGGCGAAGCTCTGGTCGTTGCGGACGGTGGAGGTGTTGATGTCCCGCAGTTCGGCCTCGGAGGTCTCACCGATGAGCGTCGCCCGCACCGGCACCGTCCGCTCCACGACGAAGACGCCCAGCGGGGTCTTCGCCCGGTCGTCGGCGAACAGCGGCGGTGTCACGACCCGTCCGGCCGCCAGTTGGCGGGCGTGCCGCTGGAAGGAGTCGCTGGAGAAGAAGGCGTCGAGTTCCCGGTAGGCGGTGCTGCCCGGCCGCGCGCCGATCTCCTCCGCCGCCCAGTCGCGGATCCGCGCGACCGGACCGAAGCCCTCGGTGCGGACCAGCCGGTACGGGGAGTTGTGGTCGAGCGCGATCGACCGGGGTATCCGTCCGGGCGACGACGGCTTCGTCACGCTGTCGGGCAGGCGCAGCATCAGCCCGTCCCGTACGGCGAAGCCGCCGCGCGCGGGGACCGCGGGGCCGGTCGGGCCGGCGGGATTGGAGGCGGCGGGGCCGGGGGCGGAGACGACGTGTCCGTCGGCGTCCGTGACGGACACCTCGACGTACACGTCGTCCAGGTACACCTTCGAGCCGTCGAGGGTGCGGGTCTCCATCTGGCTGGTGACCTGGTCCGTCTGGGTGTAGCCGACCTTGGTGCTGACGCCGGCCCGCACGTTGAGGCGGCCGAAGCCGCCGAACGCCAGGGCACCGAGCGGGCCGAGGAACGGTCCGCCCAGCCCGATCTGGGTGACGGACTGCACGCTCTTGCTCTGTCCGGCCTGGGTGACGGCCCGGTCCATGGTGTCGATCTTCGACGGGTTGCCGTACTCGTCGGAGAACCGCTGCCAGTTGCCGTAGTGGCGGGCGGTGACGTGCAGGACCCGTTGCTGTCCCCGGGAGTTGGTGTAGGGGAACGGGCGCCCGCCCGTCAGGCTCTGCGGCCGGCGGACGAGTGCCGACCGGACGTCGGCCATCAGACCGGTGCCGCCGGGGTCGTCGCGCCCGGGGCCGCGCGGACTCAGCGACGGATCCCGCCCCAGGAAGGTGTCGATCTCCGCCAGCACCTCTCCGATGCCGCGCAGGGCGACGTCGCTCTGCCCGAAGGTGCCGGGCGTGGCCAGCAGTTCCGGCAGCAGGTCGTCCGGCATGCCCTCCAGCAACGACGCCACGTCGTCGACGTAGGCGGGCATGCGTGTGCCGTCGTCGAACCGGATGGGCGTACGGCCGTCCCGCGACGGCGCGGAGGCGTCACGCTCCAGCCGGGGCGGACGGGTGCCGTCGAGACGGGTGCTGATCCACTGCTTGTGCTGGGGTGGTGTGCTCTTCGGTGCGCTCTTCGGTGCGCTCTGTGTGACGGGGGCCGGTTGGGGGGTGGAGGTCGGTACCGGTGCCGGAGGTACGGGCCCGGGCTGTACGGCCTCGGCGTGGCCGGTGGGCCCGGCCGCGGGCTTGCGGGGCGCACGGGGTTCCGCGCCGGGCTGTCCGCTCGCCGTCGCCACGGGACGCGCGGCGGAGGACGCGGCGCCCGGGCGGCCGCCGTTCCCCGCGGTGGCGGTCGGATCGCCGATGTGGGCGTCGAGGAGGCTGAGGTGACGGCCGCGCAGACCGCTCTGCCGGAGCCCCTCCGGAGCGGTCCGGGTGTAGTCGCCGAGCAGGCTGCCGGGGACGTCGGGGCGGTGCGGCGCGCTGTCGTCCCGCGACTCGTCCCGCAGACCGAGCTGGTGCGCGATCTCGTGCGCGTAGTCCACTGGCTCGGCGTCGGCCCACCACGCGGTACGGGTCATCGGCTGGTCCCGATCCACGAAGGTGACGGTGAGGCCGTTGGGATGCGGGTCGTGCGCCACCCGCTCCACGGTGACGTGCAGCCGGTCACCGCCCGGCAGCCGGTGGCCCGGCGCGTTGAAGAACTCCTCGACCCCGGCGCGCACCCTGTCCCAGACGCCGTCCGGCACGCCCTCCGGGCCGACGGCGACCCGGACCGTCAGGTCGGTGACCTGTTCGCCGTCGTACTCGACGCGGCGCGCGTCGAACTTGGACCGCACGGCGTACCGCGTGGACTCCCCCGGCCGGTTCGGATCGGCCGGCGCGGACACCGGGTCGACCCAGGTGTGCGAGCGCGTGACGGGCGGCACCCCCGCCCGCGCCGCCTCCCAGGCCGGATCGCCGGTGAGAACGGAGGTGACGGGCTGTACGGCCGCCTGCACGGCGACGTCGCCGGTGGCCGGACGTTCAGAGTCCGGGCCCTCGGAGTCCGGGCCCTCGGAGGCTGGGTCCTTGGAGTCCGGGCCCTCGGAGTCCGGGCCCTCGGTGCCCCGGCTCCCCGTGTCCGCCGTGCCGGTGTCCGGGGCCTCGACGTCCGGGGCCTCGACCTCCGGGGACGACAGCGTCCTCGGCCGCTCGGCCGCGCCGGACCGCTCGCCGGGCGAGACGGGGGACGACGGTCCCTGAGGGTTGTTCGTCCCGGGCGGTACGGAACCGGTCGGTACGGAACCGGTCGGTACGGAACCGCTCTGCACGGACGTGGCCGGCACGGACGTGATCGGCACAGACGTGATCGGCACAGACGTGATCGGCACAGACGTGATCGGCACAGACGTGATCGGCACAGACGCAGCCGGCACGGACGTGATCGGCACGGAGGCGATCGGCATGGTCCCGGACGACACGGTCCCGGACCGCACGGCCTCCGAAGCCGCGTCCGCACCCCGGTCCGTGTCCGCACCCCGGTCCACGTCGACGTCCACGGCCACGGCCCCGCCCCCGCCCCCATCCACGTCCACGTCCACGTCCGCGTCCACGCTCAGGCCCGGTCCCCGCGCCCCGTCCGGTGTCGGGGCGGCCGGGTCCGTGGTGGCGGGGTCCGTGGTGGCGGGGGGTTGCTCCGGGGCGGCGGGTGTGGGAGTGGCGTCGCGGGCACCCGTGGTGTCGAGGTCGCCGAGCCGCCGGAGGTTCTCGACGGCGCTGATGCCGCCCTCGACGCCCGCGCCCGCCGAGGTGCCCGAGGTGAGGCCGGACACGAAGCTCCAGGCGTTCGTGGAGAGCTCCCCGGTGAGCACCAGATTGGTGACGAGGTCGGCGAACGTGTTCGTCAGACCCTCCTCGACACCTTCGCCAAGGAGGCTCAGGGCCTTGGTGACCACCGTGTTCCGCGTGGTGTTCACCGAGTTCAGCACCGTGTCGGGGAGCTGGGCGAGGGTGGTGCGCACGCCGGCCGGCAGACCCGCGCCCGCCCCGCCGCCGAGGACCTGGCCGAGCGCGTCCGGGGCGCCGTCGTCGCCCCAGTTCCGGGCGAAGGTCCGTCCGTAGGCCTCGCCCAGGTCGCGGGCCGCGCCCTCGCCGAGCTGCCGCCCGAAGTGGGTGGTGAACAGCTCGCCGAAGTCCTGGCCGAGCCGCGTCACCGCCGCGTCGCTCAGCTGCCGGCCGCCGGTGTCGCCGAGCGCGGACAGCAGGTCGTCGTTGTTGCGGGAGACGAGGTCGGTGACGCTCCGGCCCAGGGCGTCGGCCGAGACGCCGCCGGCACCGCCGCCGAGCTCCCTGACCTGGTTCCGCAGGGCGCTCCCGGTCCGGTTGGCGACGCTGCGGCCGAACACCTGGGCCAGCTTGGCCCCGGCCAGGCCCAGCCCGCCGGAGACCACGCCCTCGACGATGCCGCCGACGAAGGCGTCCCGGGTGAGGTCGCGGTCCCAGGAGTCGCGGGTGCCCCTGCTGATCTGGATGCGCTGGATCAGCAGGTCGAGGGAGACAGCGACGGCGGTGTTGATGATCACGTGGGCGAGCAGGTGCTGCCAGAGGAAGGTGAGCAGCCGCAGCAGAAAGCGCGAGGTGATCGCCCGGTAGACCGGGATCAGCAGCAGGGTGAGACCGAAGGTGCGGAATGCGTTGGCGATGCACCAGGCGATCTCCAGGAGCAGCTGGAGCAGCTGCCCGATCGCCATGTACTTGGTGTACTCGACGTTGGTCGCGGTGGTGCGCGCGTACGCGGCGATGCCGGCCGCCGCCTCCTGGCCGGCGGCGACGTAGTTGGTGCGGCCCGAGGTGAACTCGGCGATGGAACGGGAGAAGGCGTCGGCGGCCCCGGCGTCGAAGCGGGACCGGATGGTGCGGGTGACCTGGACGATCTGGTCGGGCAGGGCGGCGAGCCCCTGCGCGGTGGCGAGGTATCCCTCGCCGAGCGCCCGCAGCTTGTCCTCGTCGAGCTTCGGGAACTCCATGCCCGTCAGCGCGAGGAACAGCCCGCGCAGTTCGTCCGACGCCTCGAGTGCCATGGCTCAGCGGATCCCGTGGACCGCGCGGGTCAGGGCGTGCGCGTTCGCCGTGTTGGTCTCCTCGACGTCGATCAGCTTCGTGGCGGTGGCGTCGATGGCGTCGTACGCCTGCCGGAACGCCGTCTCCAGCGACTGAAGCAGGGTCAGCATGTCCTCCTTGGCGGGCTCGTAGACCGCCCGGAACGCCCGGCCCGTCTCGTCGTCGTACGCGTCGGGCTGCTCGTTCGCGGCCACGGCGGTGACGAGGCCGGAGCGGAGCAGGCCGACCGTCGACGCCAGGTCGCCGTTGAAGTGCCGGCCGCCGTCCCGGATGCCCTCCGGGTCCGCGACGATGTGGTTCCTGCTGGGCAAGGCCCGCTCCTCTCTCCGTTCCGTCAGTTCCGTACCTGTGTGCGGGGCCGCGCCGGCCCCGTCCGCTCCGCCGGGCCGGTCAGCTCTGCTGGCCCGGGAGCGCGCCGCGGCCGAAGGCGTCCAGCAGGTCGGCCAGGTCGGCCCGCCCGCTCATCACGTCGTCGACCTCCAGGTCCTCGGGCACGATCGGCCCGAGGACCTCCTCCAGGTGTGCGGCCGCCTCCCGCTGCGCCCTGCCGATGGTGTCCAGCAGCACGGCGGACAGTTCGGTCGGCGCCATGGTCCGGTAGCGGGTGGTGTGGAACTTCAGCTCCGTCACCGCGCCCCGGGCGTCAGCCGTTGCGCTGACCAGGTGATCCTTGGACGTTGCCGTCCCGCTGAGCGCCGTGAGCGCTTCCTGTGCCCGGCCGGCCCGTTCGAGGGCCTCGTCCAGTTGCGACTGGACCTCGTCCAGGAGTGCCTGGAACGGATTGCTGCTCACGCGTGCCTCCCACGGGTGCGTTCTGCTGCGGTGTCCTGCCGAGCACAGTCGGTGCCAGCTCCGGGTCCGTGCCCCATACGGCGGCGTCCTCGGCGAGCCAGGTGGTGCGCTCGCGCTCCTTGTTCTGCTCCCCGCCGGCACCCCCGGAGCCCATGCCCCCCATGCCCATCGGAGGGAAGAACGGGGACTGCGACGACGTGGCCGTCGTGCCCGAGCCGGTGCCCGTGGCGCCGGTGCCGGTGCCGTCGCCGGTGCCGTCACCACCGGTGTAGGCGTCCAGGAAGGCGTCGTCGGCGCCGTCGGAGGACAGGGACGGCTGCGTGAAGTCGAAGCTGCCGCCGGCGTCGCCGTAGCCGTAGCCGCCGCCCCCGTCGTCGTAGCCGGTGCTCGACGTCGAGGGGAAGCCCTGGTCGCTCAGGGACGGGGTGGTGATTCCGGGCGACGACGCGTCGACGGGGTCGGTGGCCACCGGCAGCGCGGACTGGCTGCCACCGGAGCCGGGCAGGGCGATGCCCGGCTCGCCGCCGCTGCCGCCGGTGGGCAGCGTGAGGCTCGGGAAGTCACCGGTGTCGCCCGCCGGGGGTGTGACCAGCTGGTCGGTGGGCAGGCCGACCGCTTCCTCGAAGTCGTTCAGGGCCGGGTCGAGCAGGTCGCCGGTGCCGGTCGCGGGCGCCGACACGTCGTCGCCCCGGCCGCTTCCGCTGCCCGTGCCGCTGCCGGTGCCGGTGCCGGCCGTGAGACCGGGGGTCGCGCCGGCCGGCGGGACGAGCGTCCCGGTCCCCGTCCCCGTCCCCGTCCCCGTTCCCGTCCCGGTGCCGGCGTCGGTACCGGTACCGAGGCCGGTTCCGGTGCCCGCGGCCGTTCCACCGGTCTGACCGGGGGCACCGGCGGTCAGGCCGGTGCCGGCGTCGGAGGTGCCGAGGCCGGGCGCGCCGTCGAGGCCGGTGCCGCCCGCGCCGACGGCGCCGCTGCTTCCCGTCCCGCCGGCTGCCCCGCCGGTCCCACCGGGCATGGCGATGTCGGAGGTGGCGGCCGCGGGGGCGCTCACCCCCGTTCCGGCGCCCGTGCCCGTGCCCGTTCCGGCGCCCGTTCCCGTTCCCGTGCCCGTTCCGCCGCCCGCGCCGGCCGCACCTGCCGTGCCTTCCGTCCCGGTCAGGCCGGAGGTGTCGAGGCCCGTCCCGCCGCCGGTCGCGCCGGCCTCTCCGATGCCGCCCGTCCCGGCGCCGGTCGCGCCGGTCTGGCCGGGCGGATCGATGTCCGCCGTGCCCGTCCCGCCGTCCGCGCCGAGGGCGCCGGAACTCCCGGCGCCGCCCGTGCCGGTGCTGCCGGGCGGGTCGACGTCCGGCGTTCCCGTGCCCTCGGCACCGCCCTGGCCGGAGCCCCCGCTCCCGCCGTTCTGCCCGTTGAGGAGGTCCTCCAGCGCGTCCTCCAGGCCCTGCTGACCGTCGTCCGACTCGCTGTCCGGCGCGCCGGTCAGAGCGGTCCTGATGACGTTGTTCAGCTCGCGCAGCTGGGTCGTGGACTGCTGGTAGCCGCCGGTCAACGCCGAGACGATGCCGACCACCGGGTAGTCGAGGTACGTCTCCGCCGTGTGCCGCCACGCGTCCTTGACCGCCTGCTCGACGATGTCCCAGGTGCCGGCCTGGTCGACGGGACCGAGCACCGTACCGTCGTGGGTGAGGACGGCCGGCTCGGCCCCCGCGGTGTTGAACACGACGACCAGTCCCCGCGCGTACTCCGCCATGGCGCCCTGGGGCGACGCGGACGGCTGCGCCTGCCACGTCTCGAACGCGGACCGCATGGCGTTGCGCGCGTTCCACAGGGCCTCCTGCGCGGCGTTGACGGCGGCGATGTAACCGCCGTCGACGCCGCTGCCGGACGCCGTCTCCAGGATCGTCTCGTAGGCGGTGGCGATCCGGCCGACGATGTCACCGAAGCTGGACGCCGCCAGTCCCTGCCAGCCGTCCTGGTGCAGCGCGCCCTGCCAGGTGTTGAGGTTCGGCTGCCACTTCCGGAAGTAGGCGATGGCGGCGGTCAGTTGCTCGCGCGCCCGGTCGAAGCTGTACGGGCTGGTGGTCTCGGTGCCGTTGCCGTCGAGCGCGGAGATGGTCAGGTAGCTGCCCATGTTGTAGCCCCACCAGGCGCTGCCCCCGCTCTCCAGGCTCTGGTCGCCGTCGAACATGCCGAGCCCGGCGGTGCCGGTGACCGGGTTGGTGACCGAGCCGTAGCCGCTCCAGGGGCCCGAGACGGTCCTGGTCTCGGTGCCCATGACGTAGCTCCAGGTGAACGCGGCCCGGAAGGGGGCGCCGCCGCGCTGGTTCCAGTAGGCGCGGGTCCACCGCGGGGCCAGGACCTCCTCCTTGCTGGGGATCTGGCCCGGGGTGGAGCCCTGCGCCTGGCCGGACCCGGCGAAGATGTTCACCAGCTCATGCCACTGTGTGGGATCGGGCACCGTAGCTCTCCAGCGTCGGTCGGGTCGTCAGGTCGGGTCGTCAGGACGGGGCGCCAGGTCGAGTCGTCAGGACGGGGCAGGTCGTCAGGTCGTCGGGTCATCAGGTGGTCGGGTCGGTGGTGTTGGTGCCGGTGCCGGTGCCGGTGCCGCCGCGCTCGGTGATCGCATCGCCCACGAGCCGGCCGAACTCCTTGCCGGAGATCGTGCCGTCCTCCTCGACCTGCTCCATCGCGTCGCCCGTGTCCGCGAGGGCGACGATCATCGAGTCGGTGATCGTGAAGTTGAACCCGAACTCGTTCTCCAGCGCCTGGCAGACCTTGGTCATCTGCGCCATCAGCTGGGCGGCCGGGGGGAAGTCGGGCGACCCCGCCAGCAGCTTGTCCGTCTTGTAGTACGCCAGCTCGTCGTTGGCCTCGCGGGTCTCGTCGCGCATCCCCGGCAGGTAGCCGTCCGAGGTGCGGTACATCCGCAGGACGTCCGCGGAGTACTCGGTCGTACCACCCGAGTGTTCGGGAGACTTGGGCATCCTCTGCTCCGTAATGCGTCGAAGGGGCCGTGCTGCGTCAGGGGGTCCGCCGGAGAGCCGGTGCCGGGAGGGTGCGGGCCACCGGCCCGGCCCTCCCGGGCACACGGGGGGAGGGAGATCCGTCAGAAGCGCCCTAGGCGCCCGCCAGCCCTTCCCAGCGGTTCTGCTCGTTGACGTCGGTCGTGTAGTAGCCCTGGGTGTTGTTCACCAGGACGGTGTTGCCGGAGCTGAGGACGCCGCCCATCTCGTCGACCTTCGCAGTCCACTTGTCGTGCTCGATCTTGTACTGCTGGGCCATGGCGCCCTCGAGTTCGCTGATCACCGTCTGCACGGTCGCGTGGACCGTGTCGACCTGGTTGCGGACGGCCGTGGTCATCTGCTGCAGGTACTCGCTCGCGGTCCCCGAGGCGCCGTAGTTCATCATGAAGTCGGGCATGGTGCTCTCCTTGTCCTGGGCGGGTGCTACGGGTGCTAGGGGTTGACGCGGCTCAGGAAGGAGGCCGAGGCCAGCAGGGCGTCGTCCTCCGTGTTGGCCGTCGCGGTCTTGGTGCCGGAGAGCGCCTGCGACATGCTCTCCATCATCGCGGTGAGCTGATCGAGCTTGGCCAGCCACGCGTCGATCGCGCCGCCGTACGTGCTGCCGGCGTTCCCGGTCCAGCCGGTGGAGAGGGTGGTCCGGGCCTGGTCGACGCCCGTACGGATGTTCTTGCAGGCGGTGACCGCCCCGTCGATCGCCTGGGCGGCGACCGAGTGGGCGTGGTCGGTGACCTTCGTGTTCGGCTGGCCTGTCGGTGTGGACATCGCGCTAGTGCCTTTCCGTTGTCGTGGCCGGGCGGGAGCCGCTCTCGGGCTGCCCGCTGTCATGCGGTCGTGCGGTCGGCGGGTCAGGGGCGTGCGGTCGACGGGTCAAGGGCGTGCGGTCGACGGATCAGGGGCGTGCGGTCGACGGGTCAAGGGCGTGCGGTCGACGGGTCAAGGGCGTGCGGTCGACGGGTCAAGGGCGTGCGGTCGACGGATCAGGGGCGTGCGGTCGACGGGTCAAGGGCGTGCGGTCGACGGATCAGGGGCGTGCGGTCGACGGATCAGGGGCGTGCGGTCGACGGGTCAAGGGCGTGCGGTCGACGGGTCAGGGAGCGTGCGGTCGGCGGGGGGTCAGGGGGTGCTGTCGCCCCCGCACTCCGGGTCCGGTGCGGCGGGGGCCGGTCCCGTCAGGGCGGGTTCCGCGGCGCGGTCCGGGTCGAGGACCGGCCCGGTCGGCAGCAGCCGGAGCAGCGCGGGCGGCAGCCGCACCACGTCCGTGTCCGCGTAGGACAGCTGTCCGGCCACCGTCGCCGCGGAGAGCGGGTACTTGATGCCGTCGCCGGTGACCAGGTACCGGGCGCCGCTCGTGCCGGTTCCGGCGGCCGTGGGCATCGCCAGCACACCGCTGCCGGGGCGCACCCCGATCCGGTCGGGGGCGGGGCAGCCGGCGGCGACTCCCTGACGCGACACCACCGGCACCCCGGCCGCGTACGCGGCCGGCACCCGGACGAACGCCTGCCGGGGCGTGGCCCCGTCCGGGATGACCTTCAGGCACGGCACGGTTCCGGTGCGCGGCGCGAGGGCCTTCGGCGGCCGGGTGGGCAGCGCGGCCGCGTCCGTCGCCGTCCCGGCGTTCCCCGCCAGGTGCTGGGAGGCCTCGTCCGGCTGGAGGACGACGGCGGTCGCCTCCTGGCCGGCGTAGGCCTTCTCGCGGGTCCGCGGGTCGCCGCGCAGCAGTTGGAGTTCGGTGAGGGTCAGCGGCACCAGGCCCGCGCGGTCGAGCAGGTAGTACTGCTCGGCGGCACCGGGGGTCCGGACGACGAAGTACTGGCCGACACGGCTCTGCCGGCCGCCGAGCACGGGGCCCTTCGCGCCGCGGCCCGCGACCTCGGGCGGGGACAGGTCGGGCCCCGCCGGGACCGCGGCGAGGAAGGCCTCGTCGACCGCGAGCGGTTCGGTGGTGCCGTAGCCGAGCGACTGGAGCGCGCCGTGCGCCGTGTCCAGCCGCAGCCGGTTGCCGCGCCACAGGAGGTAGTCGGTGCTGCGCTCGCCGTCGCGCGCGGTGACCAGCAGGGCCTCGTCCGCGCCGAGGTCCTGGCCGCCGGACGGTGCGGTGCCGACGCCGAGCGTGGTGGTCGGTTCGCGGGTGCCGTCGCCCGCGGCGCGCGAGGTGGCGCACACCTGCCAGGCGGAGTCGGTGAGCTGGTCCGCGGCCGGCAGGGAGTCGGGGGCGCCGGGGATGCCGATGGGGGTGCCGCGGGGCACGTCGGCGAGGGTGGCGCGGGAGACCTGCCGGACGGTGCCGTCCTCGCCGGTGACGAGCTTGGCGGAGGCGTAGTTGACGACGGGGCGCAGGACGCCGTCACCGTACAGGTAGCGCGCTCCGGTCTCCTTCTCCACGATCAGGACGCCGGGTTGCCGCCAGGCGTCGGAGTCGCGGGGGAAGAGCAGCCCGACCACCGTGAAGCCGACGCAGAGCAGCACACCGATGAAGAAGCCGATGACGGCGCCCCGGCGGGTGCGGCTCATCGGGGTGTCCAGGGCGTCGGGATCGGCGGCGAGCATGCTGGAGGTGAGCCGGCCGACGGTGAACGAGTACGCCTGGACCTGGTCTCGTCTGGACTGCATGGCGGCTAGCTCCACATCTCGCGGAGCGCGGGCAGCACTCCGAGGTCGACCAGGACCGCGGGGAGCAGGGCGACGGCCGCCAGCGAGTGGAGCAGGTCGGCGGCCCTGCCCCAGTACGGGATGAACCTGCGGCCCGGCACGTGCCACGCGGCGACGACCAGGGCGGCGCAGGCCACGGTGGCGACGGCGAGCGCGACGCCCCGGGCGGCGGCCCCGCCGTGCCAGACGCCGGCGACCGGCAGCAGCAGTGCGCCGTAGCAGCCGGGCAGGACGACCGCGAGGTGCTGCCGGGCGCTCGTCATGCCGCGGCCGTGCAGCACCAGCAGCAGGCTGAGCACGCCGCCGAGGGTGTACGCCTCCCAGCCGGTGCCCGTCGAGAGCGCGGTGAGGCAGGCGGCGCACACGAGGCCGGCGGCCACGTACAGGGCGGTCATGTAGCGGTCGGCGACGGCGGTGCGGGTCAGGACGGCGCGGGCGGGCAGGGGGTCGATGCCCTCCTGGAGCTGGGTGGCGTTGGTCGGCAGCGGCGGCAGCCTGAGCCCGGACAGCCGGAAGGAGATGACGGGGATGAAGGTGCCGAGCAGCGCGGTGAGCGCCGCGATCGTCCCCGCGCTCTGCGACGGCCCGAGGCCCGCGGTCAGACCGATGACGCCGGCGGCGGCACCGAGCAGGCAGACCAGCACCACGGCGGCGAACAGGGCGGCCGCCGCGGCGGCCGCGGAGACGGCGAGCACCGCGCCGCCGGCCGCCGCGGTGGCCGCGGCGAGCAGCCGCGCGCCAAGGAGTGCGGGGCCCTGGGGGCCGTGCGGCACCAGCCAGCCCGCCAGTGCGAAGAACGGTACGGCGAGCGCGCCGAGCACCGTCCCGACGACCGCGTCCCCCATGGCGCGGGAGGCGGCGAACGCGCCGAGCAGCAGCAGGACGCCCATCCCCATGGCGACCGCCGACTGGATGCCGGGCGCGGGCAGGCCGGCGAGGACGGTGAAGGCGGCGGCGAGCGCGGCCGCGGCCAGGCCGAGGAGGAGCCGGCGGGTGAAATCGGGCCGCCAGTGGTCGGCCCGGTCGCCCATGCCGGTGGAGACACCGTCGATGAGGTCGTCGAAGTGGACGGGCGGGAGCTGCTCGCGCCGGGGCCTGAGATGGACGGTCTCCCCGTCGCGCAGGCCGAGTTCGGCCGGGGTGGCGTCCTCGTCGAGCGCGGGC
Organism: Streptomyces sp. NPDC059895; assembly: GCF_042731035.1. Taxonomy (NCBI): domain Bacteria; kingdom Bacillati; phylum Actinomycetota; class Actinomycetes; order Kitasatosporales; family Streptomycetaceae; genus Streptomyces; species Streptomyces sp. NPDC059895. The sequence goes on from NZ_JBHWKO010000001.1 coordinate 298,252, forward strand.
GAGCCGAGCCGCTGGAGCACCCAGCCGCCGTGCTCCAGACCGCTCTCGTCGAGGCTGGTGCCGTCGGGTGCCGCGTGGCTCACGAGCGCCGGCATGAGGTCGGCGAGCGGAAGGTCGGAGGGAACGGCTATGTCGATGACGCGCTCGGGGGCGTGCACCACGAGCCGAGTGAGTTCGGCGACGATGACGCTGGCGTTGGCTGTGCTCACGCGACGCTTTCCGTTCCCGGTCTGGCCGACGGGCTGGACTCCGGCGGCTGGGCTTGTGACGGACGACTTCTGACGGACGACTTCTGACGGACGGGCTTCTGACGGACGGGCTTCTGACGGACGGGCTTCTGACGGACGGGCTTCTGACGGACGACTTCTGACGGACGACTTCTGACGGACGACTTCTGACGGACGGGCTTCCGGCAAGCAGGCAGCTTCCGGCCGGCGGACCTGTGACTGACGGACACGCTTGCGGTGGGCGGGCTTCCGGCCGGCGGGCCTCCGGCTGACGGACGGCCTTCGAGGGACCGCCCCCGACGGACGGGGCCCGTCGGCCGGTCGGACCCCCCGGCCCGTCACCGGTCCGCCGGAACCAGAAGCTAGCAACGGCTCCCCGCTCGCCCCCGCGCCTGCGGGGTTCCGTGCCTCATCGGTCCCTTGTCCGGGTCTGAAAGTGCGGCAACCCGCCCGCGCACGGCCCCCCGGCACCCGCCGGAGCCGGAGACTGCGATCACTCCCCTACATGCCGTGCGCACCGCACCGCCCGGCCGCCCCGCTCTCCGGCGGCGACGCCCGGCCGCCGGGATCACCGCACCGGAGAACACCGCACCGGAGAAAGCCGAACCGAGAGGACCCGCGTGAGTCTCCTACTGTTCCGCCGCCCGCCACGCCGGCCGGGTCCCGAGGCACCGGCCGGCCAGCTGGAGCTCCAGGAACCGCCCGTCCTCCCCGAGCGGCAGAGCGGTCTGTCCGCCGTGTTCACCTACCTGCCGATGGCCGTGATGTCCCTCGGCATGGTGCTGCTCTTCGTCCGCCCGGGCAGCACCGGCAGCGGCACCGGCGGCAGCACCACGTACACGTACCTGATGGGCGGCATCCTGCTGGTCTCCACCGTGGCGATGCTCGTCGGGCAGCTCGTGCGCGCCGCGAGCGAACGCAAGCAGCGCGTCAGCGGCGACCGCCGGGACTACCTGCGGTACCTGTCGCAGAACCGGCGCCGGGTCCGGGAGGTCGTGGTACGCCAGCGCGACGTGCACGCCTGGCGCAACCCCGACCCGGCCGCCCTGTGGTCGGTGGTGCGCACCACCCGGCTGTGGGAGCGCCGGGCCGGGCACGGCGACTTCGGGGAGGTGCGGCTCGCGGTCGGCGAACAGCGGCTCGGCCTGCGCCTGGCACCCCTGCAGACCAAGCCCGTCGAGGACCTGGAACCGCTCGCCGCGCACGCCCTGCGCCGCTTCATCCGCGCCTACACCTCCGTCGCCGACCAGCCCATCGCCGTCCACCTGCGCGGCTACGAACGGGTGCAGCTGCGCGGTGACACCGACGCGGCCCGCGCCATGGTCCGTGCCGTCCTCGGGCAGCTCGCCGTCTTCCACGCCCCCGAGGAGCTGCGCGTCGCGGTCTGCGCGGGCGACGCGGAACTCGCCCACTGGGAGTGGGCCAAGTGGCTGCCGCACGCCCAGCACGCCACCACGGCGGACGGGGCCGGGCAGCGGCGGCTGATCACGCGCACGACGGCGGAGCTTGAGGAACTCCTCGGTGAGGACTTCACCGCCCGGTCCCGCTTCGACCCCCAGGCCGCGCCCGCCCTGGAGGAGCCGTTCACCGTGGTCCTGCTCGACGAGGCCGAGGTGTCAGCCAACTCCCGCCTCGCCGGGGGCGGTTACCGCAACTGTGTGGTGATCGACGTCAGCGGCTGCCTGCCCTGGGAGAGCGGGCCGCACATCCTCGGCCTCGACGTCACCGCCGGCCTGCTGCGGATGGTCGGCCAGGACCGCAACGGCCGCGAGACCACCTCGCCGCTCGGCCGCCCCGACGCCCTCAGCCCGGTCCGCACCCGGTCCCTGGCCCGGCTGCTCGCCCCGTACCGGATGAGCGTGGCCTCCGAGATCACCGAGCCGCTCACCACCGACTTCGACCTCACCGCCCTGCTCGGCGTCCCCGACCTGCACACCTACGACGTCTCCCGGCTGTGGCAGCACCGCGGCCCCGGCGAGAGCGACCATCTGCGGGTGCCCATCGGCATCGCCGCCGACGGCTCGCCCGTGGAACTCGACATCAAGGAGTCCGCGCAGAACGGCATGGGGCCGCACGGCATGCTCATCGGCGCCACCGGCTCCGGCAAGAGCGAACTGCTGCGCACCCTCGTCTCCGCCCTCGCGCTGACCCATACCTCCGAAGTGCTCAACCTGGTGCTGGTGGACTTCAAGGGCGGCGCCACCTTCCTCGGCCTCGAACGCCTCCCGCACACCTCCGCCGTGATCACCAACCTCGCCGACGAGGCCGCCCTGGTCACCCGTATGCGCGACGCCGTGCACGGCGAACTGATCCGCCGGCAGGAGCTGCTGCGCGCCGCCGGCAACTACAGCTCCCTGCTGGAGTACGAGCGGGCCCGCCTGGCCGGGGCCCTCCTCGACCCCCTGCCCTCCCTCCTCGTGGTCGTCGACGAGTTCAGCGAACTGCTCGCCGCGCACCGTGACTTCATCGACCTGTTCGTCATGATCGGCCGGCTCGGGCGCAGTCTCGGCGTCCACCTGCTGCTGGCCTCGCAGCGGCTCGACGAGGGCCGGGTGCACCAGCTGGAGAGCCATCTCTCCTACCGCATCGGTCTGCGCACGTTCTCCGCGATGGAGAGCCGCGGCGTCCTCGGCGTGCCCGACGCCCACCAGCTGCCCTCCGCGCCGGGCAACGGCTACCTCAAGAGCGACCAGGCCACCCTCACCCGCTTCAAGGCCGCCTACGTCTCCGGCCCCTACCGGGCCAAGCGCCAGTCGGCGCAGACGGCCGTCGGCACCGGGGCCGTGGTGCGCTACGACGCCGGATACGTCCTGCCCGCCCACCCCGCCCCGGCGCCTCAGGCACCGGCCCCGGAACCGGACCGGTCCGAGGAGGAGACCGAGAGCCTGCTCCAGGTCGCCGTCGGCCGGCTGCACGACCTGCCGGGCGCCCGGCCCGCCCACCGCATCTGGCTGCCCCCGCTGTCCACCCCGCCCAGCCTCGACGAACTCCTCGCCGCGGAACCGCACCTGGTCACCACCCCGTACGACAACTACACCGCCGTACGGCCGGACGGCGGCGGCCTGCGCGTGCCCGTCGGCGTCGTCGACCGACCCTTCGAGCAGCGCCGCGACCCGCTGGTCGCCGACCTCGGCGGCGCCGGCGGCCACGTGGGTGTCGCGGGCGGACCGCAGAGCGGCAAGAGCACCCTGCTGCGCACCCTGATCACCGCGCTCGCCGTCACCCACACCCCGCGCGAGGTGCAGTTCTACTGCCTGGACTTCGGCGGCGGCAGCCTCACCGCGCTCACCGGACTGCCGCACGTCGGCTCCGTCACCGGCCGCGTCGACGTGGAACGCATCAACCGCACCGTCGGTGAGATCACCTCCCTGCTGGCGCGCCGGGAGACGGCGTTCGCCGCCCACGGCGTCGACTCCATGGCCGGCTACCGCCGCCGGCGCGCCGCCGGCGAGTTCACCGACGACCCCTACGGCGACGTCTTCCTGGTCATCGACGGCTGGTCCATCCTGCGCCAGGACTTCTACGACCTGAGCCAGACCGTCATCCAGCTCGCCGCGCGCGGCCTGAACTACGGCATCCACCTCATGGTCGCCTCGCCCCGCTGGGCCGACATCCAGCCCGCGCTGCGCGACCAGATCGCCAGCAAGTTCGAGCTGCGCCTGGGAGACGCGGTCGACTCGGTCGTCGGCATGCGCAAGGCCCAGGAGGTCCCCCGGATCGCGGGCCGCGGCCTGACCGAGGACCAGTACCACTTCCTCACCGCGCTGCCCCGCGTCGACGGCAGCGGCACCCCCGCCGACCTCACCGAGGGCACCCAGGCCCTGGTCGGCGCGGTCCGCGAGGCGTGGGACGGCCCGGCCGCGCCGCCCGTGCGGATGCTGCCCGCGACGGTCACCCCGCGCGACCTGCCGCCCGCCGAGGGGATCCGCGTCCCGCTCGGCGTCGAGGAGAACGAACTCGCCCCGTTCTGGCACGACTTCGACACCCACCCGCACCTGATCGTGGTCGGCGACACGGAGAGCGGCAAGACCAACCTGCTGCGGCACGTAGCCCGGTCGATAGTCCGTCACCACACCGCTGACGAGGCCCTCTTCGCCATGGTCGACCTGCGCCGCGAGCTCTACGACGCGGTGCCCGAGGACTACCGCCTCAGCTACGCGGTGTCCCTCGACGCGGTCCGCGAGATGATCGGCGCGGCGGCGGCCGCCATGCGGCCCCGCGTGCCGGGCCCCGAGATCACCCCCGAGCGGATGCGGACCCGCGACTGGTGGCACGGGCCGCAGGTCTTCCTCCTCATCGACGACTACGACCTGGTCAGCGGCAACGGCTATGGCGCCGGCCCGTTCGACCCGATCCTCGAACACCTCGCCCAGGGCGCCGAGACGGGCCTGCACCTGATCGTCGCCCGGTCGGCGGGCGGCGCCGGGCGCGCCATGGGCGACCCGCTGCTGCGCCGTCTGATCGAGGCCAACACACCGAGCGTGCTGCTGTCCTGCCCGCCGTCGGAGGGCATCCTGTTCGGCGATGTGAAGCCCCGCGAGTTCCCGCCGGGCCGCGGCCTGTGGATCTCCCGGAGGCGCACCACCCAGGTGCAGACCGTGCTGCTGGAGGAGTAGGGGCCGGGCCGGCGCGACAGGCCGGAAGCACGCGGGAGCCGGGGCACAGGGTGCCCCGGCTCCCGCGTCACGGTCCCCGGCCCCGAAGCCGCTCTCCCGCCTCTTCAGCCGCGATTGCCCGGTTGCCAGCCACGGGCCCGCCCGCGTGGCACCACCACCCCCAGGACGGCGGCGAGCACGGCGACCGACGCCGATCCCCCGACCACCCCCCAGGCGGCCAGCGGCGACACGGCTTCGGGCCGCTCCGGCACACGGTACGAACCGCCGTCGCCGTCCCCCGTGCCCTCGCCGTCCCCCGTGCCCTCGCCGTCCCCCGTGCCCTCGCCGTCCCCCGTGCCCTCGCCGTCCCCCGTGCCCTCGCCGTCCCCCGTCCCCTTCCCGTCTCCTCCACCGGCCCGTGCGACGGGCCCGGACGACGCCCCCGGTGCGACACCGGAGACCGCCTCCGCCGGGTCGACCAGTCCGTACCCGGCCAGCGGATCGGGCACCGGCCCGGCGGAGCGCACCGCCGTGGCCCGCAGCCGCGCGGCGACGGCCTCGGCGGACAGCGCCGGATCGTGCGCACGCACCAGCGCCGCCGCCCCGGCCACGAACGCCGCCGCCACCGTGTCCCCGCCGCCGGTGAAGTGCCCGCCGCCGGGGCCGACGCTCAGCACCCGGTCCCCGGGCGCCACCAGGTCCGGCGGCGACGGCAGTGCCGTGCGGCCGGAGGGGTAGGGGCCGCCGTCCACCCCGACGGACGCCACGCCGACGACGCCGGGCAGGGCCGCCGGATAGGCGGGCGCGCCGCCGCGCTGTCCGCCGGCGGCCGGGGCGACGACCACCACGTCCCGCTTCGCGGCCGTCTCCACGGCCCGCTCCAGCCGCTTGCTCGACGCGCCGTAGGCCACCGACACCAGCACCACGTCACAGCCGCCCCGGACCGCGGCCTCGATGCCCGCGGCGATCGCGTCCGCGTCCGTGGCACCCTCGGCCGTCGTCGCGCGCACCCCGAACACCCGGGCGTGCGGGGCGACTCCCGTGAACCCGGTCCCCTCCCGCCGCGCTCCGGCGACGAGGGCCGCGGTGAAGGTGCCGTGACCCACGCAGTCCCGTTTCCCGTCCCCCGAGGCGCGGCCCTTCAGCACGGCGGTCCCGGTGTCCACGCCGGTGTCCACGACGCCGACGGTGACGCCGTCGCCCAGGCTCAGTTCCTGCGCCCGGCGCAGCCCGAGCAGCTGCTGCGCCCACGGGACGGGCGTCACCGCCTTCTTCGACGCGGGCGTGCACCCGGCGTCCGCGTCCACCTGCTCCGGCATCATCGGCAGCGCGTCCGAGGCCGGCGGACCCAGCGGGACGGCGGCCCGGGCCCCCGCCGTTCCCCCCGCGACCAGTACCGCCGTGCACCCGACGGCGACTCCGATGCCCTGTCTCCACTTGCGCACGTCCTCACGCCCTCCGTGTCCTCACCGCCGAACGGCCCCGTGCCGCTCGCGTTCGTTCGATGCGGCCGGCGGTGCATAAGTTCGGCCCGGTGCGGGGAGGGCAGAGGTCACCGCGTCATATGCGGACGCCGGTATTCCTGGAAGCCGCCCGCCGGCCACCTCCCCGTCATCTCGTCCCCGCAGGGTGTCCCCATGCAGTTGCAGTTGCCGCACCACATCGGCCGCTACCGGCTGGAGAAGCCGTTGGGCTCCGGCGCCTTCGGAACCGTCTGGAGGGCCCACGACGACTCGCTGGACGCTCCCGTCGCCATCAAGGTCATGGCCGACAACTGGGCCCAGCGGCTGGATCTGCGGGAACGTTTCCTTGCGGAGGCCCGGATGCTGCGGCAGGCCGCGTCCCCGCGCGTGGTGCAGGTCCACGACATCGGTGAACTCCCGGACGAGCGGCCGTACTTCGTCATGGAGTACGCGGACGGCGGCACCCTGGAGGACCGGCTGGCGGACGGCCCGCTGCCGGTGGACGAGGGGCTGCGGCTGGCGGCGGAGGCCGCCCGCGCGGTGGCCGTGCTGCACGAGGCCGGGATCCTGCACCGTGACGTCAAACCGTCGAACATGCTGATCCGCTCCGAACTCGGCGCGCGGCGCAGCCGGCTGCTCGTCGCCGACCTCGGACTCGCCAAGAGCCTCGCCCACGCGTCGGGGCTCACCATGACCGCGGGGTCGGCCGGCTACATGGCTCCCGAACAGGCCGAGCCGGGCGGCGGCATCGACGAGCGGGCCGACGTCTACGGGCTGGGCGCCCTCGCCTACCACCTCCTCACCGGTGCCGTCCCCGCCGCCCCCGGGAAGGTCGTCCCGCCCGGCCGGCTCCGCACGGGGCTGCCGGGCCGCGCCGAGCGGGCGGTCCTGCGCGCCCTGGAGCCGGACCGGGCACGCCGCTGGCCGAGCGCGACCGCCTTCGCGGACGAACTCGACGCCCTCGCCGGGCAGTCGGCGGCCGCTCCGGCCGAGGGCGGTCCGGCCGAGGGCGGTCCGGCCGAGGGCGGGGTTCCCGGGACCGCGGAGCGCGGGCGCCGGTGGCCGGGCCGCCGAAGACGGCTCTTGCTCGGCGCGGGGGCGGCCGTGACGGCGGCCGGGCTGGCGGCCGGCTGGTTCGTCGTCGACGGCGCGGGGCACTCCTCGGGCACCCTGCCGCAGACGGGCGACCGGGAAGCCGCGGGGTACACCTCGGTCACCCCGTCCGTCCTGGCGGCCTCCCCGGGCTCCGCCGGTCCCACCTCCGCCGCACCGAGCGCCTCGCGGTCCGCCCGTTCGACGGCCCCCGCCGCCGACGGGACGCAGAGCGCCCGGACCGCGGGCGACACCCGGACCGTCGCGGCGGCGGCCGCCCCGTCGGCCTCGGCCTCCGCCACCCCGTCCGCCACACCGGAGTGGACGACGCTGTGCGTCCAGCCCGACCAGGAGCTCCGGTCCGGCGCCGCCTGGAGCACCAACCGGACCCGGATGGTGATGCGGGACGACGGCGCTCTGGTCATCTACGACGAGAACGACCGCGCCCGGTGGTCATCCGGCACCACGGGCAGCGGCAACAGGGCCTACCTCCAGGGCGACGGCAACCTCGTCGTGTTCGACGGGAACGGCACGCCGCTCTGGCACACCGGGACCCAGGGCCACGACGGGGCGATCCTCTGCCTGGGCGCCGACGGCAACGTCAACATCATCTACCAGGACCAGGCCATCTGGTCCGCCCACACGGGGCACTGATGCCGACCCGGCAGGCCCGTGCCGTCGCCGGGCCCGGGCCCGGGCCCGGGCCCGGCGGCTCGTCGGTGATGCTCATCGCGTCGGTTCTCCCTGTGCGGACGACGGCGGACACGGCGTCAGATACGGCGTCGGACACGGCGTCGGACACAGCGTCAGATGCGGCGGCGGACACGGCGGCGGACATGGCGTCAGATACGGCATCGGACACAGCGGCGGACACGGCGGCGACGGACGCCCGGCACGGCCCCGCAGCCCCGTCGGCGACTCCAGGAACACCCCGCGGCCCACGGGGCACGGCGGGCCGAGAGGGGCACCGAAAGGAACCGGGTTCTTCCCGTTCGTGCCCTCGGCGGGCCGTCCGGCGGGGGACGCGGACCGTCGTCCCGGCCGCCGCAACCGACCGGGCGCCCGCCGCGGGCGGCCACTGACACGCGACACCATGACATCCGTACCGGCACCACCAGTCACGTCACCAGGGAGACATCCGTGCTGCTCGCCGCCGACACCGAGACCCTCGCCGCGCGTGCGGCGGCAGGCGACCGGCAGGCCCTGGACGCCCTGCTCCAGGCGATCCGGCCGGAGGTGCTCCGGCGCTGCGGGCGGTTCCTGCCCTGCCGCGAGGACGCGGAGGAGGCCGCGCAGGACGTGCTGCTCCAGGTGGCCCGCAAGATCACCACGTTCCAGCAGCGCAGCCGGTTCAGCACCTGGCTGCACACCGTGGTCGCCAACTGCGCCCGCCAGAAGTACCGCGAGCTGAAGCGGCGGTCCGCCGAGCAGCCGCTGCCGGCGGAGGAGACCCACCGGGCGGATCCGCGCACCACAAGCGTGATCGCGGGCTCGCGCATCGACCTGCTGGAGGCGCTCGAACGCCTGGAACGGGACCATCCGGCACTGGTCGCGCCGCTGGTCTACCGGGACATCTGCCAGATGGAGTACGCCGAGATCGCCGACCGCACCGGCCTGCCCCTCGGCACGGTCAAGTCCCGCCTGCACAGCGCGCGTCAGTGCGTACGGCAGTGGCTGATGCCCGGCTTCTGACGGTCCCGGCGCGCCGCGGCTTCACGGTGTCAGGACCCGGCAAGGCGAGGGAAGAGGAGTTCGGCGTTGCCGCGGTCGACGGCGTGGAGCTGGTCGGGTTCCCAGTGCGGGTACTCGTCCAGTCCGCTGTCGAAACCGGTGGCCCACTCCTCGGGAAGCATGGGGAAGTCGCTGCCGTACAGGACGTGTCGGGGTGCGGCGAAGGCGAGCAGGGAGGGCAGGGCGGCCGGGCCGGCGGAGATGGCGGTGTCGAAGTAGAAGCGCCGAAGGTCGCTCAGCAGGCCTTCGGGGGTGAGGTGATCGGGGTGGAGCCGGGCGGCGACCGCGAAGCGGTGGGCGGCGTACGGCAGGAAGCCGCCGGCGTGGGGGAGGATCATCCTGATCCGGGGGTACCGCCCCGGCACACCGTTGAGCGCCAGGTGCAGGGCCGTGCGGGCCGTGTCGTACGGGAAGTCCACCAGGGGGCCGGGCAGGCCGGGGACCGGCGCGACCGGAGGCGCCGTGGGGTGGACGAGGACGACCGCGGCGCGGGCGTCCAGCTCGGCCCAGAGCGGCTCGAACGCCGGGTCGCCGAGGTAGCGGCCGTGCGCGTGGGAGAGGACCGTCAGTCCGTCGGCGTTCAGCTCGTCCAGCGCACGGGCGGCCTCGGCGAGCGCGGCGTCCACGTCGGGCAGGGGGAGGACGGCGAAGTGACCGAAGCGATCGGGCCGGTCCTTGACGACTTCGGCGGTGTAGTCGTTCACGCTCCGGGCGCCCGCGCGGGCTCCGGCGCGGTCGTCCGGGGCGGCGACGGGCGCGGGGAACGACAGCAGACCGGTGGCGATCGACCTGCGGTCCATCGCCGCGAGCGCGCCCTGGACGTCCCACGCGGGAGCTGGCCATCCCAGGGCCACGGCCCGCTCGGCCATCGCACGGCCGCGGTCCGGTGGGATCAGGTGCTGGTGCACGTCGATGCGCGCGGGGTCCGGCATGTCCGTCCGAGCCTCCTCGGAAGCGGCGTCCTACGGCCAGTGACGCACGCGCGGAGGACGCCGGCAACACGAGCAGGTGAAAGGGCGCGAGTACCCCGCGCATCGCCGCGACGGGCACGGCGTCACCTGAATGGCGGACTTCCACGCCATGTGAAAACCTGAAGGGACGGAGGACAAGTCACCGCGCGGGAACGACGGATGAGCTTTCGCAACGGAGATGATCCCGATGCCGAACGCCGAACCGAAGGCCACCCACGGAATGGTGGTGGTGGGCGAGGAGACGGTCTATCTGTCCCACATGCCCATGTTCATGGATCCCCACGCCGTTCAGTACCTTCTCGAAGTCACCCTGAAGAGCCCCACGGGTGACGCCCGGCAGATCTACGCCGATGACCGCCGCACGACGGGGACGGACGTCTACACACTGGCCCCCGAGCCGTTCCGCCTCTCCGATCTCGTCGCCCCGGCGGGACAGGAGCCCAAGCTCGTCTCGTTCACCGGAACGCTGTTCCGGGGTCATTTCGAGCGGGGCGGCACCGTCCTTCTCGACCCGGTGACCGTCGAGGTGCAACGCGTCGTCCATTTCCGGCACTTCGATCATGACGCGCCCCGGCCCGCGGGCCTGAACTACCTGGCCTTCGGGAAGGGAAGGGAGCTCTTCCTCGAGCACTGGATCACCAGGGCCCCGGACTTCGATCACCACATCGCGGTTCGGCACCTCCCAGGTGCCGCGGGCGATGTGCTCACCGACGACATGCTGCGAAAGGGCCCGCGGCTGGAGATCGCCGGAAGGGCGGACCGCCCGGAGGACAGACTGCACGAGAGCGACCAGGTGACCGTGCGGTTCCTGGACGGCGGACCGGCCGGCATCGATCTGCGGCTCGCGGTGGAGCGGGAGTTCTACGAAGAGGAAGGGGATCTGGCCACCGAGATGCACTCCCACTGACCGTATGCACTCCCAACTGACCGTCGTACGCCCGGCCCTCTCACCGGGAGCGGACATGAACATCGATGACATCTCCCACTGCGAGATCCACCCCACGGTCGGCATCGCCAGGCTGGGCGACAGCCCCGACGGTTCCTTCATCGGTCCGGAGGCCCCCGGTGTGCGGCCGCAACCCGAAGGCGGGTTCAGGGACACCGCCGGGCGGATGAAACGCCAGGCCGCCCGGTTCCGCCTGTACGCCTACGACCGGGCAGGTACCGTCCTGGGCGAACTCACCTCGGCCGACGCGCACATCACCTGGACCGTCGAGCCGGCCAACGCCAAGGGCGAGTGGTTCACGTTCACCGGCCGCTTCCAGGAATCCGCCGCACCCGCCGGCCGCCGCAACCGGCATGTCGATCCCGCCGATCCCTCCGCCCGGACACGGCTGGTGATCCGGCCCGGCCCCCGCAGCGTGACCGGTCCGCTCCAGGACGGCACGGACGCGCGCTTCGACACCGGAACCTTTCTGGACACCCCGGTGCCGCTGGGCGAACTGCGCACCGACGGCTCCGGCCGGCTGCTCGTCCTCGGCGGTTTCGGAAGATCCGCCTCGGTCGAGGCCGACAACCCGATCACCCACTTCGCCGACAACGATCACTGGTACGACGACATCTGTGACGGTCCGGTCAGCGCGACCGTACGCCTGGGCCCGCGGGATCGCCCGGTGCCGGTGACCTCCGCCTGGGTCGTGACGGCCCCTCCCGACTACGCGCCCCACACGCCGAGCCTGATCACTCTGTACGACGTCGCCTCGGAGGCCGCCCGCGCGGTGGGCGGACTGCCCGTTCCGCCGGAGGTCTCCTTCACCCGGGACATCTACCCGTTGCTCGCCCGGCCGGTCGGCTACGCATGGGTCAACGCCGTCGCGCGCAGGAGGCACGGCGCCGGGTGGAACTTCCTCACGCCCGACCGCCTCACCAAGCTGTCCTCGAACGCCGACGCCGACGCCAAGCACCGCCGGGCCGTCTTCGACCGCTTGCGTACGCCGAAGCCCGGACTCCTGGACATCGGCCAGGCCGACGCCTCGTTCATGCCCGTACTCGCCGGCGACGGCGGCGACCGGGACCCCGAGCGGCCGCAGACCTGGCTGACACTCCTGCCCGGCCAGTACGAACGGATGCGGCGCTGGGCCGTCGGTGACTTCCTGGCGGACTGGCCGGGCGCACCCGCCCCCGCGGTCCCGTTCGAGGCCATCGCGCCCGCGGACCAGCCGCACGCCCTGGTACGGGCCGCGTTGGAGGCGTGCAGCGGCGGGGGGTTCTTCCCGGGCATCGAGGTCACGTACATCGCCGACAACCCGGCCACCTGGGCCGCGCCGTTCCGGCTGCGCGAAGACCTGTTGGCCGGTGATGTCACCAAGTACATGGCCCTGCCCTGGCAGGCCGATTTCTACGCGTGCCACACCCACTGGTGGCCGGCTTCCCGCCCCGACGAAGTCCTTCCCGAGCCGGAGCACGACGCTCTCGTCCAGGTGGCGGCCGAAGCGTTCCGGGAGTGGGACCGCGGCGTCGGCGACGCCGACGACATGGTCGCGAAGTGGAGCACTCTCGGGTTCGTCGTCGCCCGTCCCGGTCCGGACGGCCGCGAGATCCTGGTCGAGACGGAGCGGACCGCCCCTGACCCCGGGTAGGCCGGGCCGGGGCCGGAGCGGTGCGTTGAGCGGCAGCGGGTCGAACAGCGGCGCGGGGGTGCGGCGCTGCGACGTTGTGGTAGCCGGTGGCGGCCCCGCCGGATGCGTGGCCGCGCTGAGCCTCGCCCGGGCCGGGGCGAGGGTCGTCATCGTCACCCCGGCGGTCTCGGCCGGCTGGAGGGTCGGGGAGAGTCTCGCTCCCCCTGCCCGCCCGCTGCTGGAGCGCCTGGGAGTGCTCGACCGCGTCGCCGCCGACGGACACGCGCCCTGGCACGGCAACCTGGCCGCCTGGGGCGGGGACGCGCTCGGCATCGCGCCCTTCCCGTCCGGGCCGTACGGCGAGGGCTGGCACCTGGACCGGGCCCGGTTCGACGCCTGCCTCCTCCAGGCGGCCCTGGCCGGTGGTGCCCGCCGGCACACCGGGCTCGTCCGCGGCGTCCAACGGCGGCCGGACCGTTGGCAGGTCATCACGGGGGACGGCAGTGTGCTGGAGGCCGGGTATCTCGTCGACGCCACCGGCCGGGCGGCGCGGCCGGCCCGCCGGGCCGGGGCGGCGCTGATCCGCTCCGACCATCTGATCGCGGTCGCCGGGCTGTTGGGCCCGCCGACGGCGGGGGCGGCGGAGCCGGAGCGGACGTCGCTGGTGGAGTCCACCCACTGGGGCTGGTGGTACACCGCTCCCCTGCCCGGTGGTGAGCGGATCGTGATGGCCATGACCGATGCCGACCTCGTCACCGGCCTTCGCCTGCTCGATCCGGACGTGTGGTGGGCCCGGGTGCGGCTCACCGGTCACCTCCGGGACCGCACCGCCCGTTGGAAGGAACCACCCCGGCGACTGCGGGTGCTGGCCGCCGGCTCCGCCTGCGCGAGCCCGGCGGCCGGACCGGGCTGGGCGGCTGTCGGTGACGCCGCCACCGCGACCGACCCCTTGGCCGCCCGGGGGATCGTCACCGCGCTGGCCACCGGCTCGGTCGCGGCACAGGCGATCCTGGCCGACCGGGCCGGTGAGACCGGCGCTCTGGACGCCTACGCCCGGCGCATCGCAGCCGTACACGCCGAGTACCTGAACACACGGGTCGCCCAGTACCGACGCGAACGACGCTGGGACACGCCGTTCTGGCGCCGTCGGCGCTGAGGCCGCGAAAAAACCTCACGGAACGTTTCCGCAGGTCACAGGTTGCTGGTGGGGCGGGTGGGACTCGAACCCACGGCCGGCGGATTATGAGTCCGCTGCTCTAACCGGCTGAGCTACCGCCCCATAGCGGCGTGTCGCGTACATGTGTGCGCGCCGTCTGCCGCAGCATAGCCGCTCATACGATCTCACGCTCCGTCTGGTCCGACGTCGCACGACCATGAGGACCCCACCACGACCTGCGTGGTTCCCTCCGGCGTGGAACCGACATGAAAAAGGACCCCTGTGGGGTCCTCGATCACGATGCTCCCCCGACTGGACTCGAACCAGTAACCTGCCGGTTAACAGCCGGCTGCTCTGCCAATTGAGCTACGGAGGACCGAGCTCCCCCGACTGGACTCGAACCAGTAACCTGCCGGTTAACAGCCGGCTGCTCTGCCAATTGAGCTACGGAGGAATGCCTCGTTGCATCGAACGCACCTGCCTGGGTATTCGCCAGGGGGCGGGCGCTCGCTGCGACACATACATTAGCGCAAGCAGGGGGGTGCTCCGCCAATCGGTTCGCCCCGACACCGATGCCGCGCCAAGTGACCTACACGAGGGAAGGGTGGCCGTCATGCGCTACCGGCTCACATTCGTCGTCGGACTCGCCCTGGGTTACGTGCTGGGCACGAAGGCCGGGCGGGAGCGCTACGAGCAGCTGAAGAAATCCGCCCGGCGGATCTCGCAGAACCCCGCCGTGCGCAACACCGCGGAGACGGCGGCGCAGCAGGGCCGTCAGTTCGCGGGCAGGGCCTACCACGTGGTGAGTGACAAGGTCGGGGACCGGATGCCCGACTCGGTCGCGGACCGGGTGCGGTCCCTGCGGGAACGCTCCGCCCAGAGCGACGGGGCGGACGACTGGGGCACCAGCAACACGTAGGGACGCCGGAGCCGACACGGCCACCCCCCGCGGTGCGGCAGAATTTTCGCCATGGGGATAGTCGCCGGGTTGGACAGTTCGCCCGATTTCACTCGTATCGTCGTCTGCGACACGGACACGGGCGCCGTGCTCAGGCAGGGATTTGCGCCGCATCCGGTCGACAACGCCGAGGGCGGCGGCCGGCCCAGCGATGTCGACCCCCAGGCCTGGCTGCTCTCCCTCGGGGAGGCGGCCGGCGGCGGACTGCTCGAAGGCGTGCAGGCCATCGGGGTGTCCTCGCAGCAGAACGCGGTCGTGCCGCTGGACGCGCAGGGCAACACCGTCCGGCCGGCGATGGTCGGCGGCGACAAGCGGGCGCAGGTCGCGGCGGCCGACCTGGTCGACGCGCTCGGGGGGCGCGAGCCCTGGGCGCAGGCGGTGGGATGCGTGCCGCAGGCCGCGCAGCCGGTGACCAAGCTGCGGTGGCTGGCGAAGAACGAGCCCGACGCGGCGGGGCGCACGGCCGTGCTGCTGCAGGCCCACGACTGGCTGGTGTGGCAGTTGCTCGGGCGGCCCGTGCGGCGGACCACCGACCGGGGCGGGGCCTCCGGGACGGGCTACTGGTCGGCCGCGACCGGCGGCTACCGGCCCGATCTGGTCGAGCTGGCGCTCGGCCACCAGGTCATGCTGCCCGAGGTGATCGGCCCCTCCGACGCGGCCGGTACCACCCCGGAGGGCCTGCTGATCTCCGCCGGGACCGGCGAGACCATGGCCGCCGCGCTCGGGCTCGGCATCGGACGGGGCGACGCGGTCGTCTCCCTCGGGGCCTCCGGGTCCGTCATGGCCGTGCACCCCGAGGCGCTCGTCGACCAGAGCGGGATGATCACCTCCCTGGCGGACGCGACGGGCATGCACCTGCCGGTCGTCACCACCCTGAACGCCGTACGGACCCTGCGCGGGGCCGCCGAGCTGCTCGGGGTGCCGGATCTGGAGACCCTGTCCGACCTGGCGATGAAGTCGACGCCCGGGTCGCACGGGCTGGTGCTCCTGCCCTACCTGGAGGGCGAGCGCACACCGAACCTGCCGCACACGGCCGGCACGCTGGCGGGGCTGCGGCGGGAGTCGATGAAGCCGGAGCACTTCGCGCGGGCCGCCTTCGAGGGCATGCTGTGCGGGCTCGCGGACGCGCTCGACGTGCTGCGCGGACGGGGCGTGGAGGTCCGGCGGATCTTCCTGCTCGGCGCGGCGGCCGAACTGCCGGCCGTGCAGGCGGCGGCGCCCGCGCTGTTCGGCGCGCAGGTCGTCGTACCGCAGCCCGCCGACTACGCGGCGATCGGGGCGGCGCGGCAGGCCGCCTGGGCGCTCGGCGTGTCGCAGGGCACCCTCGATCCGCGGACGCCGCCGGCCTGGCAGGGCCCGGCGGCACAGGTCCGGGACCCGGGCGAGGAACTGGCCGTCGGGCAGGCGGTGCGGCAGCAGTTCGTGTCGGTGCGGGAGCAGACGCACCCGAGCGCGTTCCGCTAGACGACAGGGCCTGGCGGCCCGGACCGTGGAAGACGCGTCGTCCGAAAGACACGCCATAGCACGCCGTCCCCGGGTTAATCAGTTGAGGTAACGCGGGTGGAGTGTTCGACGATGGGGGCCACGGGCAACCAACGCCCCTACCGCCGACTCCGAGAGACACAGCGTGCTCATACGACTTCTGCGGACCTATCTCAGGCCCTACAGGAAACCCATCGCCCTGCTGGTGCTGCTGCAGTTCCTGCAGACCTGCGCCACCCTCTACCTGCCCACCCTGAACGCCGACATCATCGACACCGGCGTCGTCAACGGTGACACCGGATACATCCTGTCCTACGGCGGCCTGATGATCGGCATCTCGCTGGCGCAGGTCGTGTGCAACATCGGCGCCGTGTACTACGGCGCGCGGACGGCGTCGGCGCTCGGCCGGGACGTCCGGGCCGCCGTCTTCGACCGGGTGCAGTCCTTCTCCGCCCGCGAGGTGAGCCAGTTCGGCGCGCCCTCGCTGATCACGCGGACCACCAACGACGTCCAGCAGATCCAGATGCTGGCGCTGATGACGTTCACCCTGATGGTGTCGGCGCCCATCATGTGCGTGGGCGGCATCGTCATGGCGCTCGGTCTGGACGTGCCGCTCTCCGGCGTCCTGGTCGCCGTGGTGCCCGTGCTGGGCATCTGCGTGACGCTGATCGTGCGGCGGCTGCGGCCGCTGTTCCGGTCCATGCAGACCCGGCTCGACACGGTGAACCGGGTGCTGCGCGAGCAGATCACCGGCAACCGCGTCATCCGCGCGTTCGTCCGCGACGAGTACGAGGAGCAGCGCTTCCGGACGGCCAACGCCGACCTCACCGACATCTCGCTGCGGGCCGGCAACCTGCTCGCGCTGATGTTCCCGGTGGTCATGACGACGGTGAACGTGTCGTCGATCGCCGTGGTCTGGTTCGGCGCCCACCGCATCGACAGCGGCCGTATGGAGATCGGTGATCTGACCGCCTTCCTCGCCTACCTCATGCAGATCGTGATGTCCGTGATGATGGCCACCTTCATGTTCATGATGGTGCCGCGCGCGGAGGTGTGCGCCGAGCGCGTCCAGGAGGTGCTGGACACCGAGTCGAGCGTGGTGCCGCCGGTGGCGCCGGTGCGCGAGCTGCGCCGGCACGGGCATCTGGAGATCCGGGGCACGGGCTTCCGCTACCCGGGTGCCGAGGAGCCCGTGCTGAAGGCCGTCGACCTGGTCGCGCGCCCCGGTGAGACGACCGCCGTGATCGGCTCCACCGGCAGCGGCAAGTCCACGCTGCTCGGGCTGGTCCCCCGGCTGTTCGACGCCACCGACGGCGAGGTCCTCGTCGACGGGGTGCCGGTGGCCGACATCGACCCCGAGGTACTGGCACGGACCGTCGGACTCGTACCGCAGAAGCCGTACCTGTTCGCGGGGACCGTCGCCACCAACCTCCGCTACGGCAATCCCGACGCCAGTGACGAGGAGCTGTGGCACGCGCTGGAGGTGGCGCAGGCCGAGGCGTTCGTGCGCGGGCTCGACGGCGGGCTCGACTTCCCCATCGCCCAGGGGGGCACGAACGTCTCCGGTGGTCAGCGGCAGCGGCTCGCCATCGCCCGCACCCTCGTGCAGCGCCCGGAGATCTACCTCTTCGACGACTCCTTCTCGGCGCTCGACTACGCCACCGACGCGGCCCTGCGCGCGGCGCTCGGGCGGGAGACCGCCGAGGCGACCGTCGTCATCGTCGCCCAGCGCGTGGCGACCATCCGCGACGCCGACCGGATCGTCGTCCTCGACGAGGGCCGGGTCGTCGGCACCGGCACGCACCACGAGCTGATGGCGGACAACGAGACCTACCGGGAGATCGTGCTCTCCCAGCTGACGGAAGCGGAGGCCGCCTGATGGCCGGGCCCATGGGGCGGATGATGGCCGGCACCGGCCCCGACAACCAGTCGCTGGACTTCAAGGTGTCGGGGCGGCGGCTGCTCGCCCAGTTCAAGCCGGAACGGCTCACCCTCTACGCGATGCTGCTCTGTGTGGTGGTGAGCGTCGGGCTGAACGTGGTGGGTCCGAAGATCCTCGGCGAGGCCACCGACCTGGTCTTCTCCGGCATCGTCGGGCGCGGGATGCCGGAGGGTGCGAGCAAGGAGCAGGTCCTCGACTCGATGCGGCAGCGCGGCGAGGGCCAGGTCGCCGACATGCTCAGGAGCACGGACTTCACCCCGGGCCAGGGCATCGACTTCGGGGCCGTCGGCAACGTCCTGCTGTTCGCGCTCGGGGTGTTCCTCGTCGCCGGTCTGCTCATGGCGGTGGCGACACGGCTGGTCAACCGGGCCGTCAACCGGACGATGTACCGGATGCGGGAGGACGTGCAGACGAAGCTGTCGCGGCTGCCGCTGTCGTACTTCGACAAGCGGCAGCGCGGCGAGGTGCTGTCCCGGGCGACCAACGACATCGACAACATCGGGCAGACCCTCCAGCAGTCGCTGGGCCAGCTCGTCAACTCGCTGCTGACGATCGTCGGCGTGCTGGCGATGATGTTCTGGGTGTCGTGGATCCTCGCGCTGGTCGCGCTGGTCACCGTGCCGCTGTCGGCGCTCGTCGCCGCGAAGGTCGGCAAGCGGTCGCAGCCGCACTTCGTGCAGCAGTGGCGCTCCACCGGCAAGCTGAACGCGCACATCGAGGAGATGTACACCGGCCACACGCTGGTGAAGGTGTTCGGCCGGCAGGAGGAGTCGGCGCGGCAGTTCGCCGAGCAGAACGACGCGCTGTACGAGGCCGGGTTCAAGGCGCAGTTCAACAGCGGGATCATGCAGCCGCTGATGTTCTTCGTGTCGAACATCAACTACGTGCTGGTGGCCGTCGTCGGCGGTCTGCGGGTCGCGTCCGGCTCGCTGTCCATCGGTGACGTGCAGGCGTTCATCCAGTACTCGCGCCAGTTCTCGATGCCGCTGACGCAGGTCGCGTCGATGGCGAACCTGGTGCAGTCGGGTGTCGCCTCCGCCGAGCGGATCTTCGAGCTGCTGGACGCGGAGGAGCAGCAGCCCGACCCGGTGGCGGGCGTGCGGCCCGAGGAACTGCGCGGGCGGGTGGCGCTGGAGCGCGCCTCCTTCCGCTACGACCCCGACAAGCCGCTGATCGAGGACCTGTCGCTGGTCGTGGAGCCCGGCCACACGGTGGCCATCGTCGGCCCCACGGGGGCGGGCAAGACCACCCTGGTCAACCTGCTGATGCGGTTCTACGACGTGTCCGGCGGGCGCATCACCCTCGACGGCGTCGACATCGCGCGGATGTCCCGGGACGAGCTGCGCGCCGGGATCGGCATGGTGCTCCAGGACACCTGGCTGTTCGGCGGCACCATCGCGGAGAACATCGCCTACGGGGCGTCCGGGGAGGTCGGCCGGGGCGCGATCGAGGAGGCGGCCCGGGCGGCGCACGCCGACCGGTTCATCCGCACCCTGCCCGACGGGTACGACACCGTGATCGACGACGAGGGCAGCGGGGTCAGCGCCGGTGAGAAGCAGCTGATCACCATCGCGCGGGCGTTCCTGTCCGACCCGGTGATCCTGGTCCTGGACGAGGCGACGAGTTCCGTCGACACGCGGACCGAGGTGCTGATCCAGAAGGCGATGGCGAAGCTGGCGCACGGGCGGACGTCGTTCGTGATCGCGCACCGGCTGTCGACGATCCGGGACGCCGACACGATCCTCGTCATGGAGAACGGGTCGATCGTGGAACAGGGGGCGCACACCGACCTGCTGGCGGCGGACGGGGCCTACGCCCGGCTGTACAAGGCGCAGTTCGCGGAGGCGGTGGCCGAGGTCGACTAGGCCCCCTCGGCCCAGGGACGGCCGGCCGGGCAGGGGGGCCGCCCTCAGGGGCGGCCCCGCTTCGGGCCCGGCTCAGTCCAGGTAGCCCCTCAGCTGGTCCGCGAAGGCGTGGTCCCTGAGCCTGTTGAGGGTCTTCGACTCGATCTGCCGTATCCGCTCCCTCGTCACACCGAAGATGCGGCCGATCTCCTCCAGGGTGCGCGGGCGGCCGTCGGCCAGGCCGTAGCGGAGCTGGACGACCTTGCGCTCGCGCTCCCCGAGGGTCGACAGGACGGCCTCCAGGTGCTCCCTGAGCAGCAGGAACGCCGCCGACTCGACGGGGCTCGCCGCGTCGCCGTCCTCGATGAGGTCGCCGAGGGCCACGTCGTCCTCCTCGCCGACCGGGGCGTGCAGGGAGACCGGCTCCTGGGCGAGGCGGAGGACCTCGCCGACGCGCTCCGGCGGCAGGTCCAGGTGGGCGGCGACCTCGGCGGCGGTCGGCTCGTAGCCGCGTTCCTGGAGCATCCGGCGCTGGACGCGGACCACCCGGTTGATCAGCTCGACCACGTGGACCGGGACGCGGATGGTGCGGGCCTGGTCGGCCAGCGCCCGGGACATGGCCTGCCGGATCCACCAGGTGGCGTACGTGGAGAACTTGTAGCCGCGGGCGTAGTCGAACTTCTCGACCGCCCGGATCAGGCCGAGGTTGCCCTCCTGGACCAGGTCGAGCATGGTCAGACCGCGGCCGACGTACCGTTTCGCCACCGACACGACCAGACGCAGGTTGGCCTCGATGAGGCGGCGCTTGGCCATGCGGCCCATGACGACCAGCCGGTCGAGGTCGAGGGCGAGCTCGCTGTCCAGGTCGGGGGTGGTGCCCAGCTTCTCCTCGGCGAACAGGCCGGCCTCGACGCGGCGGGCGAGTTCGACCTCCTCGGCGGCGGTGAGCAGCGGGATCCGGCCGATCTCCCGCAGGTACTGGCGGAACAGGTCCGAGGACGGTGCGGCCGTCCCGTCCGCCCGGGGGGCGGGCGCCCCGTCGGGCTCGGGGGCCTCGCGCAGCGCCTCGGCGGGCGGGCCCTCCGGCTCCGTGTCGGGCTCGGGCACCGCGCCGGCCTCCGCCGCGGCGTCCGGCGCCGTCTCCGGGTGGTGCACGGCACGGTGCTGCGGCGGGACCGCGACCAGGACGTCCGTCTCGGTGTCCGGTTCCGTGCCGTCGGTACGCGTGTCGGTGTGGGTGAGGGTCCGGGTCTGCACGGGGGCGACCTCCAGGATGTCCGCTGCCGAGAGGTGCGGCAGCGCTGCTTCGAGGGCGGAACGGGCGGCCTCGCCGCTGTCCGTCCCGTACGCGATGAGCGGAACCGCGGGGGTGTGGGACCCGCTGGGGACGGATCGGCCGCGCTCCGAGGACTCAGGCACCGGAACCCAGTGTGGGGTACGACACATCGCCGCCACGAGGGGCGTGCGGTGACTTTTTGCCTGCGGTCCGTGACGGTGCGGTGACCGTGCCGGTCACGGGGGTCCGGGCGGGTCTAGAGCGCGGCGGCGCCGTGGGCGCGTAGGGCCTGGTCGTACTGCTGGAGGACCCACAGTTCGTTCTGCACGGCGGCCAGGTGGGCCGGGTCGCCGCCCGCGGCGAGGCGGGCGAGCTGGGACTGGACGTCGCGGACCCGGCGTTCGACGGCGCGGCGGCGGACCTGGACCAGCACCGTGCCCGCGTACAGGTCGTCGACCGCGCGCCGCATGATCGGCTCCACGGCCAGCTCGGTGACCATGGCGCGGACGGTGTCGTCGGGGGCCGCGTCGCGGACCCGGACCAGGTACTCCTGTCCGTCCGGTACGCCGTACTCGGCGCCGCCCGCGTCGAGGATCGCCTGGCGTACGGCGGCGTAGGGGGCGGCGGTGAACTCGTCGATGCCGTACGCGTCGAAGGCCGGGGAGACCAGCTCGGGGCGCTGGAGGGCGAGTTTGAGCAGTTCGCGTTCGGTGGCGTAGACGGGGTTGCGCAGGGTGAGGGCGGGGCCGCTGGTGGCGGGCCGGGGGGCGGCCTCGTACGGCTGGGCGGGGCCGCCGCGGGCGGGCGCGGGGGCCTTGCCGCCGCGCTCGCGGGCCCAGCGGGCCAGCTGGGCGACGCGCTTGACGACGAACTGCGTGTCGAGGATGCCGAGCATGCCGGCGAGCTGCACGGCGACCTCGTGCTGGGCGCCGCTGTTCTTGATGCGGGCGACGACCGGGGCGGCCTCGTCGAGCGCGGCGGCGCGGCCGGCGGGGGTGTCGAGGTCGTAGCGGGAGACGATCTGGCGCAGCGCGAACTCGAACAGCGGGGTGCGGGGTTCGACCAGGTCGGCGACCGCGTCGTCGCCCTTGGCCAGGCGCAGGTCGCAGGGGTCCATGCCGTCGGGCGCGACGGCGATGTACGTCTCGGCGGCGAACTTCTGGTCGTCCTCGAAGGCGCGCAGGGCCGCCTTCTGGCCGGCCGCGTCGCCGTCGAAGGTGAAGATGACCCGCGCGCTGCCGTTGTCCATCAGCAGCCGGCGCAGGATCTTGATGTGGTCGCCGCCGAAGGCCGTGCCGCAGGTGGCGATGGCGGTGGTGACGCCGGCGAGGTGGCAGGCCATGACGTCGGTGTAGCCCTCGACGACGACCGCGCGGGACGCCTTGGCGATGTCCTTCTTCGCGAGGTCGATGCCGTAGAGGACCTGCGACTTCTTGTAGATCGCCGTGTCGGGGGTGTTGAGGTACTTGGGGCCGGTGTCGGCCTCGTACAGCTTGCGGGCGCCGAAGCCGACGACCTCGCCGCCGATGTCCCGGATGGGCCACATCAGCCGGCCGCGGAAGCGGTCGATGGGGCCGCGGCGGCCCTCCTGGGCGAGCCCGGACAGGAGCAGTTCCTTGTCGGTGAAGCCCTTGCCGCGCAGGTAGCGGGTGAGGTGGTCCCAGCCCTGGGGGCTGTAGCCGACGCCGAAGTGGACGGCGGCGGCCTGGTCGAAGCCGCGCTCGGCGAGGAAGACGCGGCCGGTGTCGGCCTCGGGGCTGACCGCGAGCTGTTCCGCGTACCACTCGGCGGCGACCTTGTGGGCCTCGACCAGGCGGATGCGCTCGCCGCGCTGGTGGGAGGGGTTGTAGCCGCCCTCCTCGTACCGCAGGGTGATGCCGGCCTGGGCGGCGAGGCGCTCGACGGCCTCGGAGAAGGTGAGGTGGTCGACCTTCATCACGAACGTGATGGTGTCGCCGCCCTCCTGGCAGCCGAAGCAGTGGAAGAGTCCCTTGCTGGGGCTGACCTGGAAGGACGGCGACTTCTCGTCGTGGAAGGGGCACAGTCCCTTGAGGTTGCCGCCGCCCGCGTTGCGCAGCTGGAGGTACTCGGACACCACGGCGTCGATCGGGACCGCGTCCCGAACCGCCTTCACGTCCTCGTCGTTGATCCGTCCTGCCACGCGTGAATTCTACGGGGGCGCAGCGACATCCTCGGGGTCGGCCGCGGCACGGTCAGGCGCCGAGGCTCTCCCACGGCACGTGCGGGTCGGCCAGGGCCTCGATGTCGACGGGAACGCCCGCGCGGATCAGCGCCTGGATCGGTTCCGTGACGTCCCACACGTTCACGTTCATCCCGGCCAGGACCCGGCCCTCCTTCAGCCAGAACGCGATGAACTGCCGCTTGCCCGCGTCCCCCCGGATCACGACCTCGTCGTACGACCCCGGCGGCGCCCAGCCGCTGTACTCCATGCCGAGGTCGTACTGGTCGGAGAAGAAGTAGGGCACCCGGTCGTAGGTGACGTCCCGGCCGAGCATGGCGCGGGCGGCGGCCGGGCCGCCGTTGAGGGCGTTGGCCCAGTGCTCGACGCGCAGGGTCGTGCCGAACAGGCCGTGCGGGAAGGACGCGACGTCGCCGGCGGCGTGGATGTCGGGGTCGGAGGTGCGCAGCCGCTCGTCCACGGCGATGCCCCCGCCGTGGGCGCGGTCGGCCAGCTCCAGCCCCGCCGCCTCGGCGAGCGCGGTCCGCGGGGCGGCGCCGATCGCGGCGAGGACGCCGTGGGCGGGGTGCTCCTCGCCGTCGTCGGTGCGGGCCGCGAGGACCATGCCGTCCTGGCCGACGATCTCCGTCAGCCGGACGCCGAAGTGGAACCGGACGCCGTGCTCGCGGTGCAGCTCGGCGAAGACGGCGCCGAGCTCGGGACCGAGCACGCCGTGCAGCGGGGTCGGCTCCGGTTCGACGACGGTGACCTCGGCGCCGTACTCGCGGGCCGCCGCCGCGATCTCCAGGCCGATCCAGCCGGCCCCGGCGATGACGAGGTGGCCGTTGTCGCGGCCCAGGGCGGCCAGGACGCCCTTGAGGCGGTCGGCGTGCGCGAGCCGGCGCAGGTGGTGGACCCCGGCCAGGCCGGTGCCGGGGACGTCCAGGCGGCGGGGCTCGGCACCGGTGGCCAGCAGCAGCTTGTCGTAGTGGACGAGGGTGCCGTCGTCGCCGTAGCGGACCGTCTTCGCCGTGCGGTCGATCGCGTCGACGCTCTGGCCGAGGTGCAGCTCGACGTCGTTGCGCGCGTACCAGGCGGGCTCGTGCACGAAGAGGCTCTCGCGGCTCTCCTTGCCGAGGAGGTAGCCCTTGGAGAGCGGTGGGCGCTCGTAGGGGTGGTCGCGTTCGTCACAGATCAGTATCACGCGGCCGGTGAAGCCCTCGGCCCGCAACGTCTCGGCCGCCTTGGCTCCGGCCAGGCCTCCTCCGACGATGACGAATGTCTGGTCCGCGTCGACCACGTGATGCCTCCTACGGGGGTCTGGGGGGTGTCGCCCCAGTGAACGCTGAGCATGCCGCCACCTGAGCGTCCCGCACGCACCGTGAAGGGGGAAGAGGACGTGGCCCGATCAGGCCATGGACGGTCACTTATGTGTCACATGCGCCCCGTCAGTCTCGCGTGCAGGGAGCGGGCCGAGGCGTCGGTGAGGGAGGCGATCTGGTCCACGAGGACCCGCTTGCGGGACCGGTCGTCGGGCGCCCGGTCGAACAGCGCGCGGAACTGGGGGTCGAGGCCGTCGGGGGCGCGGGCGGTGAGCGCCTCGGCCAGTTCCGTGATGACGACCCGCTGGTCGGCGCGGAGCCGGGCCTGCTCGGCCCGCTGCATGACGTACCGGTCCGCGAGGGCCTTGAGGACCGCGCACTCCAGGCGGGTCTCGCGCGGTACGACGAGCTCGGCGCGGTAGCGGGTGAGGCGGCCCGGGCCGTACCGCGCGCGGGTGGCGGTCTCGGCGGCGAGGCAGAAGCGGCCGATGAGCTGGCTGGTGGCGTCCTTCAGCCGGGCCTGGGCGACGGCCGTGCCGTCGTAGCGGTGCGGCCACCACCGCTGGTCCCGGAGGCGGTCGAGGGCGGCGGCGAGTTCGGCCGGGTCGGTGCCGGCCGGGGCGTACCGGCGGGCGGCGACGCGGAACACGTCCTGGCGTTCCGGCTCGGCGCGCAGGCAGTCGGGGTCGATGTGGCCGGCGTGCAGGCCGTCCTCCACGTCGTGCACCGAGTAGGCCACGTCGTCGGACCAGTCCATGACCTGGGCCTCGAAGCAGGCGCGGGTGCCGGGGGCCGTCTCGCGGACCCAGTCGAAGACGGGACGGTCGTCCTCGTAGACGCCGAACTTGGGGGACCGCGGATCGGTGGGGTGGGCGCCGCGCGGCCAGGGGTACTTGACGCCGGCGTCGAGGGTGGCGCGGGTGAGGTTGAGGCCGACGCTGACGACGTCGTCGGGGTCCGCGGACGAGGTGACGAACCGCTTCGGTTCGATGCGGGTGAGGAGCCGCAGGGACTGGGCGTTGCCCTCGAAGCCGCCGCAGTCGTGGGCGAGGCCGTTCAGCGCCCGCTCGCCGTTGTGGCCGAAGGGGGGATGGCCGAGGTCGTGGGAGAGACAGGCGGCCTCGACGAGGTCGGGGTCGCAGCCGAGGGCCGCGCCCAGCTCCCGGCCGACCTGGGCGCACTCCAGGGAGTGGGTCAGGCGGGTGCGGGGGGTGGCGTCCCCCGTCCGGCCGCCGGTGCCCGGGGTGACGACCTGCGTCTTCCCGGCGAGTCTGCGCAGCGCCGAGGAGTGCAGCACGCGTGCCCGGTCCCGCTGGAAGGCGGTGCGCCCCGGACGCTTGTCGTGCTCGGGGATCCAGCGGGCCACTGACGCGGGGTCGTAGGGGGTGGGGGGTGCGGCTTCGGCTTCGGTGGCGGGGGGTGCGGGTTCGGCCGTGCTCGTGCCTTCCATGTCTCGACAGTACGGGCGCGGGGTGACCGTGCCAGTGCGCGTCCGCGGCCGCGCCCCTCGGGCCGGCGGGCGGCCCTGCCGTTCGGGCCAGGTCCTGGCCTAGGCCGACGCCAGTTCCGGCCTGGTGCTCGCCGGGACCGCCCGTGCCTGGTCGTAGCGGTGCAGGACCAGGCGGGCCATCGCCTCGTGGGTGCCCAGGGGGGCGGAGGCGATCCAGGGGGCGGCCTCCGCGCTCTCCGTCGCGAAGCGGCCGGGGGCCGTGAAGTAGGAGGCGACGGCGATGCGGTGCCGGCCCCGGGCGGTCAGGGCGCGTACGGCGGTGGGGACCGTCGGGGTGGCCGTCGTGGCGTAGGCCGGGACGACCGGGACACCGAGGCGTTCGGCGAGCATCTGGGCGGTGCGGCGGGTGTCGACGGCCGAGTCGGGGTCGCGGGAGCCGGCCGCCGCGAGGACGACCGCGCTGGCGCGGCGTTCGGCCTCCGTCATGCGGGTGCTCCAGCCGGCCTCGACGAGACGGGCGTGCAGGGTGTCCACGAGCAGGGGGTGCGGGCCGAGCGGCGCGGCCACCCGGGTGTCGACGGACACGGCGTCGGCCATCTCGGGGATGTCCCGCCTGACGTGGTAGCCGCGGCTGAGCAGGAGCGGCACGAGGACGGCCGACGCGGTGCCCCGGGCCTCGAGGCCGGCGAGCGTGTCGGTGAGCAGGGGCTCGTTCAGCTCGATGTGGCCGAGGTGCACGGGCAGCCCGGGGCGCAGCGCGCGGACCCGGTCGAGCAGGGTGCGGACGGTGCTCAGGGCGCGCGGGTCGCGGCTGCCGTGGGCGACGACGACCAGCGCGGGCGCCCCGGGGCGCCGGCGGCCGTCGACGGAGACGAGGCTGAGCTGGCTGGTGAGGTGGTCACTGATCCGGTTCATGATGTGCGCCGTACTGTCGAGGTGGGCGCCACCGGTCAGCGGGCTGCCGGGGCGGGGGGCGGACTCGTCGTACAGGGTGGGCGACGCCGTCATGGCCCCCATCCTCACGGCGGGAGGTTGCACTCCCGTTGCGCGACCGTCACGAGTATTTTCCGGGGGTTCACCGCGGGGACGGGGTGGATGTGAGGTGCGTGTGCTCGGGGTCGGGGGCTGGCCGCGGGGGCCTGGATGTGACCCGGGTGACGCGCGGTGCGCAGAACCCGATCGGCGCCGGGTGCGTCTTCCCCGGTCGGAGGCGGCCGGGGCGAACGGACCGGCCCGGGCAGCAGGGGGACCACCGCATGGAGATACGTCGACCGCGGCTGCCGCGCACCCGTACGGGGTGGCGGCGGCTGGTGCAGGGCGTGATGGGGGCGTGCGTGCTGGGGCTGCTGCCGGCCACCTGGCTGTACGTCTCCACGGCGGACCGGCTGGGCACCACGGCCGACGCGCCGCGCACCGAGGTCGCCGTCGTCTTCGGTGCCGGTCTGTGGGACGGGGAGCCGTCGCCGTATCTCGCGCACCGGCTGGACGCGGCGGCCGAGCTGTACCGCGAGGGGCGCATCGAGGTCGTGCTCGTCACCGGCGACAACAGCCGCGAGGACTACGACGAGCCGGACGCCATGCGGACCTACCTGACGGAGCACGGGGTGCCGGACGGGCGCATCGTGAGCGACTACGCGGGCTTCGACACCTGGGACTCCTGTGTGCGCGCCCGGAAGATCTTCGGGGTGGACCGCGCGGTCCTCATCAGCCAGGACTTCCACATCCGCCGGGCGGTCGCCCTGTGCCGGGCCGCGGGGGTCGAGCCGTACGGGGTCGGCGTGGCCGCCGCGCACGACGTGACCTGGTACTACGGGGGAGCCCGGGAGATCCTCGCGGCCGGGAAGGCGGCGCTGGACGTGGTGTTCGAGCCCGATCCGCGCTTCCTCGGCCCCCGGGAGCCGGGGGTGGCGCGGGCGTTGGCCACGGCCGAATGAACGCGCGGGCGGATCAGGACATTCTCGACGGAGCGGGTTTGACGGGCGCATTTCACCCGGGGGAATGAAAAGCCCCTTCCGCACTTTCTGTGACCGTCCGATCACTTTTAGTGTCCTCGGTGTGCGGCGGCGGGTCCGGCCGTCGCCGCCCTTGGGGGAAAGGACACCTGATGACGGGACTTCGCTCGGCGTTCGTCACGGCCGTCGCGGCGGCGCTGTTCGCCGTGCCGGCGGCCATGGGGACCGCCTCGGCCACCACCGTGGACCAACTCTCCGTGCAGGCCAGGGAGCCGGGCTGCGCCAAGCTCGGCAGCTACGGCCAGTGGTGGGCGCACATCCGCAACGCCTGCGGCCACGTGATCTCCGCCAGCGTCGAGGTCGACGGGTGGGACCCGTCGTGTATCCAGATCGGCGCCGGCGCGACCGAGACGATCGGTCTGGACCCGGGGGACGAGCCGTACTACGCCTACGAGTGCTGACCGCCTGACCCGGCGCGCACCCGGCCGCCCGGGCGCGCCGTCCGACCGGCCGGGACGCGCCACCCGGCCGACCGGGCCGGGGAGGAGGTGGCGGCGGCCGCTTCCTCCCCGGCCCGCCCCGCCCTCGCTCCCCGGCCCGCCCGCCTCCGCTCCCCGGCCCGCCCCGCCTCCGCTCCCCGGCCCGGCTCCTCCGGCCCTGACGGGGTGTCCGACGGGGTGTCCGACGGGGCACCCGGCAGGCTGTTCGACGGGGCACCCGAGAGGGTGTCCGACGGGGCGGTCCCCTCCCGCCCCGTCCCCGGGGGCGCCCGCGCCTCACGCCGGGCCGGCGCCTCCGGGGAGGTCACCAGCACACCGCCGTAACAGGACGCCGCACGGCGCGTAACACGGCCGAAGCACGCTGAAACGCATGCAGACCACCTCGACGCCCACCCACTGCCCGTACTGCGCCCTGCAGTGCGGGATGAATCTGTCGCCCCTGCCACAGGGGGGCGTCGAGGTGGTCGAGCGCACCGACTTCCCGGTGAACCGGGGAGCGCTGTGCGGCAAGGGCCGTACGGCGCCGGAGGTGCTGTCCCCGAGCGTCCGCCTGACCTCCCCGTTGGTGCGCTCCGGCGGCACGCTGCGGCCCGCCACCTGGGACGAGGCGCTCGACCGGATCGCCGGCGAACTGTCCCGGGTGCGCGCCGCGCACGGGCCGGACGCGCTCGGGGTGTTCGGCGGGGGCGGGCTGACCAACGAGAAGGCGTACACGCTCGGCAAGTTCGCCCGGGTCGCGCTGGGCACCTCGCAGATCGACTACAACGGGCGCTTCTGCATGTCGTCCGCGGCGGCCGCCGGGACGAAGGCCTTCGGCCTGGACCGCGGGCTGCCCTTCCCGCTGGAGGACATCCCGCGGACGGGGTGCGTGATCCTCGTCGGGTCGAACCTGGCGGAGACCATGCCGCCGTCGCTGCGCTTCTTCAACGAGCTGCGGGAGAACGGCGGCACCCTGATCGTCGTCGACCCGCGCCGCACCAGGACCGCCGACCAGGCCGACCTGCACCTGATGCCCCGCCCCGGCACCGACCTGGCCCTCGCCCTCGGCCTGCTGCACCTGGTGGTCGCCGAGGGCCGCGTCGACGAGGAGTACGTACGGGAGCGGACGTCCGGCTGGGAGGACGCGCGGGCCGCGGCGATGGCCCACTGGCCGGAGTACGTGGAGCGGATCACGGGGGTGTCCGTCCCCCAGCTCCGCGAGACCGTACGGCTGTTCTGCGAGCCGGAGGCCGCGATGGTGCTGACGGCCCGCGGGCCCGAGCAGCAGTCCAAGGGCACCGACACCGTGGGCGCCTGGATCAACCTGTGCCTGGCCACCGGACGGGCCGGACGCCCGCTGTCCGGCTACGGCTGCCTGACCGGCCAGGGCAACGGTCAGGGCGGCCGCGAGCACGGCCAGAAGGCCGACCAGCTGCCCGGCTACCGCAAGCTGGACGACCCGGCGGCACGGCGTCACGTGGCCGAGGTGTGGGGCGTGGACCCGGCCTCGCTGCCCGGCCCCGGGCGCAGCGCCTACGAGCTGCTGGACGCGCTGGGCACGGACGTGCGGTCGCTGCTGCTGATGGGGTCCAACCCGGTGGTGTCCGCGCCGCGCGCCGCGCACGTCGAGGAGCGGCTGAGGTCGCTGGAGTTCCTGGCGGTCTGCGACGTCGTGCTGTCGGAGACCGCGGAACTCGCGGACGTGGTCCTGCCGGTGACCCAGTGGGCGGAGGAGAGCGGGACCACGACCAGCCTGGAGGGACGGGTGCTGCTGCGGCGGCAGGCCGTCACCCCGCCCGAGGGCGTGCGCAGCGACCTGGAGGTGCTGCACGAGCTGGCCGCCCGGCTGGGCGTGGAGAAGGGGTTCCCGACCGACCCCGAGGAGGTCTTCGAGGAACTGCGCCGGGCCACCGCGGGCGCGCCCGCCGACTACTCCGGGATCACCTACCGGCGGCTGGCCGAGGAGAACGGGGTGTTCTGGCCCTGCCCGGCGGGCGGCGGGACGGACGACCGCGAGGACGCCTCGCTCGACGCGGACACCGACGGTCCCGCGCGGGACGACGACGCCCGGGCGACCGTCCACCCCGGCACGCCCCGTCTCTTCCTCGACCGGTTCGCCACCCCGGACGGCCGGGCGCGCTTCGTCCCCGTCTCGCACCGGCCCGCCGCCGAGGAGCCCGACGACGAGTACCCCGTCCTGCTCACCACCGGCCGGGTCGTCGCCCAGTACCAGTCCGGGGCCCAGACCCGGCGCGTGGACGAGCTGAACGCCGCCGCGCCCGGCCCGTTCGTCGAACTGCACCCCCGGCTCGCCGACCGGCTGGGTGCGGCCGAGGGCGACCCGGTGGCGGTGGTCTCGCGGCGGGGCCGCGCGGTGGCACCGGCCCGCATCACCACCGGCATCCGCCCCGACACCGTCTTCATGCCCTTCCACTGGCCGGGCGAGGGCCGCGCCAACACCCTGACCAACCCGGCCCTGGACCCGACGTCACGCATGCCGGAGTTCAAGGTGTGCGCGGTACGGGTGGAGGCCGTGGGGCCCCAGCCCCAGCCCCAGCCGTAGCCGCAGCCGCAGCCGCAGCCGCAGCAGGAGCAGGGGGCCGGAAGGACCACGGACCAGGGCCGGTGCCCCACGGGGGGACACCGTCCCTGGTCCGTTCTTTTTCCTTGGCGGAGCCGCTACACGCCGCTCGCGCGTGCCGTCAGCCAGGTTCGGCTCGGGCGGCACTCCAGCTTGCCGTCGACCACCCGGCACCAGGTCTGGTAGCCGTGGGAGTAGAGGCGTTCGCCGAGCCAGCCGTAGTCGTCTGCGTCGGTGTCGGCTGCGGCGTCGCCGCGGGTCGACGGCGTGTACGCGACGAAGTTGGCGGCGTCGTCGACGCTTCCCGTGCCGTCGTAGCGGGCGACGCTGGGATAGGGGTAGACCGGGCGGGTGCGCGTCACCGTTCCGTCGGAGACGTTGGACGCGACGATCTTCCCGGGCCGGGTCGCGCTCTCCGCCCAGGCCATCACCGGCGTGAGGACGTCGAAGGTGTTGGGGCCGTCACCGCCGCCGCAGTGCGCCACTCCGGGGAACATGTACAGCTCGGCGAACCGGTCGACCGTGCTCGCGCCCATCGTCTCGCGCATCGCGTCGTAGTACGCCAGCGTGCCCTGCGGCGAGATGTGCTGGTCGTTCCAGCCGTGCCACAGCAGCAGCTTGCCGCCGCTCTCGCGGAAGGCGCTGAGGTCGGGGTCCGTCGCGGAGAGGTACGCGGAGGACTGGACGGTGTTCCAGAACGACTCGGCCGTGAACTCCAGGTCGGAGAGCTGGAAGCCGGGGTTCGGGGCGTTGGTGTAGGCGAGGTAGCGGGCGAAGGACGTCACGAAGTTCTCGCTGGCCACGGTCTGGCCCTGGGCGGTGGGGACGAACAGCGTCCACTCCAGCTCCGAGCCCCACTCGTGCGAGATCGCGATCTCCAGGCGGCGGCCCTGCGCGTCCGTGGCGCCGTCGTGCAGCCGCTGGACCACGCCGGCCTGCGCCGCGGTCAGACACGTCGACGTGTCCTGGCCCGACGCGCACACCAGGGTCCGCGGGTCGAAGTCGCAGCGGCGCGGGTCGTCGAGGAGTCCGTCCGTCAGGCCGTCCAGCGCGTCGCAGGCGTCGAGCACGGCCCGGTGGATCAGGGGCAGCTTGTCGGCGAGGAGGATGTAGTCGCCGTTCTCGTCCTTGTTGGTGAGCACGTTCCAGGCGTGGTGGAAGGTGTTCTGGACGACCATGTTGTTCGCGGGCGCTCCGGCGGCGATGCCGTCGAAGTCGTCCGGGTAGCGCTGCGCCTCCATCAGCGCCTCACGGCCGCCGTCCGAGCAGCCGGTGAAGTACGAGTAGGCGGGCCGTTGGCCGTAGAACCGCTTGATGACCGCCTTGGCGACCTGGGCGGTGACGTGGACGCCCCGGTAGGCGAAGTCGATCTGCGCCTGCGGGTCCAGGGCCCAGGAGCCGTCGTTCTGGCCCTGGTGGCCCATGTCGGTGGTGGCGCTGGCGACCGTGCCGTCCTGGACGACGGGACAGGTGGAGGCCTGGCCGTAGTTGATGGAGGCGGTGCCGCACAGGCCGCCGCAGCCGGTCTGGACGTAGCGCTGCGTCCAGCCCTCGACGGGCAGGCGCAGGACGATGGTGTTCGCCGGGGCGACGGTGCCCTGCACCTCGCAGTAGGGGGCGGCCGCACCGGTGGTCACGACCTTCGCGGAACGGATCGTGACCGCCGCGTCGGTGACCCCGTCCAGATCGAGACCGGTCACGTCGGCGCAGGCCCGTACGGGCTTGACCGCGGGCAGTTTCTCCAGTCCGTCCGCCGTGTACACGCGGCGGGTCTGCGGGGCCGCGGCGGACCCCGCGGCGCCGACCGGCACCAGCACTGCCGCGAGCAGCGTGGCCGCGCAGGCGCCGGCGACCGCTCTCGCTCTGCCGCGGACGGGTGACCGTCCGAAGGACCAGCGCATGGGTTCCCCTCTCGTTGGGTGCGTCGCTCGGGGCGAGCGATGGTGCGTCGAGCGGGTAGCGTTATTCACGTCGGCGATATCGTCAACAATTTGCGCAACAATTGGGTCGGGATTCACGAGCCCCGCACACCTCCCGGGCCTCGGTCCCCGCACCACGAAGGCCGGCACCCCGCCCGGGGCACCGGCCCTCGCCGTGTCGTCCGCACGGAGGCGGTCAGGTGACGTTGACCGCGCTCCAGGCCGCCGCCACCGCCTCGTGCTCGGTGCTGCCGGCGCCGTAGAGGTCGCGGGCCGCGGCGAGGGTGGCGGTGCGGGCGCCCGCGTAGTCCGTCGAGGACGTCATGTACACCGTCAGCGCCCGGTACCAGATGCTGCCGAGCTTGTCCCGGCCGATGCCCGTCACCGTGGAGCCGTCGAAGGTCGGCGAGTCGTAGGTGACGCCGTTGACGGTGCGGGTACCGCTGCCCTCCGCCAGCAGGAACGCGAAGTGGTTGGCGACGCCCGAGGAGTAGTGCACGTCGAGGTCGCCCACCGTGCTGCTCCAGTAGTCGGCGGAGCTGCCGTCCCCGGACGGCCGGTCCATGAAGCGCAGGGCCTCCCGGCCGAAGCCGGAGCGCACGATCTTCTCGCCGATCAGGTAGTCGCCGGGGTCGGAGGCGTTGCCGGCGTGGAACTCCACCAGCGTGCCGAGGATGTCGGAGGTCGCCTCGTTCAGGCCGCCGGACTCGCCGGAGTAGGCCAGGTTCGCCGTCGCGGAGGTCACGCCGTGGGTCATCTCGTGGCCGGCCACGTCCAGCGACACCAGCGGGCCGAGCTGCGTGCCGTCACCGTCGCCGTACGTCATGCAGAAGCAACTGTCGTCCCAGAAGGCGTTGTTGTAGCCGTTGCCGTAGTGGACGCGGTTGTAGGAGCCCTTGCCGTCGCCGGCGATGCCGTTGCGGCCGTGGACCTCCTGGTAGTAGTCCCAGGTCATGTCGGTGCCGTACTGGGCGTCGACGGCGGCCGTCGCACGGTCGGCGGCCGCGCCCGTGCCCCAGTGGTTGTCGGCGTCCGTGAAGACGGTCGAGGGCGCGCGGCCGACACAGATGCCGAGGACGCACAGGTCGGTGCGGCCCGCGGCGTCACCGGTGTACGTGTCGCCGCGGGTGGGGTCCTTGAGCTGGTACGCCGAGCCGGACGGGGTCGTCTCCAGCGGGACCGTGCCGCCGTACAGGGACCGCCCGTCGCCCGTCGCGGACTCCAGGGTGTCCCAGGCGTCGATCTCGGCGCCGGTCGCCGCGTCGGTCAGCACGGCGCGGGCGACCGGGTTGCCGAGGGGGTCCAGGGCGGCGACCTCCGTCCGCCAGGCGAGCCTGGGGGCGCCGTGCAGGGCGTCGACGACCAGGCGGGGCTTGGCGGTGAGCTTCTTCAGGGCCTCGTCGAGGTGGACGGCGCGCAGGGCGTCGGCGGCGGCGTCGGCGGCCTTCGGGGCGGTGAGCGCGGGGGTCACGGTGGAGAGGGAGACCGCGCCGCGCGTCGCCCGGTCCGCGCCGCGGTACGTGCCGTCCGGGGCGAGATGCACCACGAAGTCCCCTCCCAGCACGGGGAGTCGGCGGTAGCTTCGGTCGTAGCGGACGTGCTGGGTGCCGTCCGGGTCGACGATGACGTCCCGGACGGAGGTGCCCTGGGCGGCGGTCAGTCCCAGGCTCGCGGCGTGCGCGGCGAGGGCGGAGGCGGCGTTGCCGATCGCGGTGGCCCGGTCCGGGCGGTCCGCCGCCGCGGCGGTGGCGGCGGTCGTGGGGGTGAGGACGGCGGCCAGGAGGGTGGCCGTGGTGGCGGCGATGCCTGCGGTGGCGGAACGGGAACCTCGGGCGTGCGGCCGTATCCGGCGCATCGGTCTCCTCAGGAAGGCGCCAGGGGCGCGTGGGGGGTGGCGCTGACGTGGTCCTGAGATTCAAGAGGCCCCGGACATGTCATGTCCATAGCGCTCACGTGCGGGAGGAGTGAGGGGAGAGAATCGTTTCCGTGAGCGTTCCGGAGCTGCCCTTCTTCGTCTACGGCACCCTGCGCCCCGGCGAGGCCAACCACGGCCTTCTGCTGCGCGGCCGCACCCTCCCCGAGGAGCCCGCCCGCCTCCGGGACGCGGTGCTGTACGACGGCCCCGGCTACCCGTACG
Organism: Streptomyces sp. NPDC059895; assembly: GCF_042731035.1. Taxonomy (NCBI): domain Bacteria; kingdom Bacillati; phylum Actinomycetota; class Actinomycetes; order Kitasatosporales; family Streptomycetaceae; genus Streptomyces; species Streptomyces sp. NPDC059895. The sequence continues at coordinate 333,566 of NZ_JBHWKO010000001.1, forward strand.
CCGTGGAGGAGTCCGGCGGGCTCGTCACCGGAGACCTCGTCACCGCGCTCCCCGAGGCCTACGAACGCCTCCTCGCCGACCTCGACCGCCTGGAGGAGTACCGGCCGGGGGACCCGCGCAACCTGTACGAGCGGGTGGTCCGGGAGGTGCTCCGGGACGGCGTCGGACGACCGGTGCGGGCCTGGGTGTACCTCGCCGCGCCCGGCGTGGCGGCCCGGCTGAGGGCGCACGGCGAGCCGATCCCGGGCGGGGAGTGGAGGGGGCGCGGCGGGACCGTGCGGTGAGGCCGGTCACCCGTTCACACCCTCGCCCCGCGGTTTTCCGCCGGACACCCGCCGCACGGCGGTGACCTGCCCGAACGCCCCGGCGGTCACGCGTCCCGCCCCCCGTTCACCTCCTTGCCGACGCCCTCTCGAGAAGCGCGTTCGCGCCGCCGGGACTTACCTCGTAAGGGCAGGGACGCGACCGACGCAGCGGCACATGGGGATGCCGCGGGCCGTGCCCTGGACGAGCTCGGAGGAGCACCGATGCGACGTACCGCCGTCCGTCTGCTGACCGGCAGCGTGTTCGCCGTGGCCGCCGCGGGCGCCGTCGCCGCGCCCGCCTGGGCCGCCGGCACCGGCACCGGCCGGCTGGAGGTGTCTCCCTCCAGCGTGGTGCCGGGCGACGAGGTCACCGTGGAGACGGCGGCGTGCGGGGCCCCGGCGACGGCGGCGGGCGACGCCGGCGCGGTGGGCGCCGGGCGCTTCACGCTGGCGCCCGGCGCCCGGGAGAGCGAGGCGGTCGGGCGGTTCCGGGTGCCGCCGAGCGCGCAGCCGGGCACCTACGAGATCGTCGCGGAGTGCGCCGCGGACGGCCGGAAGGTCACCGGGGACCTGGTGGTGACGCTGACGGCCGTGCCGCAGCAGGTGTATCCGCGAGGAAGTGTGAAGACGGGGGTCGGCGGCGCACTGGGCCCCGATCCCGTGCAGACCGCGGCCGGTGTGGCGGCTCTCGCCGTCGCCGCCGCGGGCGGTACCTGGCTCCTGCATCGCCGGGCGAGAGGCGACGGGATCTGACGGACATCCTCCGCTGTCCGTCGGCCGGTACCGCATGTCCCCTCCCCCTCCGGGTCCGACGCCCCTCGCGGCCCGGAGGGGGGCACGGGGCCTCCGTCCACGAGAGGAGTGCTTCGCATGCGCAGGGTCGGCAACTCCGCGATAGCGGCCGTCACCGCGGTCGCCCTCTGCTCGGGTGCGTGGCTGCTGCACAGCGGCGCCGACTCGCACGCCCCGCCGCGGCCGTCCGCGGCCCAGGCGCACCCGGGCCGCGCCGACCCGCACTCCACGTCCGCGCCCGTGCCCGCGCCCGCTCCCCCGCTGCCGCCCTCCCCGCCCGACCGCGTCCGCATCCCGTCCCTGCGCGTCGACGCCCCCCTCACGGGCCTGGGTCTGACCGCGTCCGGCAGCCTCGACGTGCCGCCCGCCGAGGACGACAACCTCGCCGGCTGGTACGAGTCCGGCACCACCCCCGGCGAGACCGGCACCGCGATCGTCGCCGGCCACGTCGACACCACCGACGGCCCCGCCGTCTTCTACGACCTGGGCGCACTGGAGCGGGGCGCCACGATCGAGGTGGACCGGCGCGACGGCACGGTCGCGGTGTTCACCGTGGACGCGGTCGAGATGTACGACGCGCGCGACTTCCCCGACAGGACGGTCTACGGCGCGGCGAAACGCCCTGAACTGCGCGTCATCACCTGCGGCGGCGGCTACTCCCGCACCACCGGCTACCAGGCGAACGTGGTCGTCTTCGCCCACCTGACGGACAGTCGCACGGGCTGACCGCAGGGCGTGCGCGGCCGGGGGGCCGGAGGGGGCGCCCGACGCCGGGGCGCCGGAGGGGGCACCCGTGGCCGGGGGGCCGGAGGGGGCAGGCACCCGTGGCCGGGGGCGTCGGAAAGGGCACCCGTGGCCGGGGGCGTCGAAAGGGGCACCCGTGGCCGGGGTACCGGAGGGGCCCACCGTCGGGGTACCGGAAGGGGCGTCCGCCGCTGGGGCATTGGAAGAGGCGCCCGTGGCCGGGGGCCGGAAGGGGGCCCGCCGCCGGGGGGCCGGAGGCGGCGCCCGCCGCTGAGGCGCCGGAAGGGGACCCGCCACCGGGTGCCGGAGGCCGCGCCCGCCACCGAGGCGCCGGAAGGGCCGCCCGCCCTGGGCGTCAGGCCACCCACTGCTCGTACGCCAGGTTCGCCACCAGCGCGAACACCACCGTCAGCAGCACGACGCGCACGAACCCGCTGCCCTTCTTCAGTGCCGTCCGGGCCCCCAGCATGCCGCCCGCCAGGTTGAACACGGCCATCAGTCCGGCCAGTTGCCACAGCACGGCCCCCTGCCAGGCGAACATCGCGAGGGCGCCCGCGTTGGTGCAGCAGTTGACGATCTTCGCGGTGGCGGAGGCGGTCACCAGGTCGTGGTGGAGCACGGCGGTCAGCGCCAGGACGAGGAAGGTGCCGGTGCCGGGGCCGACGAGACCGTCGTAGAAGCCGATGCCGAGGCCCGCGAGGCCGATGGCGGCGAGGATCCGGCGCGGTCCGGCCGGTCCGGTCGCGGGGGCCGTGCCGAACGCGGGGCGCAGGATGACGAAGGCGGCCACCCCCAGCAGCACCACCATGATCACCGGCTTGAGCACGTCGGTGCTCATCCCGGCCGCGAAGAACGCCCCCGCCGACGACCCGGCGAGCGCGGCGAGCCCGATCCGGACGGCCATCCCCACGTCGACCGGCGCCCGGCGGGCGTATGTGACCGCCGCCCCGGCGGTGCCCACGATGGCCACCGCCTTGTTGGTGCCGAGCGCGTGCGCGGCCGGGCCGCCGACCGGCAGGCCGAGCAGGAGCGCCGGGAGCAGCAGCAGCCCGCCGCCGCCGACCACGGCGTCGATCCAGCCGGCCGCGAGGGCGGCGAGACAGAGGACGGCCACCATGGTCATCGGTATGTCAGGCATGGACGCGACCCTACGGGGCCGGATACATGTCCCGTCCACCGATCTGAGCAGGTCCTGAGGTTGCGGACCCGCCCGACGGGCCCGCACCCCTTGTCCTCACCGCCCCCCGGCGCCGCCGGCTCAGAACCCTCACACCTGTCCGCCGCCCCCGCTGAGGGCAGCGTTCCTCGCGGGAAACAACCGTGATGCGGCCGGGTAACCTCCGCACCGCACGCTCGACGGCATGACCTCGAATTCGCGTGTGGTGGTGATCGGCGCCGGCCTCGCGGGCGTACGGCTCGCCCGGCGGCTCGGTGAGCTCGGCACGCCCGCCCTGCTGATCGGCGAGGAGGAGCACGTCCCGTACAACCGGGTCCTGCTCGCCGAGGTGCTGGCCGGCCGGTACGCCCCCGAGGTGATCGCGCTGCCCGCACCGGCCGAACTGGTGCGCGCCCGCGTCACCGGCATCGACCGCGAACGGCGCGCCGTCGCCTGCGCGGACGGCTCGGAGATCGCATACGACACGCTGGTGCTGGCGACCGGCTCCAACCCGGTACTGCCGCCGCTGCGCGGCCTGTTCACCCCGGACCACGTCCTGCCCGAGGGCGTGCACGCGTTCCGGACCATGGACGACTGCCTGGGCCTGTCCAAGGCGGTCCGGCCGGGCGTGCGGGCCGTCGTCATCGGCGGCGGACTCCTCGGGGTCTCCGCGGCCCGCGCGCTCGCCGTGCGCGGCGCGCAGGTCGTCCTCGCCCAGCAGTCCGAGCGGCTGATGGAGCGCCAGCTCGACCCGGGCGCCTCGAAGCTCGTCCTGCGGCACCTGAAGGACCTCGGCGTCGAGGTGCACACCGAGTGCCGGGTGCGCGACGTGCGCTGCGTCGGCGGCGCGGTCCGCTCGGTGGAGATGGCCGACGGATACGCCCTCGACGCCGACCTGGTGGTGCTGGCCTGCGGGGTCCACCCCCGCGCCGGCCTCGCCAAGACGGCCGGGCTCGCCGTCCACAAGGGCGTCCTCGTCGACGACGAACTGCGCACCTGCGACCCGCACATCCGGGCGATCGGCGACTGCGCCCAGCACGACGGGAACGTCTACGGCCTCGCCGCCCCCGCCCTGGAACAGGCCGACGTACTGGCCGAACTGCTCGCGGGCACCGCCGGGAACACCGGCGCCCGCTACACCGGCACCCGTTCCCTGACCCGCCTCACGCTCAACGGCACCACCGCCTTCGACCTCGCCGCGTTCGGCGAGACCGAGGCACGCCCCGGCGACGACGTCGTCCAGCTCGCCGACGCCACCCGCGGCACCTACCGCAAGGTCGTCGTCCGCGACGACCGCCTGGTCGGCGGGGTCCTCGTCGGCGAACTCGGCACCGTCGGCGCGCTCGCGCGCGCCTGGGAGGGAGCAGAGCCGCTCCCGCGCAACGGCGCTCCTCTGCTCCACCTGCTCACCAACGATGGAGGCTCCTGATGTCCACGACCACGACCGCACCTGTGGGGACCGGCCCCCGCCCCACGATCGTGCTCGTCGGCCACGGCATGGTCGGCCAGCGCTTCCTCGAAGCGCTCGCCGAGCGCGGCCTGACCGCCACGCACCGCGTGGTCGTGCTGTGCGAGGAGCCTCGCCCCGCGTACGACCGCGTCCAGCTCACCTCGTACTTCTCGGGGAAGACCCCCGAGGACCTCTCCATGACCGACATGGCGTTCATCGAGCAGCACGGCATCGAGCTGTACGTGGGCGACCCGGCGGAGACGGTCGACCGTGCGGCGAGGAAGGTCACGGCCCGGTCCGGCCAGGTCTTCGAGTACGACACCCTCGTCCTCGCCACCGGCTCCTACCCCTTCGTCCCGCCGGTCCCCAACAAGGACGCCCAGGGCTGTTTCGTCTACCGCACGATCGAGGACCTCCTCGCCATCGAGGAGTACGCCAAGACGGCGACGACCGGTGCGGTGGTCGGCGGCGGTCTGCTCGGCCTCGAGGCCGCGGGCGCGCTGAAGGGCCTCGGACTCACCAGCCACATCGTGGAGTTCGCGCCCCGCCTGATGCCCGTCCAGGTCGACGAGGGCGGCGGCGCCGCGCTGCTGCGCACCATCGAGGACATGGGCCTGTCCGTCCACACCGGTGTGGGCACGCAGGAGATCGTCGTCGACGAGTCGGGCGCGGTCACCGGCATGAAGCTGTCCGACGGCTCCGAACTCGCCACCGACCTGGTGGTGTTCAGCGCCGGTGTCCGCCCCCGCGACCAGCTGGCCCGCGACTGCGGTCTGACGGTCGGCGAGCGCGGCGGCATCAGCGTCGACGAGCAGTGCCGCACGGTCGCCGACCCGCACGTGTTCGCGATCGGCGAGTGCGCGCTCGCCGCCGACGGCCGGGTGTACGGCCTGGTCGCCCCCGGGTACGAGCAGGCCGAGACGGCCGCCGCGACGATCGCCGCCGACGAGGCCGCGTTCACGGGCGCCGATCTCTCCACCAAGCTGAAGCTGCTCGGCGTGGACGTGGCCTCCTTCGGCGACGCGCACGGCACCACCGAGGACTGCCTCGACGTCGTCTACTCCGACTCCCGCTCGGGTCTGTACAAGAAGCTGGTCATCGGCCGCGACGGCACGCTGCTCGGCGGCATCCTGGTCGGCGACGCGGAGGCGTACGGCACGCTGCGCGCGTTCACCGGCTCGGTCCCGCCGGTCTCGCCCGAGGCGCTGGTCCTGCCCGCCGGCGCCGGCGCCCCGGCCCAGCTCGGCCCGTCCGCCCTCCCCGACGACGCGATCATCTGCTCGTGCCACAACGTCTCCAAGGGCACGATCCGCGGCGCGGTCACCGACCACCAGTGCACGACCGTGCCCGAGGTGAAGAAGTGCACCAAGGCCGGCACCGGCTGCGGCTCCTGCGTCAAGGTCCTCGGCCAGCTCGTCACCGCCGAGCTGGAGGCGAGCGGCGTCGTGGTCGACAAGGGCCTGTGCGCCTGCTTCTCGCAGACCCGCGAGGAGCTCTACGAGATCGTCCTCGCCCTGCGCATCAACACCTACCAGGACCTCCTCGACCGCTACGGCCGCGAGGACGCCCGGGGCGGCGACGGCTGCGACATCTGCAAGCCCGCCGTCGCCTCGATCATCGCCTCCCTCGCCCCGACGATCGGCGCGAGCGGCTACGTCCTCGACGGCGAGCAGGCGGCCCTCCAGGAGACCAACGACCACTTCCTGGCCAACCTCCAGAAGAACGGCTCGTACTCGGTCGTCCCGCGCATCCCCGGCGGCGAGATCACCCCCGAGGGCCTGATCGTGATCGGCGAGATCGCCCGCGACTTCGGCCTCTACACGAAGATCACCGGCGGCCAGCGGATCGACATGTTCGGCGCCCGCGTCGAACAGCTCCCCCTCATCTGGACCCGCCTGGTGGACGCCGGCTTCGAGTCCGGGCACGCCTACGGCAAGTCGCTGCGGACGGTGAAGTCCTGTGTCGGGCAGACCTGGTGCCGCTACGGCGTCCAGGACTCCGTCCGCATGGCGATCGACCTGGAGCTGCGCTACCGGGGGCTGCGCTCCCCGCACAAGCTGAAGTCGGCGGTCTCCGGCTGCCAGCGCGAGTGCGCGGAGGCCCAGTCGAAGGACTTCGGCGTGATCGCCACCGCCAACGGCTGGAACCTGTACGTCGCCGGCAACGGCGGCGCCACCCCGCGCCACGCGGACCTGCTCGCCCAGGACCTGTCGGACGCCGAGCTGATCCGCCTGATCGACCGGTTCCTGATGTTCTACATCCGCACCGCCGACCGCCTGGAGCGCACCTCGACCTGGCTGGAGCGGATCCCCGGCGGCCTGGACCACGTCCGGGACGTGGTCGTGGAGGACTCCCTCGGCATCTGCGAGGAGCTGGAGACCCTGATGGCGGCGCACGTCGCGCACTACGCGGACGAGTGGGCCACCACCATCAACGACCCCGAGAAGCTGGCCCGGTTCGTGTCCTTCGTGAACGCGCCCGACACCCCGGACCCGGTCGTCGGCTTCGTCCCCGAGCGCGACCAGATCAAGCCCGACCTGCCGCTGCTCTCCATCGGCATGCGTCCCACGGAAGACGTCCTGGAAGGAAGCGCCCAGCGATGACCCTGGCACCCGAGACGACCGACCTGAAGGTCCAGCTGAAGCTGGACTCCCCGGCGGACGACTGGTTCACCGTCTGCGACCTGCACCAGCTCATCCCCGGCCGGGGCGTGGCCGCCCTGCTGCCGGACGGCCGCCAGGTCGCCCTGTTCCGCGACCGCAAGGGCGAGCTGTACGCCGTCGACAACCGCGACCCGTTCGGCGGCGCGGCGGTCCTCTCCCGCGGCCTGATGGGTTCCCAGCAGGGCAGCCCGTTCGTCGCCTCGCCCCTGCTCAAGCAGCGCTTCGACCTGCGCAGCGGGCAGTGCCTGGACGACGACACGGTCCGCATCACCACCTACGAGGTGCGGGCGGCCTGACGGCCGGCCCCCGCCTCACCACCGGCCCGGGCGCGGTCCCGGCGGTCTCCCCGACCGCCGGAACCCCGCCCGGGCCGGTCCGGTTCACCGGACTGTCAGTCGCACAACCGACCGTCACCTCAACGGACCGTCGCATGACCGGACAGTCGTCGCGCCACACCACCTGACTGGCGGACCACCGCTGTCCTCGCCCCGGGCACTCCCCCGTCACGACGTGTGCACGGCATGGCCACCCCGCGCTTCTAGCCTCCCTGACCGCACGACCCCGCGGCCGACCGGCGGCGGGGCGGTCACGACACCCCCTGGGAGTGAGCGTGGAACGTCGTACCCTCCTGCGTGCCGCCGTCATCGGCGGGTCCGCCGTGCTCGGCGGAACCCTCTGGCGCGGCGCCGCGTACGCGGCGCCGGCCCAGCCCGGCACCGGACCGTACGGGGCGCTCGGCGCACCGGACACCAACGGCATCCGCCTCCCGAGCGGCTTCACCAGCCGGGTGATCGCCCGCTCCGGGCAGACGGTCACCGGCACCTCGTACACCTGGCACAACGCACCCGACGGCGGCGCCTGCTACGCGAACGGCACCGGCTGGATCTACGTCTCCAACTCGGAGATCAACCCCTCGGGCGGGGCGAGCGCGGTGACGTTCTCGTCGTCGGGCACGGTGACCGGCGCGTACCGCATCCTCTCCGGCACCCGCACCAACTGCGCGGGCGGGAAGACGCCGTGGAACACCTGGCTGTCCTGCGAGGAGGTCGACCGCGGATACGTCTACGAGACGGACCCCTGGGGCGTGAAGGCGGCGGTGCGCCGGGACGCGATGGGCCGTTTCAAGCACGAGGCGGCGGCCGCCGACCCGGTCCGCGGGGTCGTCTACCTCACCGAGGACGTCACCGACGGCTGCTTCTACCGCTTCCGCCCGACGACGTGGGGCGACCTGTCGGCCGGCACGCTGGAGGTGCTGGTGGCGGGGAGCGCGACGAGCGGCCCGGTGACCTGGTCGCCGGTCCCGGACCCCACCGGCGCCACCGCCACCCGCAACCAGGTCTCCGGCGCCAAGCGCTTCAACGGCGGCGAAGGCTGCTACTACGCGGACGGCACGTGCTGGTTCACGACGAAGGGCGACAACCGCGTCTGGCGGTACGACGCGGCGGCCCAGACGATCGACCTCGCCTACGACGACTCCCTGGTGACGTCCGGCACGGCTCCCCTGACCGGCGTCGACAACGTCACCGGCGCCGCCTCCGGCGACCTGTTCGTGGCGGAGGACGGCGGGAACATGGAGATCTGCGTGATCACCCCGGACGACGTCGTCGCCCCCTTCCTCCGCATCGACGGCCAGTCGGCCTCGGAGATCACCGGCCCGGCCTTCTCCCCCGACGGCACACGCCTGTACTTCTCCAGCCAGCGCGGCACGTCGGGCAGCTCGTCGGGGGGCATCACGTACGAGGTGACGGGCCCGTTCCGCACATAGACACCCCATGGGCGGCCAAGGGACCGCCGACAGCGAACCGACAGCAATATTGAAAGGAACCTGACAGGCAGAGGGGGAACCCGGTCGGCCGGCGGCTCGTTACTCGCCATCGGAGTTCACGATGGAAGCAAAGCCGTGCATGACGAGTCCGCCGCCCGACCTCACCCCGGAGGCACCGACATGACCCCCGACCCGTCCCGCCGCACCGTCCTCGGCGGCGCCTTGGCCGCCCTCACCCTCACGGCCACCGCGGCCCCGGCCACCGCCACCGCCACACCGTCCCGCCCCGGCACGGCCACCTGGCCGACGGTGTTCCCGCTCCCCGACGGCTGGCTCCCCGAAGGCATCACCATCGGCAGCAGGCCGTACGCCTACATGGGCTCCCGCGCCCACGGCGGCGTCTACCGCACCGACCTGCGCACCGGCGAGGGCACCGTGCTCCACGAGGGCGGCACCGGCCTCGCGTCGATCGGCCTGAAACTGGACGACGACGGCCTGCTGTACGTCAGCGGCGGCGCCGGCGGAACCGCGAGGATCATCGACTCGCGCTCGGGCGAGCTGCTCGCCACCCACCAGCTCACCCGCAACGCGGCGCCCTTCATCAACGACGTCGTCCTGCACGGGGACCGCGCCTGGTTCACCGACTCCCGCGACGCCGTCCTGTACGGCGTCCCGCGCGGCCGCGGCGGCGAGGTGCGCGCGCTCCCCCTCACCGGCGACTGGGTCCAGGCACCCGCCGGGACCAACAGCGCCAACGGCCTCGTCGCCACGCCCGACGGCCGCGGCCTGATCGTCGTCAACGCCGGACAGCTGTACCGGGTGAGCATCCGGACCGGCCACGCCACCCGGATCACCCTGACCGGCGCGACCGACGTCACCAACGGCGACGGCCTGCTGCGCGTCGGCCGCACCCTGTACGTCGTACAGAACCGCCTCAACAAGATCACCGTCTGGACCCTCGACAGGACGGCCACCACCGCCACCCTCACCCGCACGATCACCTCCCCCCACTTCGACGTCCCCACCACAGCCGCCCGCCACCACAACCGCCTCTACGTCGTCAACGCCCGCTTCACCAGCCCCCAGACCCCGGAGACGACGTTCACGGGGGTGGCGGTACCGCTCTGACCCGAACGGGCGGCCCCCTGACCCCAGGGTGCCGCCCGTTCTGTCACGTCCTCGTGCGCTCAGTCCCGCCGGATCAACTCCGGGTCGATACGGCGGCCGACCAGCGGGAGCGACCCGAGGGCGGCGACGAGCACGACCCCCAGAGCGGACGCCACCAGCAGGGGCACCCCGGCGCCGTCCCAGAAGATGTCCCCGCCGCCGGTGACGAGATAACTCGACTCGGCCGCCTTCCCCGCGACCAGGGCCAGCACGAGTCCCACGCCGAGCGGCACCACCACCTGCGTGACCTGCACGGCCCGCAGGGTGCGGGGCCGCGCGCCGATCAGTGCGAGCGCGGTGACCTGGGGGCGCCGCTCGACGGCCCGGTCGGTCGCGGCGACGAGGTAGGCGGCCACGCCGATGACGAGGCCCAGGACCATGCCGACGGCCAGGAGGGTCTTGACGATGGCGACCTGCTCCAACGCCTCGACGTTGATGCCGGGGGTCCAGACCTTCGCGGTCGGGTTGATACCGCCGATGCTGTCCAGGACGGTGCGGACCGTCTCGGGAGCGGAGCTGCTGACGAAGACGAGGACAGCGCCCTCAGGGCGGAAGCCGGCCGGCAGTGTGCCGGGAGGCAGAAGTACGTGGCCGCTGCTGAGAGGCGACAGACCCGAGTCGTCGTCGTAGGTGACGGTCTCCCGTGGCACTCTCACGTTGATCACACGGAGTTGCTTCTTCTCGTCGCGCACATGGAAGGGGAAGACGGATCCCGGCTTGTCCTCCGCGTCCAGGGAGGGATTGGCGGCGTTCACCAGCCGGCTGGGCCGCCCGTCGACGCACCGGCCGACCTGGGGCAACAGGTCACGCAGTTGATCACACGTGGCCACCACTGCCTGAATGGCGGGAGACCAGATCCTGGTGTCTGCCGGATCCCGCCATGAGTTCGCGTCGAGCACATGCCCACGGCCCGCCGGCACCTCCTCCATGGCCCGCTGCTGCTCCTGTGTGACGGTGTCCAGCTCGACGCGGTACGTCTGGGTGGATGCGGTGTGCTTGGTCACCTGATCAAGCTCGATGAGCACGCCCTGCACCAGGGAGGCGCCGAAAACCAGGAGGACCAGGCCGGTCGCCACGCGGAACGCACCGCCGGGCTCCACCTCGTTGCGCCGCATGGCCAGCCCGACGGAGAGCGAACGGGCCGACCGAGCGACACGCCGTGCGAGCACCCCCGACAACAGGGGCAGGACCATGACGAGCCCGACGCCGACCAGCACGACCGCGATCGGCATGAGGACGGACGAGAGGCTCGTGTCGCGCGGGGCGTGTCCCGTCGCGCCGGCGACGCAGTATCCCGTCACGATGCCCAGCCCGGGGATCAGCGGAAGCAGCCCCCACTTGGACGGAGCCTTCGCGACGGCGCCGCGCCGTACCGCCAGCGGATTGTCAGCCGCTCGCCGGCCACCGAGCCGTCCCACGAACCAGGCCAGCGCAGGGCATCCGGCCAGACAGACGACGGCGGTGGACGCGGACAGCGATCCGTCGGACGGGTACCAGGTGAAGCCGGGCAGTCCGACCCGTGCGACGAGCTGGTTGACGAGCCAGTACGTGGCAAGGCCCAGTACGGCGCCGAGGAACGCCGCCGCGACGGTCTCGGCGGCGTTGACTCGCTGGACGCCCTTCCTGCTCACCCCCAGCAGCCGCAGTGCGGCCAACCGTCGGTCCCGTGCGGCGGCGGAGAGCCGGGCACACACGGCCAGGAAGACCGCGAGGGGGAGCAGGACCACTCCGGAGAGGGTGAAGCGCACGATGTCGAGGGCCGAGTCCTCCACGGTGGGCGTCCGAACGTAGTCTCTGCCGAAGCCCGACATGCGGTGGCCCTGCGGAAGGTCCTTGCGTTCGACGCCGATGTAGGCGTAGAGCTCGTCGGGGCGAGCCAGTCCTGCGGCGGCGATCTGTCCGGCTTCCCTGCCCGGGACGAGCTGCGAGACACCCGGTTCGTCCCGGAGGATCTCGTGCAGCCGAGGCGACACGAAGACCTCGCCGGCGGCGGGGAACACGTCGAGACCCGGCGGAGGTTCGGTGGGAGCCGTTCCCCTGGCGAGGAAGACACGGGTCAAGGGGCGCGAACCGTAAGGATCCGTGAGCATGAGCTCGAGGGCCGCTCGGTCACCGGACGCACAGAGTGTCCGGCCCTTCACACAGTCCGGATCGCGTGCCATCTGCCGTGCGTCCTGCGCGGCAAGGATGCCGGGAATGGCCAGAACCAGGGCGAGGCAGCACACGCCGACCGCGGCACCGAGCGTCATCAACAGGAACCGCGCCCGGCCGCCCCGGCCACTGCCCAGCAACAGGCGCAGTCCCAGTAGCAGTTCCCTCACGACACCTCCCTGGCCCGACAGGCCAGTGCACCGTCACGCATGATGTAGTGCGTGTCCGCGCGAGCCGCCACGTCGGCATCGTGGGTGACGAGGACCACAGCAGTGCCCTGGGACCGGGCCAGCGCCAGGAACTCGTCGAGCACGGCGGTGGCGTTGGCGCTGTCGAGCGATCCCGTGGGCTCGTCCGCGAACACCACGGCCGGCCGGTGGACCAGCGCACGGGCCACGGCCACACGTTGGCTCTGCCCGCCCGAGACCTGCGAGGGCCGGCGCTGACGCAGGTCCGCCAGCCCGAGCCGCCCGAGAACCTCACCCGCGGCGGCCAGCGCCTCGGCTTTGCGTCGGCCTGCCAGGCGCAGAGGCAGAGCCGTGTTCTCCTCGACCGTCAGCTCGGGCAGGAGCTCTCCGTACTGGAACACGAACCCGAACCGCTCCCGGCGCAGCGCGCTGAGTTCCTCGTCGTCCAGCTCCGCGAGCGAGCGCCCCTCGAAGCGGACCTCTCCCCGCGCCACGGGCAACACCCCGGCCAGGCAGTACAGCAACGAGGACTTCCCGGAGCCACTCTGCCCGGTGATCGCCGCGATCTCGCCGCGGCGGACCGTCAATTGCGCATCCCTGACGGCTCGCGTCTCGCCGTAGCAGAGCTCGACACCCTCGGCCGACAGGACTTCTGACGTATTGATCTTCTTCCCCTATGACGAGCGGAGGCCCGGACATCTGCCCGGGCCTCGGAGTCCGAGACAGTGTCAGCGCGCCCATTCCGGCCCGTGGCGCTCTGCCACCGGGGAACAGTTGTCGGGCCGCAGGCTTCCACGGTCACGGCACGCCCGGATCTCCGCGTTGTCCGTGTAGCGCTGGGCGCCGTCCCAGTTGGAGTGGTGCAGGGACACCGTGCGCCGCTGCTTGCCGTTGTAACGCGACCAGCCGTGTCCTTCGGCACGCGCCTGCATGTACACGTTGTGCCCGTCGTCCGGCAGGGTGTCCTGCAACTTCCCCCTCCACTCGAAGGCACCGTGGTTCCGCTCCGGCGGATTGAACTGGTACTGCCCCTCGAAGAACAGCACACCGTCCGGACGCATGTCGGGCAGACGGTGCCACGCATCGGCAGCCGCCGTCCCCACGCCCGTACAGAACAGCACCGCCGCGGCCGCGCCCACCAGGACCTTCTTCATCCCTCACCTCTCGGTCACCGGGATGCTCCATCATCCCCGGGTGATCACAGAAGGTAATGGATCAATCACAAGAAGAAACCTTCAGTCGGCGGCCCACCATCACATCAGGCGATCGATATCCAGCCACCGCCCGGAAACGGCACAGAGGGCGACACCCCCGCACAGGGTGTCGCCCTCCTCTTGCATGCCGGAGCCGCCCCGATCGGTACTGAGGGTCGGGGACCGTGGCGGCTCCGGGGTCGGGTCGGGTCGGTCGGGGCCGGACCCGGGTCAGCGGTGGTCGCTGCCCTCCGACTGCGTCGCCGCGCGCCCCGCCTCCAGGCGGGCCACCGGGATGCGGAAGGGGGAGCAGGAGACGTAGTCGAGGCCGACCTCGTGGAAGAAGTGGACGGACTCGGGGTCGCCGCCGTGTTCGCCGCAGACGCCGAGCTTGAGGTCGGGGCGGGTGCGGCGGCCCGCTTCGGCGGCGGACTTCACCAGGGAGCCCACGCCGTCCTTGTCGATCGTCTCGAACGGGGAGACGCCGAAGATGCCCTTCTCCAGGTACGCGGTGAAGAAGGAGGCCTCCACGTCGTCGCGGCTGAAGCCCCAGACCGTCTGGGTGAGGTCGTTGGTGCCGAAGCTGAAGAACTCGGCGGCCTCGGCGATCTGACCGGCGGTCAGCGCGGCGCGCGGCAGCTCGATCATCGTGCCGATCGACAGCTTCAGGGTCACGCCCGTCGCCGCCTCGACCTCCGCGACGACCTGGTCGGCCTCCTCGCGGACGATCTCCAGCTCCTGGACCGTGCCGACGAGCGGGATCATGATCTCGGCGCGCGGGTCGCCCTTGGCGTTGCGGCGCTCGGCCGCCGCCTCGGCGATGGCACGGACCTGCATGGTGAACAGGCCGGGGATGACCAGGCCCAGCCGGACGCCGCGCAGGCCGAGCATCGGGTTCTGCTCGTGCAGGCGGTGGACCGCCTGGAGCAGGCGCAGCTCGTTCTCGTGCGGCTCCTGGCGGGACTCGGCGAGGGCGACGCGGACGGAGAGTTCCGTGATGTCGGGGAGGAACTCGTGCAGCGGCGGGTCGAGGAGACGGATCGTCACCGGGAGGCCGTCCATCGCCTCGAAGAGCTCCACGAAGTCCCGCTTCTGGAGCGGGAGCAGCTCCTTCAGGGACTCCTCGCGCTCGGCCTCCGTGTCCGCGAGGATCAGGCGCTCGACCAGTTCGCGGCGGTCGCCGAGGAACATGTGCTCGGTGCGGCACAGGCCGATGCCCTGGGCGCCGAAGCGGCGGGCGCGCAGCGCGTCCTCGGCGTTGTCGGCGTTCGCGCGGACCCGCAGCCGGCGCTTGCGGTCCGCGAAGGCCATGATGCGGTGCACGGCCTCGACCAGTTCGTCGGCGTCGTCGGCGCCGGCGTGCATGCGGCCCTCGAAGTACTCGACGACCGGGGACGGGACGACGGGGACCTCGCCGAGGTAGACCTTGCCGGTGGAGCCGTCGATGGAGATGACGTCGCCCTCTTCCACCACGTGACCGCCGGGGACGGTCATGCGGCGGCGCTTGGTGTCGACCTCCAGCTCCTCGGCGCCGCAGACGCAGGTCTTGCCCATGCCGCGGGCCACGACCGCCGCGTGGGAGGTCTTGCCGCCGCGCGAGGTCAGGATGCCCTCGGCGGCGATCATGCCGTCCAGGTCGTCGGGGTTGGTCTCGCGGCGGACGAGGATGACCTTCTCACCGGAGCGGGACCACTTGACGGCCGTGTACGAGTCGAAGACGGCCTTGCCGACCGCCGCGCCCGGCGAGGCGGCGATGCCCCGGCCGACCTGCTCGGTCTTGGCGTGCTCGTCGAAGCGGGGGAACATCAGCTGCGCGAGCTGCGCGCCGTTGACCCGCTGGAGGGCCTCGGTCTCGTCGATCAGGCCCTGGTCGACGAGCTGGGTGGCGATGCGGAAGGCGGCGCCGGCCGTCCGCTTGCCCACGCGCGTCTGGAGCATCCACAGCTGACCGCGCTCGATCGTGAACTCGATGTCGCAGAGGTCCTTGTAGTGGTTCTCCAGCGTCTCCATGATGCCGAGCAGCTGGTCGTAGGACTTCTTGTCGATCCGCTCCAGCTCGGCCAGGGGCACGGTGTTGCGGATGCCGGCGACGACGTCCTCGCCCTGGGCGTTCTGGAGGTAGTCGCCGTAGACGCCCTGGTGGCCCGAGGCGGGGTCACGGGTGAAGGCGACGCCGGTGCCGGAGTCCGGTCCCAGGTTGCCGAAGACCATCGAACAGACGTTCACGGCCGTGCCCAGGTCGTGCGGGATCCGCTCCTGCCGCCGGTACAGCTTCGCCCGGTCGCCGTTCCACGAGTCGAAGACCGCCTTGATCGCGAGATCCATCTGCTCGCGCGGGTCCTGGGGAAAGTCCCGCCCGGCCTCGGTCTTGACGATCTTCTTGAACCTGGTGACCAGCTTCTTGAGGTCCGCGGCCTCCAGTTCCGTGTCGACCGTGACCTTCTTGGCCGCCTTCGCCGCCTCCAGGGCCTCCTCGAAGAGCTCGCCGTCGACGCCGAGGACCGTCTTGCCGAACATCTGGATCAGGCGGCGGTAGGAGTCCCAGGCGAAGCGGTCGTCGCCGGCCTGGGCGGCCAGGCCCTGGACCGACTTGTCGGAGAGGCCGATGTTGAGGACCGTGTCCATCATCCCGGGCATCGAGAACTTGGCACCGGAGCGGACCGAGACGAGCAGGGGGTTGTCGGCCTGGCCGAGCTTCTTGCCCATCCGCTCCTCGAGGGCGACGAGGTGCGCACTCACCTCGTCACGCAGTGCCGCCGGCTCCTCGCCGCTGTCGAGGTAGACCTTGCAGGCCTCGGTGGTGATGGTGAAGCCGGGCGGAACCGGCAGGCCCAGGTTGGTCATCTCGGCGAGGTTGGCGCCCTTGCCACCGAGGAGGTCCTTGAGGTCCTTGTTGCCCTCGGTGAAGTCGTAGACGAACTTCACGCCGTCAACGCTCGTTGCCGGCTGAGCTACGTGGGGATCTTTGTTTTCCGACACGGGTCTCGACTCCTCGAGGACGCGGTGGCTGCCCTGACGGCGAGGAACATACCCAGATCGAAGGCGCCTGGGTACGTCTACTTGTGCGTCATACGCCTGTAACCCGTCGTCCGCCACGGGATCGAAAGTCAAGGCTGGGCAAGCGCTGAGCAGCCGATGTTTTCACTTCTTGAACACAGACAGGCTCACAACCCCGCTTTTACGCTCTGATGAGCGGGTCTTCGCGCGTTTGATTTCGATCGATGAACGATCAAGGGGTGGCACTCAGTGCCACCCCTTGGAGAAGTGCAGTCGCGCGCGATCCGCTCATCTGAGCGCTACCCCTATCATGGGTGGCTCCAGGGTGGCGAGAATCACGCTTCCACAGATGGCCCGGTTTCACCATGCGGACGCCGGTTCGGGACGGAAACACGGACGACACGGCGCGGTGTCGGACGCCCCGTGCCCGCGGTGTCGGACGCCCCGTGCCCGCGCTGTCGGACGCCCCGTGCCCGCACTGTCGGACGCCCAGGGCCCGCACTGTCGGACGCCCCGTGCCCGCACTGTCGGACGCCCAGGGCCCGCGCTGTCAGACGCCCAGGGCCAGCAGGCGTTCCTCCACCCGCTCCGGCGCGTACAGGTGCTCCACGACCAGCGCCCCGGCGCCCACCAGTCCCGCGCGCTCCCCCAGCCGTGAGGTCACCACCTCCAGCCGGGCGGTGGAGCGCGGCAGCGCCCGCTGGTAGAGCAGTTCGCGCACGCCCGTGACGAAGGGGGTGCCGGCCAGGTCACCGGCGATCATCAGCACCCCGGGGTTGAGCAGCGTCACGACGGTCGCCAGCACGTCGCCCACCTGCCGTCCGGCCTCCCGGGCCAGCGCGGCCGCCTCCGGGTGCCCGGCGGCGAGCAGATCGCGCACGTCCGAACCGGAGGCCGCGGGGACCCCGCTCTCCGCCAGCCGCCGGGCCACCGCGCCACCGCTCGCGACGGCCGCGAGGCAGCCCCGTGAGCCGCAGCGGCACAGCGCCTCGGTGCCGACGCGTATGTGGCCGATGTCGCCGGCCCCGCCGTCCACGCCCCGGTAGATCGCGCCGTCGACCACGACCCCCGCGCCGATGCCCGTCGACACCTTCACCAGTACGAACGCCGAGCAGTCAGGGTGGGCGGTGCGCTGTTCGCCGTACGCCATGACGTTGGCGTCGTTGTCGACGAGGACCGGCACCGGGGGCGCCCCCGTGCGGTCGGTGAACGCCCTGGCGAGGCGGCCGCGTAGGTCGTAGCCGTCCCAGCCGGGCATCATCGGCGGCTGGACGACCCGGCCGGCCTCGCTGTCGACCGGGCCGGGGACGGCGATGCCGATGCCGCAGACCTCGTCCGCGCGGTGGCCCGCCTTCTCCAGCAGCTCCGCGAACCAGCGCCCCAGCTCGCCGAGGACGACGTCCGGGCCCTCCTCGACCGCCAGCACGCCCGAGTGCTCGGCGAGGAGGTCGCCGGTCAGGGAGAGCACCGCCGCGCGCGCGTGCCGGGTGTCCAGGTCGGCGGCGAGGACGACGGCGTGCGCGTCGTCGAACTCGAGGGTGATGGAGGGGCGGCCGCCCAGCGGGGAGTCGACCGGGCCGCCGGCGCCCTCGCGCAGCCAGCCCGCGCGGAAGAGACGGTCCAGGCGCTGGCCGACGGTCGCACGGGAGAGGCCGGTGGCCTGCTGGAGGGCGCCGCGTGTCGTCGCCCGCCCGGTGCGTACCAGTGCGAGCAGATCTCCGGCGCCTGCCTGACCGCCGCCTCTGCCGGTCCGTCCCGGCTGTCCGGTCATGCGCACCCCCTTGTGTTTCCCAAGCTTGCATTACATATTGGGTTTTGCGTGTTAAATAGACGTAACCCTACGGTAGCCACTACCGAACCGGGTCGACTGTGCCGTCGTCGTCGTTCTTCGGGGAGCCCCGAGTGGATCGCACCGCCCAGCTCATCGCCCGCCCCGCGGGAACCGCCGCTGTATACGACCTTGCCGTTCCGGCCGGGTCGCTGCACGTCCGGGCGGTGGAGGTCCTCCGGGGCAACTGGACCGGAGCGTCGACGGTGCCCTCGCGCGGGCTGTACCCGCACCAGTGGTCCTGGGACTCGGCGTTCATCGCGATCGGGCTGCGGCACGTCTCGCCGCGGCGGGCCCAGACGGAGCTGGAGACGCTGCTGGCCGCCCAGTGGGGCGACGGGCGGATCCCGCACATCGTCTTCAACCCCTCCGTGCCGCTCGACGCGTACTTCCCGAGCCCCGACTTCTGGCGCTCCTCGACCGCGGGGCGCGCTGCGGGCGCCCCGCGCACCGTACAGACCTCGGGCATCGTGCAGCCACCGGTGCACGCGCTGGCGGCCTGGCTGGTGCACTGCGCCGACCCGGGTCTGTCCCGGGCGCGCGGTTTCCTGGCCCGGGTGTACCCCCGGCTGGCCGCCTGGCACCGCTATCTGCTGCACCGGCGGGACCTGGGCGGGGGCGGGCTGGTGTCGGTCGTGCACCCCTGGGAGCAGGGCATGGACAACGCCCCCTCCTGGGACGCCCCGCTCTCCCGGATCACCCCCGCCCCGGCCCGCTCCTTCCGCCGCGCCGACCTGCACCACGGGGCCGCGGAGGACCGGCCGACGGATCTGGACTACGGGCGGTATGTGCGGCTGGCGACGGACTATCGGGACGGCGGGTACCGGGACGGGCTGGGTGGGGGGAGCGGTGCCGGGCCGGGTGGGGGGAACGGTGCCGGGCCGGGTGGGGGGAACGGTGCCGGGCCGGGTGGGGGGAACGGTGTCGGGCCGGGTGGGGGGAACGGCGGTGGTGGCGGTGGTTTCGCCGTGGAGGATCCGTCGTTCAACGCCCTGCTCATCGCTTCCGAGTACGCGCTCGCCCGTGTCGCGCGGGAGCTGGGCGCCACCGGAACGGCCCGGCACGCGCGCGCGGAGCGGCTGACGGCGGCGCTCGTGGACCGGCTGTGGGATCCGGCGGAGGGCATGTTCCTCTGCCGGGACCTGCGCGGCGGGGGGCTGATCCGGGAGCGCGGGGTCTCCGGCCTGGTGCCGCTGCTGCTGCCGGGCCTGCCGCGCGAGGTCGCCGCCGCTCTCGTGGGCACACTGCGCGGCCCGCGCTTCGGGCTGGGCACCAGCACCCGCCTCGCCCCCAGTTACGACCTGCTCGGCGAGGCCTTCGACCCGCACCGCTACTGGCGCGGACCGGCCTGGTTCAACACGAACTGGCTGCTGGAGCGGGGTCTGAGGGCGCACGGCGAGCTGGCTCACGCGGACGCGCTGCGCGAGGCCGTGCTGGACGTCGCGGGCGCGTCGGACTTCGCCGAGTACGTCGACCCGTACACCGGCGAGGCCTGCGGGGCGACCGGCTTCAGCTGGACCGCGGCCCTCGCCCTCGACCTGCTGCACGACACGGACGCCCCGCACGGCCTCGGCGGCGGCTCGGAAGGCTCCGTCGGTTCCCACGCGACGCACGGCCGGCACCACCAGCCCAACTCGCACCACCCGCACCACATCCACCACCCGCACGATCAGCACCACCCGCACCACCCGCACGACCGGCACGACCCGCACCACTCGGACGACACCGCACTCAAGGGAGGGGACCGGGGATGACGGACCGGCATCATCTGCTCGTGCACGGCGGGACGTTCGCCGCCGTCGGTGACCGCGGGGACATCAGCGGCGTTCGGAGCGCCGGCTCTCCCGACGGGTTGTTCGTCAGGGACGCACGGCACCTCAGCCGCTGGCAGCTCACGGTCGACGGGGCCGTGCCGGAGGTGCTCTCACCCGTCGCCGACGGGGACACCGCGCGCTGCGTGCTCGTCCCGCGCGGCGGCCGTACCGAGCCGCCCTCGTGCACGCTCTTCCGCGAACAGGCGGTCGGGGACAGCTCGTTCGTGGAGCTGCTGCGGGTCGTCAGCAACCGCCCGGCGCCGCTGACGGTCCGGCTGGCGCTGACCGTCGACGCCGACTTCACCGACCAGTTCGAACTCCGCTCCGACCACCGCACCTACGCCAAGACCGGCGCCGTCCGCCGCCGCGAGGTGCTGGACCACGGCGTGGAGTTCACCTACCGGCGCGGGGAGTGGCGGTCCGTCACGACGGTGACCGCCGAGCCGGGCCCGGACGGTGTCGAGGAGACCGGCACCGGTGCCCGCCGGCTGGTGTGGGCGCTGGAGCTGGAGCCGCACGGCACGGCCGAACTGACCCTCCGGGTGATGGCGCGGCCGCACGGCGAGAAGCGGGCCCTGCGCGTCCCCAGCTCCCCGGCATCGTTGACCGAAAAGCTTCTTGCGCAGGAGGGCGAGTTCGTGGAAGGGGTCGCCTTCCCGACCGGCTGGCCCGAGCTGGCCGCCGCGTGCGCGCGCGGCCTCGCGGACCTGGCCGCCCTCCAGGTGCCGGCGACCGGCCCGGACGGGGAGGAACTGCGCGTCCCGGCGGCGGGCGCCCCCTGGTTCCTGACGCTGCTGGGCCGCGACGCCCTGCTCACGTCCCTCTTCGCCCTCCCCTACCGCCCCCACCTGGCCGCCGCCACGCTCCCGGCGCTCGCCGCGACCCAGGCCACCGAGATCGGCCCGGAGTCGGTCGCCCAGCCCGGCAAGATCGTCCACGAGGTGCGGCACGGCGAACTCGCCCACTTCCGGCAGGTCCCCTACGGCCGCTACTACGGCTCGGTCGACGCCACCCCGCTCTTCCTCGTGCTGCTCGGCGCGTACGTCGAGCGGACCGGCGACGCGGCCCTCGCCCGCCGCCTCGAGCCGCACGCCCGCGCGGCCGTCGGCTGGATGCTCGACCACGGCGGGCTCACCTCGCGCGGCTACCTGGTCTACCGCGCCGACCAGGGCGGCCTCGCCAACCAGAACTGGAAGGACTCCCCGGGCTCGATCTGCTCCGCCGACGGCACCCGCCCGAGCGGCCCGGTGACGGCGGCGGGGGCCCAGGGGTACGCGTACGACGCGCTGCGCCGTACGGCGTGGGTGGCGCGCACGGTGTGGCAGGACGAGACGTACGCCGCGCTGCTGGAGCAGGCCGCCGCCGATCTGCGCGACCGCTTCCAGCGGGACTTCTGGATGCGGGACCGCTCCTTCCCGGCGCTCGCGCTGGACGGCCGGGGCCGGCAGGTCGACGCGCTCGCCTCCGACGCCGGGCATCTGCTGTGGTCCGGGCTGTTGGACAAGGAGTACGGGGAGGTCGTCGGCCGGCGCCTGCTCGAACCCGACTTCTTCTCCGGCTGGGGCGTGCGCACGCTGGCGGCGGGGCAGCCGGCGTACCACCCGCTGTCGTACCACCGGGGTTCGGTCTGGCCGCACGACAACGCGCTGATCACGCTCGGTCTGGCCCGCTACGGCCTGCACGACGAGGCCCGTACGGTCGCCCACGCCCTGGTCGACGCGGCGACCGTGACGGGCCACCGGCTGCCGGAGGTCCTCGCCGGCTACGGCCGGGACACGCACGCCGAGCCGGTGCCCTACCCGCACGCGTGCGTCCGGGAGTCCCGCTCGGCGGCGGCGCCGTTGGCGCTGCTCACGGCGGTGGGCGGGGCGTGAGGGGGTAGCCGGCCGGGCCGGGGACGGAGGGCTCGGCCGGGTGTTTGCCGGGTGTTTGCCGACCGCGGGCCCGGCGGGGTGAACACCGGCGGCGGGCAGGCCGTACGCAACGGTGGCGGATCCGGTCCCCACCCCGGATCCGCCGCTCCGCCCCCCGGCTTCGTACGGAAGGACCTTCGGGTGCCCGTCTTCACTCGCTCTCGTCAGCTGCCCGGCCTGCGGGAACCCGGAGCCGCCGGGACCGCCGGGAACCCCGAGGAGGCCGGGGAGGCCGGGGACCCCTCCGGGGAGGGCGGAGAGGCGGCCGTGGGGCCGGAGCGCGGGCCGCGCTCGTCCTTCCGGGACCGGGTCGCGCACTGGCGTGCCTGGCGCGCCCGTCACCCGCGGGCCGCCCGGATCGTGTGGTGGACGGCGACCGTGCTGTCCGTCGTGCTCGTGCTCGGGGCCGTGCTGCTGCCGAACCGGGTCTTCGCGGTCCGCCCCGACCGGTTCGTGCGGCTGCCCGCGGAGGTCATCGTGGGGGCGGCGGTGCTGCTGGCGCTGCCCCGCCGGCCGCGGGTCGCCGTGGCGGCGCTGACCGGGGTGTTCCTCGGGGCGCTGACCGTGCTGAACCTGCTCGACATGGGTTTCGTGGAGTACCTGGGCCGGGACTTCAACCTCGTCCTGGACTGGGAACTGCTCGACGACGCCCAGTCGTACGTCGCCGACTCCATGGGCCGTGCGACGGCGCTCGCCGCCACGGCCGGGGTGTTCCTCCTCGTCGTGCTGGTGTGCGCGGTCCTGGCGCTGGCGACGGTCCGGCTGGCCGGTCTGCTGGCGCGCGACCCGCAGCGGGCGACCCGGGCCACGCTGGTCTCCGGCACCGTCTGGATCACGTGTTCCGTCCTGGGCCTCCAGTACGCCGGGCTGCCGGTCGCCTCCGCCGGTGTCGCGGACACGCTCACCTCCGAGGCGAAGCGGGTGCGGGACACCCTGCGGGACGAGGCCGCGTTCGCCGCGGAGGCCCGCACCGACACCTTCGGCGGCACCCCGCCCGCGCAGCTAGTGCCCGGTCTGCGCGGCAAGGACGTGATCTTCACCTTCGTCGAGAGCTACGGCCGCGTCGCGATCGAGAACCCGGTCACGGCGCCGGGCGTGGACAGCGCCCTCGACGCGAGCGGCAAGGCCCTGGCGAAGGCCGGCTTCCAGGCGCGGAGCGGCTGGCTGACCTCGGCGACCTTCGGCGGCAGCAGCTGGCTCGGCCACTCCACCACGCTGTCGGGTCTGTGGGTCGACACCCAGCAGCGCTACCGCACCGTCATGGCCAGCGACCACCTCAGCCTCACCAAAGCCTTCCAGAAGACCGGCGCCTGGGACACCGTCGGCATCATGCCGGGTGTGCAGAAGGGCTGGCCGGAGGCGGAGTTCTACGGCCTCGACACGGTCTACGACGCCTTCCGGCTGGGCTACCGGGGGCCGAAGTTCAGCTGGTCGACGATGCCCGACCAGTACGCGCTGGAGGCGTTCCAGCGGCTGGAGCACGGCAGGGACCGCGACCGGCCGCTGATGGCGGAGATCATCCTGACCTCCAGTCACCAGCCCTGGGCGCCGCTCCCGGAGATGGTCGGCTGGGACGAACTGGGCGACGGCTCGGTGTTCGAGGGCATCCGGAAGGCCGGGAAGGACGCGGCCGACGTCATCGACGACTCCGCCGCGTCCCGCCGGGAGTACGGCAGGTCGATCGAGTACTCGGTGACCGCCCTCACCCAGTGGCTGGAGCGCTACGGCACCGACGACACCGTCCTGGTCTTCCTCGGCGACCACCAGCCCATCGCCCGCGTCAGCGGCAACGACGCCGGCCGGGACGTGCCGGTCTCGATCGTCGCCAAGGACCCGGAGGTCCTCGACAGAATCGCCGACTGGGGGTGGACGGAGGGGCTGAAGCCCGCGCAGGACGCCCCGGTGTGGAAGATGAGCTCCTTCCGCGACCGCTTCCTGCTGGCGTACGGCTCGACCCCGCACCCCGGCGCGGGCTGACCCGGCGCCCTGGAGCAGTCCGGTCGGCCCGCGGCGGCGGGCCGACCCAACTGCCGACGCGGCCGGTCCCGGCCGGTCAGCCGCCGGAGGTGTCCAGCTCCGCGTCCTCGCCCACGCCCGCGCAGTCGTACGGGTCCTTCAGCCAGCCGTCCGGCAGCACCACCCGGTTGTTGCCGGAGGTACGGCCGCGGGGCCCGTCGGCGCCGGCGGGCCAGGGCTGGTCGAGGTCCAGTTCGTCGAGTCCGGCGCGCAGTTCCTCCAGGGAGGAGGTGATCGCGAGCCGCTTGCGCATCTCCGAGCCGACCGCGAAGCCCTTCAGGTACCAGGCGACGTGCTTGCGGAAGTCGACGACGCCCTTCGACTCGTCGCCGCTCCACTCGCCGAGGAGGCCGGCGTGCCGGACCATGACGTCGGCGACCTCGCGGAGGGAGGGCCGCGCGATGTCGTCCCGGCGCCCCTCGAACGCGGCGACCAGATCGGCGAACAGCCAGGGCCGCCCCAGGCAGCCGCGTCCGACGACGACACCGTCGCAGCCGGTCGTCCGGACCATCCGCAGGGCGTCCTCGGCCGACCAGATGTCACCGTTGCCGAGGACGGGGATCTCCGGCACGTGCTCCTTCAGCCGGGCGATGGCGTCCCAGTCGGCGGTGCCGCCGTAGTGCTGGGCGGCGGTGCGGCCGTGCAGGGCGATGGCGGTCACGCCCTCCTCGACGGCGATCCGGCCCGCGTCGAGGTACGTGATGTGGTCGTCGTCGATGCCCTTGCGCATCTTCATGGTGACGGGGAGGTCCCCGGCGCCGGCGACGGCCTCGCGCAGGATGGCGCGGAGCAGGTTGCGCTTGTACGGGAGCGCGGATCCGCCGCCCTTGCGGGTCACCTTGGGGACCGGGCAGCCGAAGTTCAGGTCGATGTGGTCGGCGAGGTCCTCCTCGGCGATCATGCGGACGGCCTTGCCGACGGTCGCCGGGTCGACGCCGTACAGCTGGATCGAGCGCGGCTTCTCCGTCGCGTCGAAGTGGATCAGCTGCATGGTCTTCTCGTTGCGCTCGACCAGCGCCCGGGTGGTGATCATCTCGCTCACGAACAGGCCCTTGCCGCCACTGAACTCCCGGCACAGGGTGCGGAAGGGCGCGTTGGTGATCCCGGCCATGGGGGCGAGGACGACGGGCGGCCGGACGGTGTGCGGGCCGATCTGCACGGGCGAGGCGGTCGTGGGCATTCCCCCATTCTCCCGCACGCCGGCCGGTGCCCGGCGTACACCCGCCATGATCATGCAACAGTCATTAGTTAGCCGCACTATCGAAGCGGGCGTACGATGGGAGCCATGCCCGAGCTCAGCCATCGCCGACGTCTGCTCGTGCTCGCGGTCTGCTGCATGAGCCTGCTGATCGTGAGCCTCGACAACACCGTCCTCAATGTCGCCCTGCCCGCCATGCAGCGCGACCTGCACGCCTCCACGGCCGGCCTCCAGTGGACGATCGACGCCTACACGCTCGTTCTGGCCGCGCTGCTGATGCTCGCGGGCTCCACCGCCGACCGCATCGGCCGCCGGAAGGTCTTCCTGGCCGGGCTCGTCGTGTTCTCGCTGGGCTCGCTGCTCTGCTCCCTCGCGCCGAACCTGGAGCTGCTGATCGCGGCCCGCGCGGTGCAGGCGGTCGGCGGTTCGATGCTCAACCCCGTGGCCATGTCGATCATCACCAACACCTTCACCGACCCGCGCGAGCGCGCCCGCGCCATCGGCGCGTGGGGCGCGGTGGTCGGCATCTCCATGGCCGCCGGCCCGCTGGTGGGCGGGCTGCTGGTGGAGTCGGTGGGCTGGCGCTCCATCTTCTGGATCAACCTGCCCGTCGGGCTCGCGGCCCTCCTGCTGACCCTGCGCTACGTCCCCGAGTCCCGCGCGCCCAAGGCCCGCCGCCCCGACCCGGTCGGCCAGCTGCTGGTCATCGTGCTCTTCGGCTCCCTGACGTACGCGATCATCGAGGCGCCGGAGGCCGGGGCCGCGGTGAGCGTGCCGTTCGCGGTGGTGGCACTGGCCGCGCTGCTGGGCCTGCTGCGGTACGAGCCGCGCCGCGCCGAGCCCCTCATCGACCTGCGGTTCTTCCGGTCGGCGCCGTTCAGCGGGGCCACCGTGATCGCGATGAGCGCGTTCGCCGCGCTCGGCGGGTTCCTGTTCCTGTCCACGCTGTACCTGCAGAACGTACGAGGTCTGGACGCCCTGCACGCGGGACTGTGGATGCTGCCGATGGCCGTCCCGACGTTCCTGTGCGCACCCCTGTCCGGACGGCTCGTAGGGAGCAGGGGGCCGCGGGTGCCGCTGCTGGTCGCCGGGTTCGCGATGACCCTGAGCGGGGTCCTGTTCGCCGCCTTCGACGCGGAGACCTCGAACGTCACCCTCTTCCTCGGGTACGTGCTCTTCGGCATCGGCTTCGGTTTCGTGAACGCGCCGATCACCAACACGGCGGTGTCGGGGATGCCCCGCACCCAGGCCGGCGTCGCGGCGGCCGTCGCCTCCACCAGCCGGCAGCTGGGGCAGACGCTCGGGGTCGCCGTGGTGGGCGCCGTCCTGGCCGCGGGCATCGGCTCCTCGTCCTACCGCGACACCTTCGTCTCCGCCGCCGTGCCCGGCTGGTGGATCCTCGCCGGGTGCGGTTTCGCGGTGCTGGTACTGGGCGCGGTCAGCAGCGGGCGGTGGGCCCGGCGGACGGCCGAGCGGACGGCGGAGCGGCTGGAGTCGGAGGAAGTGCGGGAGGCGGCGGGCGTGGGGGCGTGAGCCCTCACCCGGCGTGAGCCTTCGCTGGGCGTGAGCCTTCGCCAGGCGTGAGCCTTCGCTCGGCGTGAGCATTCGCCAGGCGTGAGCCTTCGCTGGGCGTGAGCCCTTCACCGCCGTGGCGCACGGGGGGCGGCACCCCCGGTCACCGGCGCTCGGCCCGTATCCCCCGCAGCACCAGCTCCACGACGGCCTCGAAGTCCGCCCCGATCTCCGGCTGCTCCCACTCGCGGGTGTAGCCCGGGTCGTGGAAGCGGCCCGTGGCGTGGAAGACCGCGCGGGCCGTGGCCGCCGGGTCGTCGACGGTGAAGGCGCCCGCCGCCACGCCGGCCTCGACGATCCGGGTCAGCTGGCCGATCAGGTCGGTGACGTGCTCCCCGACCGCCGTCCCGCTCTCGCCGGCGAGCACCTTGTAGGTGGCGAACAGCTCGGGGTCGTCGCCGGCCTTGCGGCGCTTGGCCTCGAACAGGGCCGCGAGCCAGCCGCGCAACCGGCTCTCCGCGTCGCGGTCCTCGTCGGACGCGATGCCGGCGAGCGCCTGCGAGGTGCGGTCCAGCCAGCGCTTGGTGACCGCCTCGCGCAGCGCCGCCTTCGTGGGGAAGTGCCGGTAGACACTGCCGTGGCTGACGCCGAGCGCGCGGGCCACGTCGACCACGGTCGCCTTGGCCGGGCCGTGGCGGCGCAGCACCTCCTCCGTCGCTTCGAGGATGCGCTCGGCGGTCAGGATCTCGCTGGTCGGTGCCATGCAAGAGACCGTACCCGGCGCACGGCTCAGCGCTCGCTGTCGAGGTCGGCCATGAAAGCGGCCGGGTAGCGCTCGCCGGCCGCCGCGTCCGCGGGGACCGCCGCCTCGATCGCGGCCAGGTCGGCCGCGTCCAGCGACACGTCCAGGGCGCCCAGCGCCTCGGCCAGGCGCTCCCGGGTGCGGGCGCCGACCAGCGGCACGATGTGCGTGCCGTGCCTCGGGCCCTGGGCCAGCACCCAGGCGAAGGCGATCTGGGCGACCGTCACCCCCTTCTGCTCGGCGATCTTCCTGAGCCCCTCCACCAGGTCCAGGTTGTGCCGGAGGTTGTCGCCCTGGAAGCGCGGGGAGTGGGCCCGGAAGTCGTGCGCGGCGAACTGCCGGTCCGCGGTGAGGCGGCCGGAGATCAGGCCCCGGGAGAGGACGCCGTACGCGGTGACGGCGATGCCCAGCTCGCGCAGGGTCGGCAGGATCTCCCTCTCGATGCCGCGGGAGATGATCGCGTACTCGATCTGGAGGTCGGCGATCGGCGCGGTCGCGGCGGCCCGGCGGATGGTCTCGGCGCCGACCTCGCTGAGGCCGATGTGCCGGACGTACCCCTGCTCCACCAGCTCGGCGACGGCGCCGACCGTCTCCTCGATCGGGACGGCCGGGTCGAGGCGGGCGAGGCGGTAGACGTCGATGTGGTCGACGCCCAGGCGCTGGAGGGAGTGGGCGGCGAAGTTCTTCACGGCGGCGGGGCGGCCGTCGTAGCCGCTCCAGCTGCCGTCCGGGGCGCGCAGGGCGCCGAACTTCACGCTCAGCAGCGCCTGCTCGCGGCGGGCGGCGGGGGCGGTGCGCAGGGCCTCGCCGATGAGCAGTTCGTTGTGGCCCATGCCGTAGAAGTCGCCGGTGTCGAGCAGGGTCACGCCGGCTTCCAGGGCCGCGTGGATCGTGGCGATCGACTCGCCTCGGTCGGTGTCGCCGTACGCCGCGGACATGCCCATGCAGCCGAGGCCGAGGGGGAAGAGCTGGGGGCCGGTGGTACCGAGAGTGCGCGTGGGTGTGGTCATGCGGACAGCTTGGCAGCAGAGCTGACAGATTTCAATATCTGTCAGCCGTCATCTGTCATCCGCTATCTGTAATCCGTTATCTGCCATCCGTTCTTTGTTATGCGTCGTTCGTCGTGTGTTGCGGCCGGCCGCGGGGGGCGGAAGATGGAGCGGGTGGAACCCGACATGTCTGCGGCGGACGCCGAGGTGGCCGTACTGATCGTCGGCGGTGGGCCGGTGGGGCTCACCGCACGGGCGCTCCTGGAGCGCTGGGGCGTAACGACTCTGCTGGTCGAGAAGCACGGCGAGCTGTCGCCCTTCCCCCGGTCCCGGCTGGTCAACGTGCGCTCGATGGAGATCTTCCGCGGGCTCGGCGTCGCCCCCGCGATCACGGCCCGCGCGTTCCCGCGCGAGTACGGCCGCGTCCGCTTCCGCGACGCCCTGCACGGACGCGACTTCGCCACGGAGGCGATGATCGGCGTCCGCGCGCCGGTCCCCGAGAGCCCCGCGCTGGGCGTGGTGACCTCGCAGGACCGGTTGGAACCCACCCTTCTCGGCGCGGCGGACGCACCGGTGCGGTTCGGGGTCGAGCTGGTCGACCTGGCCGAGGAGGCCGAGTCCGTCGTGGCCGTGCTCGTCGACCGCCGACGCGGTACGCGAACCCGCGTCCGCGCCCGTCACATCCTGGCCGCCGACGGCGCCAACTCCTTCGTCCGGCAACGGCTGGCGATCGGCACCACGGGCCCCGGCGCGGTGGGGCGCCTCACCACCGTCGTGTTCGACGCCGACCTCAACCACTGGCGCGCCCGCCAGCCCGCCGGGGTGTACTTCACCACCGATGGATCGTTCCTCCCGCTGTACCCCGAGGGAGGCTGGGGCTGGATCGCGCCCACACCCGAGGACACCGCCGGCGCCGACTGGCCCGGTCTCGTCTCACGCGCCCTCGGCGCCGACGCCGGCGTACGCGCCGAGGTGCTGCGGGTGGAGCACTGGGTGGTGAACGCGTTCGTCGCCGAGCGACTCCGCGTCGGCCGGGTGCTGCTGGCCGGCGACGCCGCGCACGCGATCCCCCCGGCCGGCGGTCTGGGCATGAACGCCGGCGTCGCCGATGTGCACAACCTCTGCTGGAAACTGGCGGGCGTCCTGCGCGGGTGGGCCGGACCGGGCCTGCTGGACACCTACGAGACGGAACGACTGCCCGTCGCGCACCGGACGCTCCGCCAGGCGGTGACCAACACCCGGCTCATGTTCCAGGTGCAGAGCCGGCGCCGGGAACAGCTCCTGGCCGGTGCCGCGGCGCCGGCCGGCGCCGGGCTGCCCTGGTCGGAGAAGTACTTCGCCCAACTGGGCCTCGTCCTCGGTGTCGCCTACGGCTCCGACGCGGCGTCCGACGGTGGCGTGGACTACGTTCCCACCGCCGAGCCGGGTCACCGCATGCCGCACTTCTGGCTCGCGCCGGGCCGCTCCACGCTCGACGCGTTCGGCGAGTGGTTCACCTTGCTGACGCCGGATCCCCCGGGCTGGGAGGGGCAGGCCGCCGCGGCACGGCCGCTGCGCGTCGAGCCCCTGTCGGGCGAACACGCCGGCCTGTGCGGCCTGGGCACGCGCGGCGGACTGCTGATCCGGCCGGACGGCCACGTCGGCGCCCGCTGGGACCACCGCCCGCCGAACGGCTCCGCCCTCCGTGACGCCCTGGCCGCACTCACCTGCTCGGGCCGGTAGACGGCCGTCCCGCACGGCACCGTCGAAGCCGTCCCGGGCGACGGCGCCGACGGCGCCGACGGCGCCGAACGCGCCGGCCCGGCGGCACACCACGAGAGCGCACGCGCGAGCCGCTACGACGACGCGCGCGGAGGAGGACGACGGCACGCGCCGGCCACGACGACGGCACGGAGACCGACGCAGACGTCCCGACGCGAACGTCCCGCCCCGCAGCCGCCGGCAGCGCGGCGGGTGCGGGAACACCGCCCGTGACAGACGAAAGGCCGGCCCCGGCGGGATCCCCGCCGGAGCCGGCCTCGTGCCTACGGCGTGGCTAGCAGCCGATCAGACGCGCGGCCAGGTAGCCCTCGATCTGGTCGAGCGACACGCGCTCCTGCTTCATCGAGTCGCGCTCGCGCACCGTCACGGCGTTGTCCTCGAGCGTGTCGAAGTCGACCGTCACGCAGAACGGCGTGCCGATCTCGTCCTGGCGGCGGTAGCGGCGGCCGATGGCGCCCGCGTCGTCGAACTCGATGTTCCAGTGCTGGCGCAGCGCCTGGGCGAGGCCCTTGGCCTTCGGGGAGAGCTCGGGGTTGCGGGAGAGCGGGAGCACCGCGACCTTCACCGGGGCGAGACGGTGGTCGAGGCGCAGGACCGTGCGCTTCTCCAGCTTGCCCTTGGCGTTGGGCGCCTCGTCCTCGACGTAGGCGTCCAGCAGGAAGGCGAGCATCGCGCGGCCGACACCGGCCGCCGGCTCGATGACGTACGGGGTCCAGCGCTCGCCGGCCTCCTGGTCGAAGTAGGAGAGGTCCTGGCCGGAGGCCTTGGAGTGGGCGCCGAGGTCGTAGTCGGTGCGGTTGGCGACGCCCTCCAGCTCGCCCCACTCGCTGCCGCCGAACTGGAAGCGGTACTCGATGTCAGCGGTGCGCTTGGAGTAGTGGGAGAGCTTCTCCTTCGGGTGCTCGTACCACCGCATGTTCTCCTCGCGCAGGCCCAGGCCGGTGTACCAGTTCCAGCGCTGCTCCATCCAGTACTCCTGCCACTTCTCGTCCTCGCCCGGCTTGACGAAGAACTCCATCTCCATCTGCTCGAACTCGCGGGTGCGGAAGATGAAGTTGCCGGGCGTGATCTCGTTGCGGAAGGACTTGCCCATCTGGGCGATGCCGAACGGCGGCTTGCGGCGCGAAGTGGTCTGCACCTGGGCGAAGTTGGTGAAGATGCCCTGGGCGGTCTCGGGGCGCAGGTAGGCGACGGAGCCGGAGTCCTGCGTGGGGCCGAGGTGGGTGGAGAGCAGCCCGGAGAACTGCTTGGGCTCCGTGAAGGTGCCCTTGTTGCCGCAGTTGGGGCAGTTCAGGTCCGCCAGGCCGTTCTCCGGCAGGCGGTTGTGCTTGGCCTCGTAGGCCTCCTCCAGGTGGTCCGCGCGGAACCGCTTGTGGCAGGAGGTGCACTCGGTGAGCGGGTCGGTGAAGGTGGCGACGTGACCGGAGGCGACCCAGACCTCGGGGGCCAGGATGACGGACGAGTCGATACCGACCACGTCCTCGCGCGACGTCACCATGTAGCGCCACCACTGGCGCTTCAGGTTCTCCTTGAGCTCGACACCCAGCGGTCCGTAGTCCCAGGCGGCGCGCTGGCCACCGTAGATCTCACTACAGGGGAATACGAAGCCACGGCGCTTGCTCAGGCTGACGATGGTGTCGATCTTGTCGGCGGCCACGGTGCTCTCTTCATTACGACGACGGGCGACGAAGCGAGATGCTTCCAGCGAATGCTTCAGGGTACCGGCGGGGGCTCCCCCTCGACCAAATCGGGGACCGCCTCATGACCTTGCCCCGCCTCCCGCTTCCCCCTCGGCACGCCCGGTATCGCCTCCGCGCGGGTCCCGGCGCATACTTTGTTGACAACGGTTTCCATATTTGTTGAAAATGACTGTCATGAACGTACGACGACTCATACCGGGCACCGCCCTCGCCGCGGCGACCGCCCTCGGCCTCACCGGCCTCACCGCCTGCTCCGGCGAGAGCACCGCGGCCGGGAACACGGACAAGTTCGACGTCGTCGCGTCGTTCTACCCGATGGCCTTCCTCGCCGAGCGGATAGGCGGCGACCACGTGAAGGTCAGCACCCTGACCGAGCCCGGCCAGGAGCCCCACGACCTGGAGATCAGCGCCAAGCAGCGCGTGACGGTCGAGGAGGCCGACGCGGTGCTCTACCTCAAGGACCTCCAGCCCTCCGTCGACGACACCGTCGCCCAGTCCGGGGTCAAGACGAAGATCGACGCCGCCTCGCTCACCACGCTCGAGGAGCACGGCACCGAGGTCGACGGCCACGCCGACGAGCACGCGGAGGAAGAGGAGGAGGGGCACGACCACGAGGAGGGCGGCCTCGACCCCCACATCTGGCTCGACCCGGTCAAGTACGCCGAGGTCGCCGAGGGCGTCGGCGCGGCCTTCGAGAAGGCCGACCCGGACCACGCCGCCGCCTACAAGAAGAACACCGCGGCCCTGGTCACGAAGCTGAACGCGCTGAACACGAAGTTCGAGACCGGCCTCGCGGACACCGAGTCCAAGGTCTTCATCACCACCCACGCCGCCTTCGGCTACCTCGCCGAGCGCTACGGCCTGACCGAGGAGGCCATCAGCGGCCTCGACCCCGAGTCGGAGCCGACCGCCGCCCGCGTCAAGGAACTCCAGACGACGGCCAAGGCCGACGGCGTCACCACGGTCTTCTACGAGACGCTCGTCAGCGACAAGACCGCCAAGACCCTCGCCCAGGACGCCGGACTGAAGACGGACGTCCTCGACCCGATCGAGGGCATCACCGACAAGTCCCGCGGCGACGACTACTTCGCGGTCCAGGAAGCCAACCTCACGGCGCTGCAGACGGCACTGGGAACCAAGTGATCTCCACGGAGGGCGTCATGGACGCAAGGGACGCACAGGGCGACCCCGTCATCTCGCTGCGCGGGGTACGCGCCGAACTCGGCTCGCGCCCCGTCCTGCGCGGCATCGACCTCACCGTGCACCGCGGTGAGGTCGTCGCGCTGCTCGGCGCGAACGGCTCCGGCAAGTCCACGGCCGTGCGCAGCGTCATCGGCCAGGTCCCGGTCACCGCCGGGCGGATCGAGCTGTTCGGCACCGAGCGGCGGCGCTTCCGGGACTGGCGGCGCGTGGGCTACGTACCGCAGCGCACCACCGCCGCCGGCGGCGTCCCGGCCACGGTCACCGAGGTCGTCTCCTCCGGACGCCTGTCCCGGGCCCGGTTCGGCGTCCTGCGCAAGGCCGACCACGAGGCCGTACGGCACGCCCTGGACCTCGTCGGCATGGCCGACCGGGCCAAGGACTCCGTGAACGCCCTCTCCGGCGGCCAGCACCAGCGGGTGCTCATCGCCCGCGCGCTCGCCGCCGAACCCGAGCTGCTGATCATGGACGAGCCGATGGCGGGCGTCGACCTGGCCAGCCAGGAGGTCCTCGCGCACACGCTCCGGGGGCAGGTAGCGGCCGGTACGACCGTCCTGCTGGTGCTGCACGAGCTGGGCCCGCTGGAGCCCCTCATCGACCGGGCGGTCGTCCTGCGCGACGGCTGCGTGACGCACGACGGCCCGCCCCCGCGCGCGGTCGGCCAGCACGCGCTGCCCGGCCACGACCACGTACACCCGCACGCGCCGGCGGGCACCGAACCGATCCGCACGGGACTGCTGAGCTGATGGACTTCCTGAACTACGCCTTCATGCAGCGGGCGCTGCTCGCCGCCGTCCTGGTCGGCATCACCGCCCCCGCCGTCGGCATCTACCTCGTCCAGCGCCGCCAGGCCCTCATGGGCGACGGCATCGGCCACGTGGCGATGACCGGCGTCGGCCTCGGCTTCCTGCTGTCCTGGTCACCCGTGTGGATGGCGACGGCCGTCTCCGTCCTCGGCGCGATCCTGATGGAACTGATCCGCTGGTACGGCCGCACCCGCGGCGACATCGCCCTCGCGATGCTCTTCTACGGCGGCATGGCCGGCGGCGTGATGTTCATCAACCTCGCGCCGACCGGCTCCAACGCCAACCTCAACTCGTACCTGTTCGGCTCGCTGTCGACGGTGTCGGAGTCGGACGTGACGGCGATCTGCGTCCTCGCGGCCTTCGTGGTCCTCGTCACCCTGGGCCTGCGCCGCCAGCTGTTCGCGGTCAGCCAGGACGAGGAGTTCGCGCGCGTGACCGGACTGCCGGTGCGCGCCCTGAACCTGCTCACCGCGGTCACCGCGGCCGTCACGGTGACCGTGGCGATGCGCGTCGTGGGACTGCTCCTGGTCTCGGCCCTGATGGTGGTCCCGGTGGCGGCGGCCCAGCAGCTCACCCGCAGCTTCGCGGCCACCTTCGCGATCGCCGTGGCCATCGGCATCACCGTCACCATCGGCGGCACGGTCACCTCGTACTACCAGGACGTCCCGCCCGGCGCGACGATCGTGCTGCTGACCATCGCGGCGTTCATCGCCCTGACCACCCTGGCCGCCCCGCTGGCCCGCCGCCGCGCCCGCGCGCTCGCCGCGGCACATCCCGCGGGAGACCCGGCGGAGTGCACGATTCCCGCCACCCGGGAGGCGGGCGACGGAGTCGGCGTCTGACCACGCACAGTCCGGGCTGGCACAATGGCCCAGGCAAGGCGCAGACGTGAGGAGGCAACGGTGACGACCGCTGGATCGCCCGTGAAGGGCCGGGCCACCCGGCAGCGTGCCGCCGTGGCTGCGGCGCTCGACGAGGTCGAGGAGTTCCGCAGCGCGCAGGAACTCCACGACATGCTGAAGCACAAGGGCGACTCCGTCGGGCTGACCACGGTCTACCGCACCCTCCAGTCCCTCGCCGACGCCGGCGAGGTCGACGTCCTGCGCACCTCCGACGGCGAGTCCGTCTACCGCCGCTGCTCCACCGGCGAACACCACCACCACCTCGTCTGCCGCGCCTGCGGCAAGGCCGTCGAGGTCGAGGGCCCGGCCGTCGAGAAGTGGGCGGAGGCCATCGCCGCGGAACACGGCTTCGTGAACGTGGCGCACACCGTGGAGATCTTCGGCACCTGCTCCGACTGCGCGGCGACGCAGGCGTAGGCACCGGAGGCACAGGCAGAGGCCCCGGAGCCACAGGCGTAGGCACCGGAGGCACCGGGAGCACGAGAAGGGGCGCCCGGTCCGGACCGGGCGCCCCTTCCGCACGGGTCCCCTACGAGGACTCCTTCCCCTCCATCGCCAGCAGCTCCTCGTTCGGGATCGCGCCGCCGAAACGGCGGTCGCGGGAGGCGAACTCGACGCAGGCCCGCCACAGGTCGCGGCGGTCGAAGTCGGGCCACAGGACGTCCTGGAAGACCATCTCGGCGTAGGCGCTCTGCCAGAGCAGGTAGTTCGAGGTGCGCTGCTCACCGCTGGGCCGCAGGAACAGGTCCACGTCCGGCATGTCCGGGTAGTAGAGGTACTTCGCGAGGGTCTTCTCGGTGACCTTGGACGGGTCCAGGCGGCCGGCCCGCACCTCCTGAGCGATGGCCTGGGCGGCGTCGGCGATCTCCGCGCGGCCGCCGTAGTTCATGCAGAAGTACAGCGTGAGCAGGTCGTTGTCCTTGGTCTGCTCCTGGGCGACCTGGAGCTCCTTGGCGACCGACTTCCACAGCTTGGGCATACGGCCCACCCAGCGCACCCGGATGCCCAGCTCGTCGAGCTGGTCGCGGGTCTTGCGGATGAAGTCGCGGTTGAAGTTCATCAGGAAGCGCACCTCGTCGGGCGAGCGCTTCCAGTTCTCGGTGGAGAAGGCGTACAGGGAGATGTTCCGCACGCCGATCTCGACCGCGCCCTGGAGGACGTCGAGGACCCGCTCGGCGCCGACCTTGTGCCCCTCGGTGCGCGGCAGCCCGCGCTCCTTGGCCCAGCGGCCGTTGCCGTCCATGACGATCGCGACGTGCTCGGGAACCAGCTCGCCGGGGAGCTTCGGCGGGCGGGCGCCGGACGGGTGCGGCTCCGGCGCCCGGTACTGGCGCCGCTGGCGCCCCAGGATCCCGCGTACGACCATGTGGTTCTCGTCTCCTTCGCTGCTTACTTTTCCACGTACCGAAGGGAGCGCAGGCCGCGCTCCAGATGCCAGTGCAGGTAGGCGGACACCAGCCCGCTGCCCTCCCGGACGTAGCGCGCCTCGCACGCGTCCGCCGTCGCCCAGTCTCCCGTGAGCAGCGCGCCCAGCAGCTCCAGCGTCCGCGGCGACGGTACGACGCTGCCGGGCACCCGGCAGTCGGCGCACACGGACCCCCCGGAGGCCACCGAGAAGAACCGGTTCGGTCCGGGCATGCCGCACCTGGCGCAGTCGCCGAAGCTCGGCGCGTACCCGTTGACGGCGAGGGAGCGCAGCAGGAACGCGTCGAGGACGAGGTGCGGGGCGTGCTCGCCGCGGGCCAGGGTGCGCAGCGCCCCGACGAGCAGCAGGTACTGCTGCACCGCCGGCTCGCCCTCGTGGTCGGTGAACCGCTCGGCGGTCTCCAGCATGGCCGTGCCCGCGGTGTAGCGGGCGTAGTCGCTGACGATCCCGCCGCCGTACGGGGCGATGGTCTCGCTCTGGGTGCACAGCGGCAGCCCGCGCCCGACCAGGTCGCTCCCGCGCGCGAAGAACTGCACGTCGACGTGGGAGAAGGGTTCGAGGCGGGCGCCGAACTTCGACTTCGTGCGGCGTACGCCCCGGGCGACGGCCCGGACCCGGCCGTGGCTCCGGGTCAGCAGCGTGATGATGCGGTCCGCCTCACCGAGCTTCTGGGTGCGCAGCACGACGCCGTCGTCGCGGAAGAGGCTCATCGCGCACCGCCGCGGCCCTGCCGGGTGCACGGCAGGACACGGTCGTCGCGGAGCGGGCTCATGGCCCCATTCTCGCCTACGCGGGGAGGGGCGCGTGCGGCACCCACTACGATCGCCCGGTTCCTACGGACGGGTGGAGGCGCGGTGGCCGGGCGTGCGCTGGGGCGGTCGTTCGGGTGGCTGTGGGGGGCGTACACGGTCAGTACGTTCGGTACCTGGCTGGCGTTCGACGCGTTCGCGCTGATCGCGGTGCTGGTGCTGCACGCCGGGCCGGCGGAGGTGGCGGCGCTGGCGGCCGTGGGGCCCGCCGTGGGGGCGGTGCTGGCGGTGCCGCTGGGGCCGTGGGTGGAGTTCCGGCGCAAACGGCCGGTGATGGTCGCCGCGGACCTGGTGCGGGGCGCGGCCCTGCTGAGCGTCCCGGCGGCCTTCGCGCTCGGCGGGCTCGGGCTCGGGCAGCTGCTGGTGGTGTCGGTGGTCGTCGCCGCGGCGGACATCTGCTTCCGGGCGGCGAGCGGCGCCTTCCTCAAGGCGCTGGTCCCGCCGGAGGACCTGCTCGTCGCCAACGGCCGCTTCGAGTCGACGACCTGGACGGCCGCCGTGCTCGGGCCACCGCTCGGCGGGGCCGCGGTCGGCCTGCTGGGGCCGGTGGTGACGGTGGCGGCGGACGCGGTGAGCTATCTGCTGTCGGCGGCGGGCCTGCGCGCGGTCGGCGGGCACGAGACGCCGCCCGTCCGCGAGGGCGCCGGTGGCCGCCCGCGCGCAGGTGAGCTGCTCGAAGGCTGGCGTCATCTCCTCACCCACCGCACCCTGCGGCCCCTGTT
This sequence comes from Streptomyces sp. NPDC059895, assembly GCF_042731035.1. NCBI lineage: Bacteria > Bacillati > Actinomycetota > Actinomycetes > Kitasatosporales > Streptomycetaceae > Streptomyces > Streptomyces sp. NPDC059895. Next base: position 371,535 of record NZ_JBHWKO010000001.1, read on the forward strand.
CCTCAACACCGTGCTGGTCAACGGCCTGATCCTGGCCGCCTCCCCGCCCCTGGCCGTCCTGATGCTGGGCCCGCTCGGCTTCGCGCCCTGGCAGTACGCCCTCGCCTTCGCCGTGCCCTGCGCCGCCGGCCTGGCCGGCTCCCGGCTGGCCCCGTGGCTGGTCGCCCGGTACGGACGGCGCCGGGTCCTGCTGACCTCGGGGACGCTGCGCGCGTGCTGGACGCTCGGGCTGGCCTGCGTGCGGCCGGGGCCCGGCGGGCTGGCGCTCGTCATGGCCGTCGAGTGCGGGCTGATCGGGTGCGCGGCCGTCTACAACCCCGTCCTGGCCACCAGCCGGCTGGAGCTGACCCCGGCGGACCGGGTCACCCGGACGCTGTCGGCGTGGACGATCTCCCAGAAGGCCGGCGTCGCCGCCCTGACGGCCCTGTGGGGCGCCCTGGCGGCCCTCGTCGGCGCCCGCGCCGCCATCGCCGCCGCGGGTCTGCTCCTGCTCGCGACACCCCTGCTGCTGCGCGCCCCCGGGCTCCGCGCACCGGAGCCCGCGGCCGAGGCGGCGAAGGCCGCACCCTAGGCCAGGCCCAGCTGGGCCGGGTCCGGCCCGGGGGCGTCACTCGCCGTCCGGGTCGGTCCCGTCGGGGAGGACGGGGACTCCGTCGGGCACGCCGTTCAGCAGGCCGTTCAGCGCGGGGTCGTCGTTCGGGTCCTTGGCGGCCTCCCAGATCATGCCGAACCGGCGGATCAGCGTCTGGACCTCGCTCAGGCCGGCGTTCACCGCCGTCGACGAGATCCCGCCGTCCAGGTCCGCCTGGATCTCGTAGGACATCGCCTCGTCGAAGACGATGAAGTCGATCATCTTGCCGCGGCCGACGCGGCGGGCGATCCGCTCCTGGGGCACCACCCGGACCTGGATGCCCATCTCGCCCTGCTCCTTGCAGGTCGCGGCGAGCGCCGCGAGGGAGTCGCGGTCCTGGCCCTCCTTCATGATGAACACCCGCCGGACCGTGACCTGCCGTTCCTGCATCGCCTCGCGCTGCGCGGTGAGGTAGCGGCCCGCCGGTTCGCTGTTCCAGAAGTCGTCGTCGACGACGGTGGTGCTGACGGCGTCGATGCTCGCCCTGGAGCCCTGGGTGAGGTTGATGAGCCAGTCGTGGTTCTCCCCGGCGCAGTCGGCGCTCAGGTTGGTGAGCTTCTCCATCTGCCGGGCGAGGCGGTTGATCTCCTCGTGCGCGAACTCGTGCAGGATCTCCGGCCCCATGGAGACGACCTTGGTGGCGTGCTCGGCGAGCCGGGGCACCCCGTCGCCGCGCAGCTTCTCCACCTCGTTGAAGAGTTTGGTGGCCTCGCCTATGTCGGCGAAGCGCTTCTCCACCACGTCTTTCAGGTCGCTGAGCTGGTTCACGAAGGAAGCCATGAACTGCACGATCAGCACCGTGCCGCCGCAGAGCACCGACAGCACCAGCTGCCAGGGCCCCTCCTCCTTCGGCAGCAGGACGTTGGTGAGGACGTAGACGGCACCACCCGTCACTACCGTGACCAGGAGTTTCAGGGTTAACTGCCGTGCGCTGTCACCGTCGGACCGTGTCGGTGTGGTCATCTTTCTTCCCCCGTCGGGATCGTGCGCGGAACTGGCGTCGTAGGGCTCGTCGTAGGGCTCGTCGTAGGGCTGGTGTTCGGGCGTCTTCAGGACGTGGTCAGCGAGGCGCCCAGGGCCTCGCGCTGGGTGAGGATGGCCTGGAGCAGCAGTTGGTCGCGGACGCGGCGCACCTGGGTCTCCCACTGGCGGCTGAGCCCGGGTTCCTTCTCCAGCAGGTCCCACAGGGGCTCCAGGGACCGCTCGACGCGGGCCTTGGGCAGCCACAGGTGCAGCAGGTGGTCGACGAGCGGGCGCAGGACCTTCAGCGCGGCCCGGCCGTCGGCGGAGCCGAGCCGCAGGCCGTCCAGTTTGTCGACGACGGTGGTCAGCAGCCAGTCGTGCAGGGCGAGGTCCTCGCACAGGGCGGCCGCGGCGGCCGGTGCGGTGCCGGGCGGCAGCCGCAGTTCGAGGGTGCGCAGGCCGTCGTCGGCGACGGTGAGGCGCAGTGGCGGCTCCGTGCCGCCGGAGGCGGCCGACGCGGCCCAGCGGACCCGGGTGTCGGACGTGGTGAGCGGCGGGTCGAAGGAGTCCAGCAGCAGGCGCGAGATGCCCGACAGCCGGCCCTCGGCGATCGAGCCGACGTCCAGCTCGTCCGGTCCGTGACGGGTCAGGAACCCCTCCGCCACCGCCCGGGGGGACAGGGCGCCGACCGGGACCAGCACGCCGGGCCGGACCAGGTAGTAGCCCCAGGGCCGGCGCCGGTCGGGGCCGGTGGCGGGGGCGGAGAAGTACGCGGTGGCCTGGAGCACCCGCCCCTCGACGAGGGCCGCGCGGGAGGTCACCGTGCCGACCGCGCGGACCTTGGCGCCGCCGGCGCTGGGCAGCCGGCTGTCGACGCCGGTGAGGACGTCCGGGGAGACGGCGTACCGGTTGGGGCGCCGGGAGAGCCGGACCCGTTCGTCGGGGCGCAGCCGCAGCAGCCGTTCGGCGGCCCGCTCGTCCACCGCGTCCCGGGTGGGCAGCAGGCAGGTGCGCACCTCCCCGCAGCTGAGGACCGGGTCCGTGCCGGTGCCGGGAGCGCCCATGTCACAGCCCCGGCGGGAACACGTAGGAGGTGCGGTCCACGACGCCTGCGGGGACGGGGAAGCCCTCGCCGGCGGACCGCTCGGCGGCCTGGCGCAGCGCCTCGGGCTCCACGTGGACCTGGTCGAGGACGACCCGGACGGCGTGTTCCACGGGCAGGAACCGGGCGGGCAGGACGCTGCACGTGGTGTAGGCGGTGAAGGGCGCCGCCAGCGGGTTGAGGCGGACGACGGGCGGCAGGGCGTCCCACTCGGACGGGAATTCCTTGGCGTCCCAGGGGGCGGGGGTGAGCACCGCGCTGCCGTTGTCGCGCAGCAGCCCGAGCCGGACGAGCTGCCACACGGAGGCGAGGAAGGCGCAGGACCAGGTGCGCTCGTCCTCGGGGCCGCTCCACAGTTCGACGTCCATGAAGACGGAGTGGCCGCGGGCGCCGGTCTCGCTCGGGGGTTCCCAGACGCCGCCGGCCGCGTCCAGGGCGGCGGAGGTGCGGTGGGTGGGGGCGCGGCGGCCGTTGGTGAGCCAGCCGGTGCGGCTGACGGGCGGGCGGAAGCCGTTGCTGCCGGGCGGCGGGGACTCCACCAGCCGGTGCAGGACGGACTCGGCGAGTGCGGCGCGGTCGCGCCGGCCCGGCTCGGCGGCGGCGCAGCCGGACTCGCGGGCCAGGTAGTCGATGGTGAGGCCCGCGTCGGCGGCCGCCGCCAGCAGCGGGGGTATCAGCTCGGCGGGGGTGGACAGGCGGCTGAAGTAGTCGTCGATCAGGAAGCAGGTGCTGATCCGGGGCCGTCTGCCGGCCGGCAGCGGGCCGACGCCGGCCCGGGCGGCCTCCACCCAGGGCCGTACGGCGGCGAAGTGGCGGCGCAGCCGGTCGGGGCCCTCGACGAAGTCCTCCATGTACAAGTGGCCCAGTTCCAGGGAGAGATGGGAATAGGGCACGGATTCGGTGCGCGGCTGTGCGCTGGTCTCCCGGAAGACGGTCTCCGGCCCGCTCACAGCTGCCCCCAGTGCTTGTCGTCGGTGAGGCGCCGGGCGAGTTCGCCCATCGCCTGCCAGGTCTCGGCGTTGGCGATCCGGCGGTCGTGGACGTCCTCGTCGGTGATGAGCCGTTCCTGCCACTGGAGCACGGGTTCCAGCGGAATGGCGGACAGCACCCGGGTCCTGCCGATACCGCGGCCGGCGGCGATTTCCTCAAGCTGGGTGTCGCACTGCCGCATCCACGCGTACTGCGCGGGCGAGACCTGCGACCAGAGCGGCGAGTCGAGATTCGGTACGGCGGCCCTTACGAAGCGGATCGCGGCGGAAAGCGAATCGGTGTCGTGGCCCATGGCGGCACCGGCCTGCACAATGCCCTGTCTGCCGTACACGAGTTCGGCGGCCGCCATCACGTGCTGCCGGGTCCAGCGGTGATAGACGAGCCATCGGGTTTTCAGGCGTCCGAGCCCGCCGCGCGGTGAGGTCGCGGCGAGTGCGAGGTCCATCGCATAACTGCGTCCGGCACTCAGGTCGACGATGATCACGTCGAATTCGCGTTTCAGCCGCAGGACGAGGTCCACGCAGCGGTGCAGATTCTCCTCGTCGGTGACGAATTCCCCGCCGGTGCGGTCTCCGGGCAGCAGCACCAGCCGTCCGGATCCCCCCGGCCGGCTGCGCAGTTGGGGGTGTTCGGTGCGGGCCCAGACGTCGACCCGGAGGGGTTCGCCGGTCTTGCCCTTGAGGTACGCGTGCAGGCCGCGGCCCTCGGCCTCGGTGAGGATGTCGGGCAGGTCGAACACGGCGGCCGCGGTGGGCGAGCCGAAGTCGAAGTCCAGGTAGCAGACGTCGTCCCCGTCGAGCGCGAGGTGGTAGGCGAGGTTGGCGCTGGTGACGGAGCGGCCGGTGCCCCCCTTGTCGGAGGCGGCGAAGACGAGCACGCCTCACACCCCCTGGGGGCCGTTGTCGCCCCGGGCCCGGGCGAGGGTGTCCAGCCGGGTGAGGACGCCGAGGGCCAGGGCGTAGGCGGTGCCGGGCTGTTCGTCGACCAGGTGGCGGGCGCGGCGCAGGTCCGCCTCGATCCCCTTGATCTCCTCGCCCTGGGGGCTCCTGGGGGTGGGGGCGGGCTGTTCCATCTGCTCCTTGCCGAAGAGGTGGGCCGACTCGCTGATCAGCGCCCGTGCGAGCAGGGAGAGTTCGGCGCTGCGGATCGGCGGCTGGTCGTAGAGGGCGTGCGCGGCGACCATGCACTCGGTGACGCGCTCGGTGACGCTCCAGGACAGCGGGCCCCGGCGGGCCGGCGCGTCGGCGTAGACGGCGTGCACGTCGTCCCACAGGCCGGTGCCGTCGCCCTCGCTGATGCGGCGCTGCCAGAGGTGGTCGAGGATGTCCTCGGCGAGGCGCAGCAGGCGGTCCTGGGAGGCGAGGTTCCGTGACAGCGAGCAGAGCTGGATGGTCCGCTTGAGCAGCTGCGCGGAGAAGTCCGCCATGGTCCACGTCATGGCGGGGCCGAGGGCGTCGCTGCCCAGCAGGGGCAGGCCGACGCCGGGGTCGTGCAGGACGATGGCCGGGTCGTCGCGGGTCATGCCGCTGGTGATGCGGCCGCGTTCGGCGAGGCGTTCCATGACCTTGACGGTGCGGGTGAGGTCGTCGTCGGTGGCGCGGCGGCGGACCAGGTCGTGGACGAGGATGGAGGCGACGGAGAGGGAGAAGTACTCCGACTCCAGTTGCTGGAGGGTGGTCCGCCAGGGGATCTCCTCCAGCGGCCAGGTGCCGTCGCCGAAGCGGGCGATCGCCGACCAGTACTGCTGGGTGATCTCCCAGCGCAGCCGCAGCGCTTCGGCCAGCCGCTGCTGCTCGGCGTTGAGCAGGCCGAGGACGAGGGTGCGCTCGGAGAACAGGTCGGGGATGCCGTCGAGGGCGACGACGGTGAAGTACAGGTAGGGCGTGGGGTGGGCGACGCCTGCGGGCTGTTTGCCGATGCCCGCGGCGGTCTCCTCCTCGACGTCGATCTCGGGGGCGCCCTTCACCAGGCTCCAGGCCCAGCCGCACTCGAACAGCCGGTTCTCGTTGCGGAGTTCGTCGGTGATGTCGCTGTCGAGTCCGAGGGTGACGCTCTCGCTGATGACGGCGCGCAGCGCCTTGAAGCGGTCCTGGAAGCGGTGCAGGACCTGCCGTTCGGAGAGCCGGCCCTGGCCGAGGAGGCGGGTGAGGGCCTGTCCCTGGTCGGAGGAGACGTCGACGACGTTGACGGTGAAGGAGCGCAGCAGGCTCACCATGGCGGCGGTCAGCCGGGCGCTGGTGGCCTCCTGGAGCCGGTCGATCCGCTCCAGGGTGCTCGCGCGCTGGGTCCTGCCCCGGTAGACCTTGAGGAAGCCGAGGGTGGCCAGGCACAGGGTGACCGACATGGAGTAGGAGTCGACGACTCCCACGTCCCGCTGCTCCTTGGAGAGTTCCTGGTCGGGGTCCTGGGAGGAGAAGTAGTAGCCGCCGGCGAAGGTGGGGCTCTCCTCGCCGCGGTGCTGCTCCATGAACTCGGAGAGGACCTTGACGAGGTTGCCGGGGATCTCACTGGAGTCGCCCGCGTGCCTCAGTGCCCGTTCCACGTCCCGCTGGGTGGTGTCGGGGTCGTCGAGACGGAACGCGGCGATCTCGGTGGCGGGGTAGAGCAGGCACAGCAGCCGCTCCGCGTCGGCGACGCTGCTGCGGCCGCCCCATTCACCCCAGTCCCATTCTCCGCCGCCGAAGGAATGACGGGCGATGGCCTGCCACACTTCCAGCAGATTCTGTCTCGGTTTGATCTGCATGCCCATTCCCCTCGCACAGGCCCGTCACCATGGAAAAGAACGGATCGGGAGTCAGTGTTTCCGCCGTCCGCAGGCCAGGACCATTCCGGTGTATCCGGTGCGCACCAGGTGCTTCGGATTGGCCATGCGGTGGATCCTGACACCTTCTGCGTAGTCCGCGAGCACCCCGGCCACCTCGGCACTGTCGATGTCCCGGGCGGGGAATTTCTCCGCGCCGACGCTGTACCCCTCGGAATGTTCCATGAATGCGGCGGCGAAGGGTGCGCCCGGATTCAGGGAACGCAGAAAGCAGCCCACTCCGTCACGGAATTCCTGGAGCGAGGCCGTGATCGATTCCGCGACGAAGAACATGGTGCCGAGATCCCAGCGTTCGTCCCCGCCGCAGAGGTCGAAGAGGCTGCCCGCCACGGGCTTGCCGACGGCTTCCGCGAACCGTGCGCGGGGATCGAGGCCGGACTCGGCGTACTCCGGCCGCTCGCGCAGGACGTCCCAGAACTGGTCCCAGTTCGCGTCGTAGCCGGGGAGTTGGCTCTCGAGGTAGCCGATGTTCGCCGCGGAGCGCTCCAGCAGGGTGATCCGGTCGCACCAGGGGAGCATGGCGAGGGCGGGATAGAGATTGGGCCCCGCGCCGACGTCGATACCGGCGCGGACACGGCCCGCGGAGCCTCGGAAATGATCACGGAAGTGATCGCGCACCCGGGCGAGGATCTCCCGGTCCACCGGCTGGATCGCGATGTAATTGCGCTTGATGTACTCCTCGGGATCGAAGGCGTCCCAGGGCACATCGGCATTCTTTACGTCGGCTGTGGGCGATCCCGAGGTCATTGGTTCAGCCTAGCAGTACGCGGAGGTCTTGAAGGCGTGGATGCACCGGGCAATGATGGACGATCGGGTATGCATATCGCACAAGAAGCAGCGCACGGGCCATTCACTTTGTCGATCCTTCACAAGGGGACGGTATGACTCCTCTTCCCGGAGATCGTTTTCCGTCGGTCGCCGGTTCGACGGACAGCCAGGTGTCCGGAGAAAGGCGCGTACGGATCAGAGCGGCCACGGAGGAGGATCTCCCCCATATCGTCCGTCTCGACGCGGAGGCCTTCCCGGGCGACCCGTACCCGTACTTCGTGCTGCGCCAGCTCCTCGCCTCGTTCCCGCACTTCGTGTTCGTGCTGGAGGACGGCACGGACCTCGGCGGCTATGTGCTGTCGACCCCGCCGGACGCGGCCCGGAGCTGGATCCTCAGCCTGGGCATCGCCCCCGGACTGCGCGGACAGGGCCACGGCAGGCGGCTGATGACGCGCATTCTCGGCCATCTGCGCGCGGCGGGCGTGCGGTCCGTGTCGCTCTCCGTGGAACCCGGCAACGACTCGGCCGTCGCCCTCTACCGTTCTCTCGGCTTCGTGCCCGACCCCGACGGCCCCCGCAAGGACTACTTCGGGCCCGGCGAGCACCGTCTGCTGATGACGCTCACCCTGCGCCGTCGCGGCCTCTGGCCCCGCCCGTGGTCCACCCCGCGGCCCCGTCCGCGGCCTCGCCGGTGACGTCCACGGCGCCCGCCCGGCCGAACTTCCGTACGTAACCCCGCTGCCAGGGCGTCTCCACGGCGTGCCGGTCGTGGTGCCGGCGCACGAACGCGACCGCCTCCCCGGCCGGTACGCCGTCCAGCACCGCCAGACAGGCCAGCGCGTCCCCGTACGGCCGCGTCCGCCGCCGCAGGCGACTTCGACCGTCCCCCCACGCTCGAACACCCTCGCGCGGGGGGACCCCCGCCTCGGCCGCCCTCCGCCACGCCTCCGCGAGCGCCGCCCGCGCGTCGGCCCGGTCGGCGGGCAGCCGGAAGTCGGGCCGGCGGATCCACCGCGCCTCCCAGGGGACCCGCGGCGGCCATGCCCCCATTCGAACGCGGCCGCGACGGACGGGCAACCGATTCCGGCCGCGCGGTGGTCTGGAGGGCGAGGAGGGTGCTTGATGCAGGCCGAACAAGAGGCCCATTTCCAGGAGTTCGTCAGAGCACGCTGGTCGCGCCTGGTGCGGACCGCGTATCTGCTCACCGGCGACGTGCACCACGCGGAGGACCTGACGCAGACCGCGCTGGCGAAGGCGTACCGGTCGTGGCGGCGGATATCCCGCAGCGACAACCCCGAGGCCTACGTCCGGCGGATGCTGGTCAGCTGCAACAGCGACCGGTTCCGCAAGCGGCGGGTCACGGAGGCGCTGACCGCGGCGCCTCCCGAGGTGGCGGGGCGCGACGAGGCCGTCGGGCGGGTGGAGGAGCGCGGCTCGCTGCTCGCCGGGCTGGCCCGGCTGCCCGCACGGCAGCGGGCGGTGGTGGTCCTGCGGTACTGGGAGGACCTGTCCGAGGCGGAGGTGGCCGAGGTGCTCGGCTGCTCGCCGGGCACGGTCAAGAGCCAGGCCTCGAAGGCGCTGGCGAAGTTGCGTACGTATCCGGGGCTGGCGCACGACCGCCGCCGGGTGTCCGGGCGGGGAGGCGGAAAGTGAACCACGAAGCGGACGAGCCGAACGAAGCACACCAAGCACACGCCGCGAATGAAACGCACGCGGCGCACGAGACGCACGACGCGGTGAGCGAGCGGGAGTTCGAGGAGCGGGTGCGACGGCTGCTGGAGGAGGACGCGTACGCCGTCCGGCCCGCGGCCGCGCCCTACCCGGCGATCCGGCGGCGGGGCGTGCTGGAGCGCCGGCGGCGGATCGCGGCGGCGGGCGCGGCGCTGGCGACGCTGGCCGTCGTTCCGGTGGGGGCGTACGCCGTGGCCGGGGGGGACGGGGGGCGGGGCACCGGCCCGGCGACGCCGATGGCGTCGGTGAGCACCCCGCACGGCACGGAGGCGACCCCGACCCCGGCGCCCGACGCCGACGGGCCCGCCCGGCCCGCCACGGACGGGCAGTTGCTGGACGGGGTGACGTATCAGCAGGCGGCGGACGGGCTGGAGAAGTGCCTCGCCTACGGCGGGGCGCACGAGTCGGGCGGCATCGGCAAGGGCTCCCTGGGCCGCGCCGAGGACTACCGGATCGTCCTGGCCATGCGGAGCACCGGGGACACCAACGCCCCCGGCGACGGCGCGTACGTCGTCGCGGTGAAGGAGGAGCCCGCGGGCTTCCGGGTGATCTGCACCGTCAAGGGCGGGGAGGCGTCCGGCGTCAACACCGGCACCGCCGACGCCGGAGCCGACGGCGCGGGCCCGGTCACGGCCGACATCAACGGCGGCAAGCTCTATCAGCAGTCGGTCCTGGACAAGGGCGCCTGGAGGCTGCCGTTCCGCTGGGGGGTGATCGGCCGGGTCGGGTCCTCGGTGGCGAAGGTGACCGTGTCCTACGGCGACAGCAGCGCCACGGCAGCGCTGGACCACGGCTGGTTCGTCGCCGCGGGCGTCCTGGGCCGGCAGGTCACGGCGGCTCCGCACATCAAGGGCTACGACGCCGCCGGCCAGCTGGTCTACGACTCCGACACCGACGCGACGTACGGGAAGACACTGCCGTAGGGCTCGCGGGGGGACACTTCCCCGGTCGACCGTGGGTCGCCGGTGCGTCGCCCCGCCTCGCCCGTGCGTCGCCCGCACGTCCAGCCGCCAGGGAGTCCTCATGCCGTTGCCCGCCCCGCTGACCGGTGTCGTCCCGCCCCTGTGCACACCCCTGACACCGGAGGGCGAGGTGGACGTGGACTCGCTGCTGCGGCTGGTCGACCATCTCGTGGCGGCCGGGGTGCACGCGCTGTTCGTGCTCGGCACGACCTCGGAGGCGGCCTACCTGACGGACCGCCGGCGCCGGCTGGTGGTGGAGACGACCGTGGCGCACGTGGGCGGCCAGCTGCCGGTGCTGGCGGGGGCGATCGACATGACGACGCCCCGGGTGCTGGACCAGGTCGCGTCCGTCGCGGAGGCGGGCGCGGACGCGGTGGTGGTGATCTCGCCCTTCTACACCCGGACCCATCCGGCGGAGATCGCCCGCCACTACCGGCTGGTCGCCGCCGCGAGCCCGGTCCCCGTCCTCGCCTACGACCTGCCCGCCGCCGTCCACACCAAGCTCCCCGCGGACGTCGTCCTGGAGCTGGCCGCGGACGGGGTGCTGGCCGGGCTGAAGGACTCCAGCGGTGACCTGGCCGGCTTCCGCGAGGTCGTCGCCGGCGCCCGCTCCCGTCCCGGCTTCAGCGTCCTGACCGGCTCCGAGCTGCTCGTCGACGCGGCCCTCGCACTGGGCGCGCACGGGGCGGTCCCCGGCTTCGCCAACGTCGACCCGCACGCCTACGTCCGTCTCGACCGTCTGTGGCGTGCGGGCGACCTGGAGGCGGCGCGGGCCGAACAGGAGCGGCTGTGCGCCCTGTTCCGCATCGTGGGCGCCGGCGACCCGGCCCGGATGGGCGCGAGCTCGGCGGCGATCGGCGCGTTCAAGGCGGCGCTGCACCTCCAGGGCGTGATCGCCTGCCCGGCGACGGCGGAGCCCCAGGTGCCGCTGTCGCCGCCGGAGGTGGAGCGGGTGCAGCGGCATCTGATCGAGGCCGGGCTGCTCTGACCGCCGGGAGGGGGCCGGGGCGGGTCAGCCGGGGGTGCCGGCCGCCCCCGGTGTCACCAGCCCCGACTCGTGGGCCACGATGACCGTTTGGGCCCGGTCCCGGGCGCCCGGCTTGCCCATGAGTCGGGCCTCCCTTCGGCGCGGACGTCCGGTTGCGGCTTTCGGACTTCCGGCCCCGGCGGCGCGGATCGTCGCGCGTGAAGGCGGGTTCGGGGTACTGCGGCGGGCGGCCGGCCCGGTGGACCACTCCCCGGGGAGTATCAGGACGGGGTCCGTGCCGTGGCCAGCAGGCGGGTGACGTCGTCCGCGCGGAGCGTCAGCGCGGCGCCCACGGTGGCCAGGACCTCACGCTCGGCGGGGGTGTACGGGCCGTCGGCGAGGGCGATCCGGGCGCCCTGGAGCAGGATCGATTCGCGGCCGGCCGGGGCGAGGTGCGGAGCGAGCGGGTCGAGGGCCTCGTGGAGCTCTATGGCCAGGCCGGGGGCGCAGGGCGGGCCGTAGGAGCGGCCGGTGTCGGCGGCGAGGGCGTCGACGAGGGCGGCGAGCTGTTCACGCGTGCACTCCGGGAAGCCGGCCGCGCGCACCGCCACGGCCGCCGTCTCCAGGGACGTACGGGTGCAGCTGCCGCCCGCGGAGAGGACCGCGAGGGCGACGGTGTGGACGGCGTCGCGGAGCATGGCGGAGAAGCGGACGGTGGTGGGGTGGTCGAGGACGTCGGTGCCGAAGTGGCGCAGGCAGGAGACGCATTCGACGATCGGGCCGCTGGCGCCGCGCGGCAGCACGGGCAGGCCCAGCAGGGTGAGGCGGCGCCGGCCGGTCAGCCGCTGGTAGTTGCGGTCGCCGCCGCAGCCGGGGCAGAAGAACTCGCCGTCCCCGACGGGCGTCCACGCGGTGCGGGTGCCCAGGATGCGGGCCATCCCGCCGGCCCGGCCGTCTCGTCCCCGTCCTGGCAGCACGTCGCACCTCCGTCACCGCACGGCAACATCGCCGTGCGTCTGCGTGATGTTAGCCACATCACGCGGGCGGAGTCAGCACCCAGGACGAGACCTTTCCGTGACCTCCACGAAGGGATGGCCGATATACGACGGGCCCCGGCCGCCGTCACCGGCGGCCGGGGCCCCAAACTCCCCGTCAGGGTGATCAGCGGCTCGCGCGGTTGACGGCCGAGACGACCGCCTTCAGCGACGCACGCGTCGTGTTCGCGTCGATGCCGATGCCCCACAGGACCTTGTCGCCGATCGCGCACTCGATGTAGGAGGCGGCCAGCGCGGAGGCGCCCTCGCTCAGCGTGTGCTCCTGGTAGTCCAGCAGGCGTACGTCGACGCCGACGGACTCCAGGGCGTTGAAGAAGGCCGAGATCGGACCGTTGCCCGAGCCGGTCAGGACGGTGTCAGCGCCGTCGACGGTGGCCTCGACGGTGAGGCTGTCCACGCCGTCCGTGCCGGTGGTCGACTGGCCGGTCCTGACCTGGATGCGGCCCCACGGGTTCTCGGGGTTGGGCAGGTACTCGTCCTGGAAGGCCGCCCAGATGTCCTTCGGCGTGACCTCGCCGCCCTCGGCGTCCGTCTTCGCCTGGATGAGCCGGGAGAACTCGATCTGCATCCGGCGCGGCAGGTCCAGCTTGTGGTCGTTCTTCAGGACGTACGCGATACCGCCCTTGCCGGACTGCGAGTTGACTCGGATGACGGCCTCGTAGGAGCGGCCGACGTCCTTGGGGTCGATCGGCAGGTAGGGAACGGCCCACTCGATGTCGTCCACCGTCACACCCTTGGCGGCCGCGTCGGCCTCCAAGGCGTCGAAGCCCTTCTTGATGGCGTCCTGGTGGGAGCCGGAGAAGGACGTGTAGACCAGGTCGCCCACGTACGGGTGGCGCGGGTGGACCTCCATCTGGTTGCAGTACTCCCACGTACGACGGATCTCGTCGATGTCGGAGAAGTCGATCTGTGGGTCGACGCCCTGGGAGAACAGGTTCATGCCGAGGGTGACCAGGTCGACGTTGCCGGTGCGCTCGCCCTGCCCGAACAGGCAGCCCTCGACGCGGTCGGCGCCGGCCATCAGCGCCAGCTCGGCGGCGGCGACGGCGGTGCCGCGGTCGTTGTGGGGGTGGACCGACAGGCAGACGTGCTCGCGGCGGGAGAGGTTGCGGCCCATCCACTCGAAGCGGTCGGCGTGCGTGGAGGGCGTCGAACGCTCCACGGTGGCGGGCAGGTTGAGGATGATCTCGCGGCCCGGGCCGGGCTGCCAGACGTCCATGACCGCCTCGCAGACCTCCAGCGCGAAGTCCAGCTCGGTGTCGGTGAAGATCTCGGGGCTGTACTGGTAGCCGAACTCGGTCTCGGGGCCCAGCAGCTTCTCGGCGTACTCCATGACCAGCCGCGTGCCGTCGACGGCGATCTGCTTGATGTCGTCCTTGGAGCCGCGGAAGACGACCCGGCGGAAGACCGGCGCGGTGGCGTTGTACAGGTGGACGGTGGCCCGCCGGGCGCCCTTCAGGGACTCCACGGTCCGCTCGATCAGGTCCTCGCGGGCCTGGGTCAGCACGGAGATGGTGACATCGTCCGGGATCGCGCCCTCTTCCTCGATGATGGAGCGCACGAAGTCGAAGTCGGTCTGGCCGGAGGCCGGGAAGCCGACCTCGATCTCCTTGTAGCCCATCGCGACCAGCTGGTCGAACATCCGGCGCTTGCGCTCGGGCGACATGGGGTCGATCAGGGCCTGGTTGCCGTCGCGCAGGTCGGTGGAGAGCCAGCGGGGAGCGGCGGTGATCCGCTTCTCGGGCCAGGTCCGGTCGGGGAGGTCTACCTGCTCGTACCGGCCGTACTTGTGGACCGGCATGGTGCTGGGCTGCTGGCGGTTCGCCATGGTGCGGTGGCTCCTCTGGATGTCCGGAAGGACGGCCGACGACGCAACGCCAAGCTCCGCGGGGAGGGGGTCGGCCTCGACTACAGGCCCTCGCCGCGGCAGCTAAGGAGAAGCAGCCCGAAACGCATAGTGCTCCGCACTCTAGCCGAGCCGCATCAGGCACGCGGGCCTGTTCCAGTATGCGGGACCGCGGGGACGAACAGGGCAAAACGTGCGCCATACCACTCGGGGGTGCCGCCCGGGGTCCCATGTCACCGTTTTTCACCAATCATGGTTGCCACCAGTGACAGTTCCATCACACAGTGCAAGGGTGCCCGGCATGACGACTCACGGGGGCCTCGAGCCCGTCTTCTGCACCGTCGTACCGCCCCACGTCCTCGACCGGCTGGCCCACCACGACGACCCCGCGCTCTCCGGTCCCGCCCGGCGCACCCTGGTGCGCGACAGCGAGCTGCGCTCCCGCCGCCGGGTGACCACCGAGTTCCGGCTGGCCGCCGCCCCGGCCGCGAAGGCACCGTCGGACCAGCCGCTGCGCACGATCTACGACGCCCGCCACGGGACCGACCTGCCCGGCACCAAGGTCCGCGGCGAGGGCGAGGACCCCGGCCGCGACGCCACGGTCAACCGCGCCTACTCCGGGCTCGGCGCCACCTTCGAGCTCTTCCTCAAGGCCTACGGCCGCCACTCCATCGACGGCGACGGCCTGCCCCTGGACGCGACCGTCCACTACGACGAGGACTACAACAACGCCTTCTGGAACGGCGAGCAGATGGTGTTCGGCGACGGCGACGGCGAGATCTTCGTCGACTTCACCAACGCCGTCGACGTGATCGGCCACGAGCTGGCCCACGGCGTCACCCAGTACACGGCGAACCTCACCTACTACGGGCAGCCCGGCGCCCTCAACGAGTCGATGTCCGACGTGTTCGGCTCGCTCATCAAGCAGTACACGCTCGGCCAGACCGCCGGCGAGGCCGACTGGCTGATCGGCGCCGGACTCCTCGCCCCGAACGTGACCGGCCAGGCACTGCGCTCCATGAAGGCCCCGGGCACCGCCTACGACGACGACGTCCTCGGCAAGGACCCGCAGCCCGCCACCATGGACGACTACGTCCGCACCGGCCGCGACAACGGCGGCGTCCACATCAACTCCGGCATCCCCAACCACGCCTTCTACCTGGCCGCCACCGCCCTCGGCGGCTTCGCCTGGGAGAAGGCCGGCCAGATCTGGTACGACGTGCTGACCGGCGGCAAACTGTCGGAGCGGGCCCTGTTCACCGACTTCGCGAAACTGACCGCCAAGGCCGCCCGCCAGCGCTTCGGCGACGGGAGCGGGGAGCTCCGGGCCGTGCAGAAGGCGTGGGAACAGGTAGGGGTGCGGATCCTCTGACCGGTGGTGTTCCGGTGGGCGGCGCGCCCGTTTCGTACTAGACAGGACCCATGCGTATTCAGGTGAGGCGCACGGGCGGGTTCGCGGGCGTCGAGCGCCGGGCCGAGGTGGACACCGCGGGCCGGCCCGACGCCGAGGAGTGGCACGCCCTGGCGGACCAAGCGATCGCCGCCGGCCGGAACGTACCCCCCGTCGGGGTCCCGGACGGCTTCAGCTACCAGATCACCGTGGACGGCACGACGGTGTACGCCGCCGACCCCCGGCTCACACAGGAACAGCGGAGACTGATCTCCCGAGTACTGAAGGAGGGGGCGTGACCGGCCCTCCCGCGGGGGGTGATGGGCAGGCAGAGGCCGGGGCGGCTTGCGGCCAGAGGCCGGGGCGGGGCGACGGGCAGAGGCCGCGGGCGGGCTGACGGGCAGAGGCCGCGGGGCCGAGGCCCGGCCCCGTCTGGGGCCCGGGGCGCAGCCCCGAAGCCATGGCCACCACTCGGCCGACCGAGACGGGCGGGCGGGTGGGCGAGAAGCCCGCTCAGAAGCCCAGCTTCCGCAACTGCTTGGGGTCCCGCTGCCAGTCCTTCGCGACCTTCACGTGCAGGTCCAGGAAGACGGGCGTGCCCAGCAGCGCCTCGATCTGCTTGCGGGACTTGATGCCCACGTCCTTCAGCCGGCGGCCCTTCGGGCCGATGATGATGCCCTTCTGGCTGGGCCGCTCGATGTAGATGTTCGCGTGGATGTCGAGCAGCGGCTTGTCCGCCGGACGGTCCTCGCGCGGCAGCATCTCCTCCACGACCACCGCGATGGAGTGCGGCAGCTCGTCGCGCACGCCCTCCAGCGCCGCCTCGCGGATCAGCTCGGCCACCATCACCTGTTCGGGCTCGTCGGTGAGGTCGCCCTCGGGATAGAGCGGCGGGCTCTTCGGCAGCATCGGGATCAGCAGGTCCGCCAGCAGCTCGACCTGCCGGTCACCGACCGCCGAGACGGGCACGATCTCCGCCCACTCGATGCCCAGCTCCTTGCCGAGCTGGTCGATCGCGATCAGCTGCTCGGCCAGCGCCTTGCTGTCCACCAGGTCGGTCTTGGTGACGACCGCGACCTTCGGCGTCCGCTTGATCCCGGCCAGCTCCTTGGCGATGAAGCGGTCGCCGGGGCCGAGCTTCTGGTCGGCGGGCAGGCAGAAGCCGATCACGTCGACCTCGGCCCAGGTGGCGCGGACGACGTCGTTCAGCCGCTCGCCCAGCAGCGTGCGCGGCTTGTGCAGGCCCGGGGTGTCCACCAGGATCAGCTGGGCGTCGGGCCGGTGCACGATGCCCCGCACGGTGTGCCGGGTCGTCTGCGGACGGTTGGAGGTGATCGCCACCTTCTTTCCGACCAGAGCGTTCGTGAGGGTGGACTTGCCGGCGTTGGGGCGGCCCACGAAACAGGCGAAACCGGCCCGGTGGGCGGCCTCGGCCGGCTGTTCGGATGACTGGGTACGAACGCTCATGCCGCCCATTCTCCCTGATCCCCAAGACCGCGCCGCACCACCGCCCGAGCCCGTCACCGCGCGTGAGGTGACGGAAACCCGTACGCAACGAAACGTCACCGAAACACACCCGTACACATCCGGAAACGCGAGGCCGTGAATCTCGGACGAGCCCCCACCCCGTTGGAGACGACCGTGACCCTCGCCGCACCGATCGACACCGGCGACACCGCCTGGCTGCTCGCCGCCACCGCCCTCGTCCTGCTGATGACACCGGGCCTCGCCCTGTTCTACGGCGGCATGGTCCGTACGAAGAGCGTCCTCAACATGCTGATGATGAGCTTCGTGTCGATCGCGCTGGTCACGGTGGTGTGGCTGGCGGCCGGCTACTCCCTCGCCTTCGGTGACGACGCGGGCGGCGGCCTCATCGGCACCCTGGAACACGCCGGAATGGCCGGTCTCGGCCCGGACAGCGTCCAGGGGACCGTGCCCACCCTGCTCTTCGCCACCTTCCAGCTCACCTTCGCGATCCTGACGGCCGCCCTGGTCAGCGGCGCGATCGCGGACCGGGCCAAGTTCGCGGCCTGGCTGGTCTTCGTCCCCGTCTGGGCGCTCCTCGTATACGTTCCCGTGACCCACTGGGTGTGGGGCCCGGGCGGCTGGATCATGAGCCGGCTCGGCGCCCTCGACTTCGCCGGCGGCCTCCCCGTGGAGATCGTCTCGGGGGCCTCCGGTCTGGCGCTGTGCCTGGTCCTCGGCCCGCGCCTGGGGTTCAAGAAGGACGCGATGCGCCCGCACAACCTCCCCATGGTGATGCTGGGCGCGGGCCTGCTCTGGTTCGGCTGGTTCGGCTTCAACGCGGGCTCGGCCCTCGGCGCGAACGGCCTCGCGGCAGCCGCGTTCCTCAACACCCTCGCGGCGGGCTGCACCGGACTGCTCGGCTGGCTCTTCGTCGAGCAGAAGCGCGACGGGCACCCGACCACGCTGGGCGCGGCCTCGGGCGCCGTCGCCGGCCTGGTCGCGATCACGCCGTCCTGCGGCTCCGTCTCCCTGCTGGGCGCCCTGGTCGTCGGCCTCGCCGCCGGCGCCGTCTGCTCGTACGCGGTGAGCTGGAAGTTCAAGCTCAACTACGACGACTCCCTGGACGTCGTCGGCGTCCACCTGGTCGGCGGGATCATCGGCACCCTCCTCATCGGCGTCTTCGCGGTGGAGTCGATGACCGGCGGCCCGGAGGGCCTGCTGTACGGCGGCGGGCTCGCCCAGCTCGGCAAGCAGCTGGTGGCCGTCGCCGTCGTCGGGGCGTACGCCTTCCTCGTGACGTACGGCATCGGCAAGCTGCTCGACAAGACGATCGGGTTCCGCGCGGACGAGGAGCAGGAGCACACCGGCCTGGACCTTACGGTGCACGCCGAGACGGCATACGATCACGGCGTCCTGGGCCACGGTGCCCCGGTCGGCGCCCACTCCCTCTCCTCCGCCCAGAAGGCACAGACGCAGGCATGAAGCTCATCACCGCGATCGTCAAGCCGTACCGCCTCGACGAGGTCAAGACCGCCCTCCAGGAGATGGGCGTGCAGGGTCTGACCGTCACCGAGGCCAGCGGCTACGGCCGCCAGCGCGGCCACACCGAGGTGTACCGCGGCGCCGAATACCAGGTCGACCTGGTGCCGAAGGTCCGCATCGAGGTCGTCGTCGAGGACGCGGACGCCGACGCCGTGATCGACGCGATCGTCGGCGCCGCGCAGACGGGGAAGATCGGCGACGGGAAGGTGTGGGCCCTGCCGGTCGAGACGGTCGTGCGGGTGCGCACGGGCGAGCGCGGGCCCGACGCGCTCTGAGCCGACGCCCTCCGGGCGCACACGCGGGCTGACGCGCTCCGGGCCGCGGTCGCCTCAGCCCGCGGTCGCCCTCAGCCCGCGGACACGGTCAGCCGGACGGCGCCGTCGGGCCCGGCCACCAGCACGGGGGTGCCCGGACCGCCCAGGTCCGCGACGGCGGCCCGGTCCGCCTCGGACGCGGTGCCGGCCTCCGTCACGACCGCCGCCGCCTCCAGCGCCTTCGCCCCCGACGCCACCGCCATCGCCACCGCCGTCTGCACCGCGCTCAGCTTCAGCGACGGCAGGTCGACGGTCCCGGCGACATACGTACGGCCCGTCTCGTCCCGTACGGCGGCCCCCTCGGGCACGCCGTTGCGGGCCCGTGCCGAACGGGCCAGGGTGACGATCTTGCGGTCCTCGGGGTCGAGCGCGTTGGTGTCGGTCATGCCCCGAGCATACGAAAGCGGCGCGGCCGCCGTCCGGCCCCGGGGTGCCCCACGCCCCGCCGCCCGGTCAGGGGCGGTCGAGGCGGAGGCGTTCGGCGCGCGGCAGACCGGCGACGACCAGGTCGTACGAGTCCTCGATCAGCTCCCGGACCAGACGGTCCGGGAGGCCGCCGTCGGCGGTCACGGTGTTCCAGTGCCGCTTGTTCATGTGGTAGCCGGGGACGATGAGACCGGGGTGCTCGGCGCGCAGCCGGACGGCGTCCTCGGGGTCGCACTTGAGGTTGACGGTCAGGGGCCGCGCGTCGAGGTTCGTCAGGGCGAACAGCCTGCCCCGCACCTTGAAGACCGAGATCTCCGGCCGGAAGGGGAAGTCCTCCTCGGCCGCGGTGAAGGCCAGGCAGCGGGCGCGCAGCTCCTGCGGGGTCACTCCGGCTTCTCCCCGTCGCCGGCCACCGCCGGGGACACCGGCTCCACCAGCACCGTCACGATCTTGTTCCGGCGGCCGGCCGCGGCCTCCGCCGTCAGCCGCAGCTCGCGCCCGTCGGGCAGTTCGACGACGCTCGACGCCCCGGCGATCGGCACCCGGCCCAGCGCCTTGGCGAGGAGGCCGCCGACGGTCTCCACGTCCTCGTCGTCGTACTCCTCCAGGCCGTACAGCTCGCCGAGGTCGGTGATGTCGAGGCGGGCGGTGACCCGGTGGCGGTCCTCGCCGAGCTTCTCGACGGGCGGGAGTTCGCGGTCGTACTCGTCGGTGATCTCGCCGACGATCTCCTCGAGGATGTCCTCGATGGTGACGATGCCGGCGGTGCCGCCGTACTCGTCGATGACGACGGCGACGTGGTTGCGGTCCCGCTGCATCTCGCGCAGCAGGTCGCCGGCGTTCTTGGTGTCGGGCACGAAGGCGGCGGGCCGCATCGCCGTCGAGACGAGCTCGCTCTCCGCGTGGCGGCTGATGTGCGTCTTGCGGACCAGGTCCTTCAGGTAGACGATCCCGACGATGTCGTCCTCGCTCTCCCCGGTGACGGGTATGCGGGAGAAGCCGGAGCGCAGGGCGAGGGTGAGGGCCTGGCGGATGGTCTTGTAGCGCTCGATGACGATCAGGTCGGTGCGCGGGACCATCACCTCGCGGACGAGGGTGTCGCCCAGCTCGAAGACGGAGTGGACCATGCGCCGCTCGTCGTCCTCGATCAGCGACTCCTTCTCGGCGAGGTCGACCAGCGCGCGCAGTTCCGCCTCGGAGGCGAAGGGGCCGCGGCGGAAGCCCTTGCCGGGCGTGAGCGCGTTGCCGATGAGGATGAGCAGGGACGGGATCGGGCCCATGATCCGCGCGAGCGGCAGCAGGACGTAGGCGGCGGCCGTCGCCGTGTTCAGCGGGTGCTGGCGGCCGATGGTGCGCGGGGAGACGCCGACCGCGACGTAGGAGACGAGGACCATCACGCCGATCGCGGCCAGCAGGGCGGGGGCGGTGCCGTCGATCTCCCGCAGGCAGGCGTAGGTGACGAGCGCGGCGGCCGCCATCTCGCAGACCACGCGGACCAGCAGCGCCACGTTGAGGTAGCGGGTGGGGTCGGCGGCGACCTGGGCGAGCTTGGCGCTGCCGCGCCGCCCGCCGCGGACGGCCTCCTCGGCGCGGAAGCTGGAGACGCGCGCGAGGCCCGCCTCCGCACAGGCGGCGAGCCACGCGACGACGACCAGGGCGATCGCCCCGGCCACGAGGGTCACGCTCATGACACGGTCGGGGCCGGGGACGGGCCGGTCAGGCCCTTCTCCGCGCGCCAGCCGTCCACGATGGCCGCCTGGAGGCCGAACATCTCGGCCTTCTCGTCGGGCTCCTCGTGGTCGTAGCCCAGCAGGTGCAGCACGCCGTGGACGGTGAGCAGCTGGAGCTCCTCGTCCATGGAGTGCTTGGTCGGGGCCTCGGCTCCCTGCCGGGCGGCGACCTCCGGGCACAGCACGATGTCGCCCAGCAGGCCCTGCGGGGGCTCGTCGTCGTCCTTCGACGGCGGACGCAGCTCGTCCATCGGGAAGGACATGACGTCCGTCGGCCCCGGCAGGTCCATCCACTGGATGTGCAGTTGCTCCATGGCGTCGGCGTCCACGACGATCACCGAGAGCTCGGAGAGCGGGTGGATGCGCATCCGTGTCAGCGCGTAGCGGGCGATGTCGAGGATCGCCTGCTCGTCGACCTCGGTTCCGGACTCGTTGTTGACGTCGATCGACATGGTCGTGCTCGGTCTACTTCCCCTTGTGCCCGGACTGCCTGCCCCGGCCGCCCTTGTGGGTGCCGTTCTCGGTGCCGTGCGTGCTGTCGTACATCTCGTACGCGTCGACGATACGGCCCACCAGCTTGTGCCGGACGACGTCCTGGGACGACAGGCGCGAGAAATGCACGTCCTCCAGGCCCTCCAGGATGTCCTGGACCTGACGCAGACCGGACTTGGTGCCGTTGGGCAGGTCGACCTGGGTCACGTCACCCGTGATCACGATCTTGGAGTCGAAGCCGAGGCGGGTGAGGAACATCTTCATCTGCTCGGGGGAGGTGTTCTGGGCCTCGTCGAGGATGATGAAGGCGTCGTTGAGCGTGTTGTGCGTCAACAGGTGGTCCTGGGTGACATAGAGGGAGTCCTCGGCCGCCACCTGGATACAGACGGTCTCTTCCCTGCCCGCCGGCTCGATGCTGTCGATGAAGCGCGTGGGGCGTCCGCCGCCTCCGGCGGCATGGTACTTGTCACGCTTGCGGGCCAGCCGGAAGGGCTCGATGCCCTCGGGAAGGCGGATGTCGATGACGTGGGCGTCATACCGGTACGCCGCCTCCCGGCCCTTGGCGAGACCCGGCACACGGCCTTCCGCAGCCCTGCGACGGGTGTACGCGACTCCGCCCAGTGACTGCACCAGCGAGATCACGTCGTCGCGGAGCGGAATCGACGTCGTCGTGTACTGGATCCGGCAGGTGCGGTCCTTCTGAGTGACGGGACCACCGTCTGAGTCCAGCAGTCCCTGGAGGACGGCCAGTCGTACCTCGGCCGAATTGCGGAGATAGTCGTCCGGGACGAACTTCGTGTGCGAGCGCGTGCGCAGCAGATCCAGCTCGCGCAGAACACGCGTGACCGGGTTCTCCAAGGCGACCACGTCGCCTGAGCGTTTGATCCGGTGGAGAACGTAGTCCGGCCCGCTCTTGTGCCGCACCGCGACACCCGGCAGCACAGCTTCCAGCGCCTCGGCCAGTTCCGGGTCCTCCGTGGCGAAGGACGGCGTGGTGGAACCGGTGAGGCATCCGTCGCCCAGCAGCAGCCCCAGAGCGTAGGGATCCATCGGGACCTCTCGCTGCGGGAGACAGACCGGTGCGGTGAGCAGCGGGAGTTCGTACCGGCGTGCGTGTGCCGCACGCAGGTTGCCGATCATCTCCTGGGTCTCCAGGACCCGCCACGGCTTGTCACGGCGCTTGTCGTCGCGGGTCCTGACCGTCCACAGGTGCTCACCGCAGCAGAGTGTCCACGAGCCGTCCTGGGCGGTGACGCGGTAGACGTCCTTCTCACCTTGCGGATAGACACCGAGCACCGGGGTGGGCTCGCCGTTCGAGCCGATGACCCAGTCACCGACCTGGAGGTCGCCGATGGGGCGCCAGCCGTCCGGAGTCAGGACGTTCGTGAAGACAGGCTGCGCGCGGCCGCGCATGTAGGCCAGCGGCGCGACCTCGATGGTCCCCGCCGCCATCAGGCGCGGGATCGAGTCCGGGTCCAGCATGTCGTGCAGCGCGTCGTACAGCGGGCGCAGGTAGGGGTCGATCTTCTCGTAGAGGGTGCCGGGCAGGAAGCCCAGCCGCTCCCCCGCCTCGACCGCCGGACGGGTCAGGATGATGCGGTTGACCTGCTTGGACTGGAGGGCCTGGACCGCCTTGGCCATGGCCAGGTAGGTCTTGCCCGTGCCCGCGGGCCCGATGCCGAAGACGATCGTGTGCTTGTCGATCGCGTCGACGTACCGCTTCTGGTTCAGGGTCTTGGGGCGGATGGTGCGGCCACGCGAGGACAGGATGTTCTGCGTCAGTACCTCGGCCGGGGTCTCTTGGCCGTCGCTCGTCCCGTTCTCGCTCGCCCGCAGCATGGCGATCGAGCGTTCCACTGCGTCCTCCGTCATCGGCTGCCCGGTGCGGAGCACCAGCATCATCTCGTCGAACAGGCGCTGGATCATGGCGACTTCCCGCGGGTCGCCGACCGCGCTGACCTCATTGCCCCGGACGTGGATGTCGGCCGCCGGGAAAGCCGTCTCGATCACGCGCAGGAGGGAGTCGCCGGATCCCAGCACGGTCACCATGGGGTGCTGGGCGGGAACGGTGAACTGTGCTCTCGCCTTGCCCTGCGCGGGCGTGTGAGCTGTGGGTGTCTGAGTCATAGGCCGGCCCGAAGGCCTCTACGTCCCTCCCGGATGCGTCTCGCCCGCCACGAGGGCGGCCTGGCGAGTTCAAGGGTACGCCAGGGGGCTGACAACACCGTAGGGCTTTTCATACGGACAGCCTCTGTGCGGACGGCTTCCGCGCGGACAGCCTCTGTGCGGACGGCTTCCGCGCGGACAGCCTCTGTGCGGACGGCTTCCGCGCGGACGGTGTACGGACGGCTTCTATGCCGAGCGGCGGAAGCCGATCGTCGGGACCGCCCGGCGCAGCGGCCAGGGTGCCGCCTCCTCATGCGGGAGCAGGGCCTCCAGGAAGGCGTACCGGCGCAGCGCGCCGGGGTCCTGGCCCTCGACCGACTGCACCCTGCGCCACCAGGCGGCGATCTCGGACCAGCCGGGGGCCGAGAGGGAGCCGCCGAACTCCTGGACGGAAAGCGCGGCGGTGAGTCCGGCGAAGGCGAGGCGGTCGGCGAGCGGCCATCCCGCGAGGGTGCCGGTGACGAAGCCGGCCACGAAGACGTCCCCCGCGCCGGTGGGGTCCAGGGCCTCCACGGCGATCGCCGGGACCTCGGCGGTCTCGCCCGTCCGGCGGTCCACCGCGTAGGCGCCGTCCGCGCCGAGGGTGACGACCGCGAGCGGTACGTGCTCGGTGAGGGCGTGGGCCGCGGCGCGCGGGCAGGCCGCACCGGTGTAGCGCATGGCCTCCTCGGCGTTCGGCAGGAAGGCCTCGCAGTGCTTCAGGTCGGCCAGGCCAGCGAGGTCCCAGGCGCCGGTGTCGTCCCAGCCGACGTCGGCGAATACCCGGGTGCCGCGGCTCGCGGCCTGGGCGATCCAGGGGGCGCGCTCGCCGGGGGTGAGGGAGGCCACGGCGGCCCGGGCGAACGGAGGGTGCGCGGGGGCGGGTTCCTCGGGGGGCGGCTCGTGGCCGTGGGAGACCATCGTGCGTTCCCCCTCGTAGGCCATGGAGACGGTGACCGGGGAGTGCCAGCCGGGGACGGTGCGCGAGGCCGTCAGGTCGATGCCCTCGCCCTGTTCGAGGGCGTCCCAGCAGTACTCGCCGTAGTGGTCGTCGCCGAACGCGGCGGCGAGGGAGGTGCGCAGGCCCAGGCGGGCCAGGGCGGTGGCCATGTTGGCGACGCCGCCGGGGCTCGACCCCATCCCGCGGGCCCAGGACTCGGTCCCGCGCACCGGGGCGGAGTCGAGCCCGGTGAAGACGATGTCGAGGAAGACGGTGCCGGTCAGGTAGACGTCCCGGGGCGGGTCGTCGGGGGCGCGCTGGGCGGCCAGGGGGTCGACCCGGGCGGCCTGGCGGTTGGGGTGGTGGTGTCCCTCTCCGGTGGACGTGGTGGACGCGGTCACGGTGCGCTCCCTGGCGTGGTGCGGATCTGGCCAGTGTGCACCACGCCGGTGGCGACACGCCGTGCGTCACACGGACGGGGAGCGCGTGGGGGAACGCTTCCGGAAGCGTGTCGGGAAGCGTGTCGGGAGGGGTGGCGGCGTCGGGGAGTGGTGGCGGGGAGCTGTGGCGTCGGGGAGGGGGACCGGGAGGGGTGGGGGGCCGGCAGGGGTGGGGGGCCGGCAGGGGTGGGGGGCCGGCAGGGGTGGGGGGGCCGGCAGGGGTGGCGTCGCGGCGCGGGCCGGGTCAGCCGGCCGCGGGGCCCGGGAGCGGGGTGCGAACGGCGCCCGGGGTGGCGCCCGGCACCGGATCCGTGGCCGGGACCGGGGTCTTCGGGGCCTTCGCCGTGCGGGTGCGGACCCGGTCGTTGCGGCCGCCGCCCCGCACCAGCAGGACGCTGAGCGCGGCGAGGAAACCGACGACCGTGAGGCCGACCAGGCCGGCCCGGGTGGAGCCGGTCGTGTCCTCGATGACGCCGAAGGCGGTCGGGGCGACGAATCCGCCCAGGTTGCCGATGGAGTTGATCAGGGCGATGCCCGGTGCGGCGGCGCGGGCGTCCAGATAGCTCTGGGGGATGGTCCAGAAGATCGGGGACGCCGGTTTGAAGCCCGCGGCGGCCAGGCAGAGGGCGCCGAGGCCGGCCCACGGCGACACGAACACGGCGAGGAGGGTGCCGCAGCCGCCCAGGACGAGGAGCGTGATCAGGATCGGGCGCCGCTTGCCGATGCGGTCGGAGACCCGGCCGCTGATGTGGACCGAGGCGATCGCGCACAGCCAGGGCACCGCCGTCAGCAGGCCGACCTGGAAGGAGCTGAGTCCGCCGATGTCGTCCACGATCGACGGCAGCCAGAAGGTGACCGCGTAGAGGGCGACGTTGATGGCGAAGTAGATCCACAGGAAGAGCAGCATCTGGGGGTCGGCCGGCAGCTTCCAGCGGGAGACGCGGACCCGGGCGGTGCCGCGCGCCTCCTGCTCGGCGTCGATGACCTCGGCCAGGCCGTGCTTCTCCTCCTGGGTGAGCCAGTCGGCCGTCTCGATGCCGGAGTCGAGGAAGCGGTGGACGACGAAGCCGAGGACGACGGAGAAGACGCCCTCGGTGAAGAACATCCACTGCCAGCCGGAGTGGCCCCAGACGCCGTGCATCTCCATCAGCGCGCCGGAGACCGGTCCGACGATGACGGTCGCCGTGCCCGAGCCCATCAGGAAGATCGAGGTGGCGCGGCCCCGGTGGGAGTCGGGGAGCCAGCGGCTGAGGTAGTAGATGACGGCGGGGAAGAAGCCGGCCTCGGCGACGCCCAGCAGGAACCGCAGGGCGTAGAACATGCCCGCGCTGTCGACGAAGGCCATCGCGGTGGCGACGACACCCCAGCTGATCATGATCCGGGTGAGCCAGACCTTGGCGCCGAAGCGCTCCATCAGCATGTTGGAGGGGACTTCGAAGAGGGCGTACGCGATGAAGAAGATGCCCGCGCCGAGGCCGAACGCGGCGGCCGACAGTCCCACGTCGGCCCGCAGCTCGTCCTGGGCGAAGCCCAGGTTCACGCGGTCCATGTAGTTCGCGACGAACATCACGAAGAACAGCGGGACCACGCGGCGGAAGATCTTGCGGATCGCCGACCGCACGGCCGGCGGGTGTTCCACGGGGGCGGGTGGTGCTGGGCGTACCGCTGGCACGAGCGGCTCCGATCGTGGGCAGGGTGGTGCGGCGGAGGCGGACGATCACCAGCGGGGGACGGTGGGGGTGACCCAGGCGGGGTCGGCGACGCGCATCGCGGCCGTGTCGTCGCGCTCGCGCAGCGAGCCGTCGTCGTCGAGCCAGCGCCGGTGCAGGACCCGCAGCTTCTCGCGGTCCAGCTCGACGCCGAGACCGGGCGTGTCCGTGACGGCGACCTTGCCGCCGGTGAAGGTGAGGCGCTCGGTCAGGACGTCCTCCGACTGCCAGGGGTAGTGGGAGTCGCAGGCGTGGTGGAGGTCGGGGACGGTGGCGGCGACGTGGGTCATCGCGGCCAGGCTGATCCCCAGGTGGGTGTTGGAGTGCATGGAGACGCCGACGCCGAAGGTGCGGCAGACCGCGGCGAGCTGCTGGGTGTTGCGCAGTCCGCCCCAGTAGTGGTGGTCGGAGAGGACGACCTGCACGGCGCCCCTGGTGAACGCCTCCTGGATCTCGGCGAAGGTCGTCACGCACATGTTGGTGGCGAGCGGCACGCCGGTCTCCGCGGCGACCTCGGCCATGGCGGGGATGCCGAGCGCGGGGTCCTCCAGGTACTCCAGGACGTCGCCCAGCTCCCGCGCCACCTTCAGGGAGGTCTCCACGGACCAGGCGCCGTTGGGGTCGAGGCGCAGCGGGTGTCCGGGGAAGGCCTCGGCGAGGGCGCGGACGGCGGCGATCTCCTCCTCGGGCGGGAAGACGCCGCCCTTGAGCTTGAAGGAGGTGAACCCGTAGCGCTCGGTGAACCTGCGGGCCTGCTCGACGACGCCGGCCGGGTCGAGTGCGGGACCCCAGTCGTCCTTCTCGCAGGGCACGCCCTCGGGGTGGTCGGCCCATTTGTAGAAGAGGTACGCGCTGTACTCGACGGCGTCGCGCACCTTGCCGCCGAGCAGCGCGTGCACGGGCAGGCCGAGGGCCTTGCCGAGGGCGTCGAGGCAGGCGACCTCGAAGCCGGAGACGACGGAGAGCCGCAGCTTGTCGGCGGTCTGGACGCCGCGCAGGCCGCCCACGTCCACCTGGCCGAGGACCCGGGACCGGTCGACGGCCAGCTCGTCGGCGACGGTGAACAGGCCGTTGAGGTCGCTGACCTCGCGCCCCTTCAGCCTCTCGGCGAACGGCCGGGCCAGCTCCAGGTACTTGCTGTCGCCGTACGTCTCGCCGACGCCGGTGACGCCGTCGGCCGTCTCCACCTCCACGATCAGTCGGGGGGTGTACGGCTGGTGCACGCCCTGGGTGTTGAGCAGCGGCGGGTCGGCGACGAGGATCGGCGTGAGGCGGACGTCGGTGACGGTGAGGTTCACAGGTCGGCTCCTCCGAGGGCGAGTCCGGTGGCGAGCGGGTTCTTCGGGTCGGCGAGGTCGGCGGCCGATCACTCATCTCCCTATGTAGACGTCATCCACGTATGGAGATGGAGGTTAGGTAGGCGCACCGCACCCGTCAATGGGCCGAAGTGATCGGATTACGATCGGCGCATGTCGGAGACGGTAGGCGGGGGCGGCGTCCGCGAGGTGAAGTCGGCCGCGCGCACGGTCGAGCTGCTGGAACTGCTCGCGGCGCGGGGCGACCGCCCGGCACGGCTCCAGGAACTGGCGGACGAGCTGGGCGTGCCGCGCAGCTCGATGTACGCCGTGCTGCAGACCCTGATCGGCCGGGGCTGGGTACGGACGGACGCCACCGGCTCGCTCTACGGCATCGGCATCCACGCCCTGCTGACCGGCACCAGCTACCTCGACTCCGACACTCGGGTCCGGCTGGTACGACCGTACCTCGACGAGGCGTCCGAGGCACTGGGCGAGACGCTCCACCTGGGGCGGCTGGACGGGCGGGACGTGGCGTACCTGGCGACGCGCGAGTCGCACGCATACCTGCGCACCATCAGCCGCGTCGGCCGGCGGCTGCCCGCCCACGTGGGCGCCCTCGGCAAGGCGCTGCTGGCCGAACGCCCCGACGGGGAGCTGCCCGACGGCCCGTACGAGGCGCTGACCCCGCACTCGCACACCAGCCGCGCCTCACTGGCGGCCGACCTCGCACAGATCCGGGCGCGCGGCTACGCGGTGGACCGCGAGGAGGGCGTCCCCGGCATCGTCGGCTTCGGGTTCGCGCTGCGCTACGAGGTGCCCGCCCAGGACGCGGTCAGCTGCTCGGTGCCGGTGGCCCGGCTGACGCCGGAGCACGAGGAGCGGATCGTCGCGGTGATGCGGGAGATCCGGGCGCGGATCGAGGCCGCGGCGCCGGGGGCGGGCGGGGCCGTCAACTGGCGTTAGCCGCCGCGTCTACCCGCCCTGCCGCACCACAAACCGACAAGTGATCCAGATCATAGGACCCGCGCTTCTGCTCGCACTGCGTGCTTGATACAAATTTCCCGCGCGTTCCTGTCCGTCGACGGTCGGCGCCCTCCCCCTTTTCTTTTCTCGTCTTTTCTCGTCTTTTCTCGAGCTTCTTCTCTCGAGTCGCTCCTTTCGCACGCCCTGGAACGCCCGTGTTCTCCCCCCGCACCACTCCCTGGCCCCTCGTCGCCCTGTTCACGGCCGGGTACCTCGCTCCCTATCTGCTGCCCACGGTCGTGGGCCGGCTGGACGCCGGGCTGCCGCTGTCCGCCACGCAGGCCGGTGCCGTCGGCAGCGCGCTGCTGCTCGGTTCGGCCTCCGCCGGCTTCGCCCTGGCCTCCCGCGTCGAACGGATCGGGGCGCGGACCCTGGCCCGGGCCGGACTGGCGCTCGCCGTCCTCGGATACGGCGGGGCCGCGCTCGCCGGGAGCGTCCCGGCCGTCGTCGCGGGCGCCGTCCTCGGCGGCTTCGGCTCCGGTACGGCCACCACGGTCGCCGCCACCCGGATCGCCGCCCAGCCCGACCCGCACCGCGCCTCCTCGCTCGGCCTGCTGGCCGTCTCCGCGCTCGCGGGCGCCGTCTATCTGACGGTCCCGCACCTCGGCGGGGGCCACGGGCAGCCGCTGGCCGCGATCGCGCTCACCGCGCTCGCGGTGTGGCCGCTGACCGGACGGCTCCCGCGGGCCACGGCCACCGCCCCCGCCCGGCCCGGCACCGCCGACGCCCGCCGTCTGCCCCACCCGCGCTCCGGGCTGGTCCTGGTCGCGGCCATGCCCTGCTGGTCCCTCGTGCAGAACTCCCTGTGGGGCGTCAGCGGGCGGATCGGCCTGACCCAGGCCCACCTCGGCGAGGCCACCGTGGGCGCCGTGTTCGCCGTGGCGCTCGGGGCCGGGCTGCTGG
Source organism: Streptomyces sp. NPDC059895 (assembly GCF_042731035.1). Lineage (NCBI taxonomy): Bacteria > Bacillati > Actinomycetota > Actinomycetes > Kitasatosporales > Streptomycetaceae > Streptomyces > Streptomyces sp. NPDC059895. The sequence goes on from NZ_JBHWKO010000001.1 coordinate 401,190, forward strand.
GCGTCCTCGGCGCGGGCGCGCTGGGGCCCCGGCTGGGGCGGGCGGTGCCCATCGGCGGCGGGACCGTGCTGATCGCCGGGTGCGTCGCGGTGAGCGCGTCGGCGACGGGGCTGGCGACCTTCGCCGCCGGCGAGATCGCCTGGAACGCGCTCTACCCCGTTGTCCTGTCGTACCTCATCGGCCTGGCCGCCTCACTCGACCCGCGGGGGCGCTGGGCGGTGCTGGCCGGCTCGGCCGCCTCCCTGGGAACGGCGGCGGGCCCGCTCACCGGCAGCCTGCTGTCGGCCCGCGCCGGATTCCCGGTGATGGGGCTCGTGCTGGGCGCGGGACTGCTGGTCGTGGCCGTACCGCTGACCGCCGTCGCCCTGCACACCGGCGGCCGCCCCCTCCTGCCGGGCACGGTCCGCCGCCGGGGCGGCACCCCGGCCGCCGTGGTCGCCGCGTCCACCGGCACCCCCCAGGGCCCGGTCCCCCAGATCGGCGCCCCCGAGCAGCAGATCGTCGACATCCCGGTACCCGCCCCGGCCCAGCCCGCCCGCGACGCCTACGACACGGCCGGCCCACGCCGGGCCGGGGGCGGGCCGGGGCCCGGAACCTGAGCGGCGTTCCCGGCCGACGGCAGGGAGAGCGGGCCGAGAGCGGCCCGGCACCGGAACCTGAGCGGCGTTCCCGGCCGACGGCAGGGAGAGCGGGCCGGGGGCGGCCCGGCACCGGCCGCACCGGCCGCACGGGCGGAACGCCCGCGCACCCGGCCGGCCGGGCAGCGGCGGTCGGGGTCAGTCGCTCCCGTGGGGTGCCCGGGCGCGGCGGCGGAGGTACCAGCCCGCCGTCGTGAGCAGGGCCGCCGCGGCGGCCGCCGTACCGATCGTGGCGCCGGTCGAGGCGAGGCTGCCGCCGGTGGCGGCCGTCGCGGCCGTGCCGCCCGTCGTGCCGGTGCCGCCGGAGGCGGCCGTGCCGCCGGACGTCGACCCGGTTGCGCCGGACGAGCCGCCGGAGGTGCCGGCGGACGTACCGGCCGACGTGCCGCCGGTGCTCGTGTCGTCGTCCGTGTCCACCGGGTCCTGGCCGACGAAGGCGACCGGGACCTTCACGTCCTGGGAGCGGTCGCCGGAGAGGGTGTGGTCGGCCCGGGTGGCCAGGACGCACTTCGCCTCGAAGCAGTCCGTGTACTCGTCCGCGGCGTCGACGGTCAGCTCGACCGAGAAGGTGCCGCCGGTGCCGTACGGGGTCGCCAGGTCCTCGCCGTAGTCCGGCGGGTCGGAGGAGATCCACGCCGAGCTGTGCGAGCCGCCGGTCATGTCGACGCCGCCGATGCAGGGCGTGGGCAGTTCGCCGTCGCCGTTGTCGACGCAGAGGGCGACGTAGATGCCCTTCTCCATGTCGTAGCCGGAGCCGGTGACCTTGAGGACCTGGTCCTCGGTGGCGAGGCCGTTCACCGGGGTGACCGTGAGCTTCTGGCCGTCGGCTCCGGTGACGGTCCTGGTGCCGGACGGCTCGGTGGCCTCGCCGTCGCCGCCGGTGCCGCCGCCGGTGCCGCCGGTGTCCGTGACGGTCAGGGTGATCGGCGCGGTGCGGGTGGTGCCCGCGGTGTTCTCGAACTCGGCGCGGTAGGCGTAACCGTCGTGCGCCGCCTTCGCGGTGAAGGAGTACGCGTTCTTCGTCGCGCCCTCGATCGTGGACCAGGTCTGGCCGCCGTCCGGGCTGACCTGCCAGCTCACGGTCGGCGCGGGGGTGCCCTCGGCCGCCGCGACGAACGTGACCTCGTCGCCGGGGGCGGCGGTCCGGTCGGTGGGGGCCTGGGTGACCTCGGGGGACATCCGCAGGTCGTACCTGAGGACCTTGCTCTCGGCCGCCCGGGTGAGGTAGACGGACGTGGCGCCGGGGGTGACGGCGACGCCGGCGTAGGTGCCCACCCTGACACTGCCCGGCAGCGGGACCGCGTCGGCGGCCGGCCGGAAGGTCGCGCTGTCGAGGATCTCGAGCGATCCGGTGTCGTCGGTGGTGCCGTCGGAGACGTCCTCGCGCAGCACGAAGGCCCGCCCGGTGGTCCGGTCGAAGGCCGCCGCCATGGCGCGGTCCTCGCCCGTCAGGGTGGCCAGCGGCTCGGCGTTCCGGTCGAAGACGAGCACGGAGGTCCCGTTGCCCACCCAGACGTTGCCGGTCGCCGGGTCCGGCTCGACGAAGGTGAGGACGTCGACGGTGAGCTCGGCCGTGGCGGTGACCTCGAAGGTGGTGGTGTCGACGCGGCGCAGCACCGGCTCGCCCCCGTCGGTGCCGACGGACCACGCGGCGCCGTGGGCGGCGTCCACGCCGAGTTCGCCGCCGCCCTCCAGGGTGACCGTGTCCTCGACGGTGCCGGTGGCGAGGTCGACGCGGCGCAGCTCGGGGCCCGCCGCGATCAGGACGGTGGAGGTGTCGGCGTCCTGGCCGACGCCGGTGTACGACGCGCCGTTGGCCCAGATGCCCTGCGCCGTCGCGTCGCCGGGCCTGGCGGTGCCGATGCCGCGCAGCGGGTAGTGGAAGACCACGCCGTCGCCCGGAAGCGGGGCGACGATCCGGCGGACCACGCGGGCCGCCATCGCGCCGTTCGCGCCGGGGGCCTGGGCGATGTGGCCGAGGGCCGTGCCGTTCGCGGCGTCCAGGACGTACAGGCCCTGCTCGGCCACGTCGGAGGTGTCGGGGATGTTGTCCGCGCCGACGTACAGCTTCCCCGAGTCGGGGTGCAGCAGGAGGTCCAGCGGGCGGCCGGCGTTCGTGGTGGCGAACTCCTTCCCGCCCGCCTCCACATAGCTGACGGTGCCCGGCGGGACGTCCACGCCGTCGCCGCCGCCGTCGCCGGGTTCCTGGCCCTGGAAGGCGAGGGGGACGCGGACGTCCTGGGAGCGGTCGCCGGCAGCGTTGTGGTCGACGCGGGTGACGACCGAGCAGGCGACCTGGAGGCAGTCGAGGCCGCCGTCCTTCGCCTTGACGTCCAGCTCGACGTCGAAGGTGCCGCCCGCGCCCCAGCGGACGGCGACCGTGCCCGCACCCTCGTCGGAGGCGTCCGCGGGGATGATCCACGCCGAGGAGCCGCTGGTCCCGCTCTGGTCGGCGCCGCCGAGGCAGGGGGTGGGGACGCGGCCGTCGCCGTTGTCCTTGCAGACGGCGACGTAGATGCCCTTGGTGTCGTCGTAGCCGGAGCCGGTGACGCGGAGCTGCTCGCCGTCGGGGTCGAGGTTCGCGGACGCGGACACGGTGAGCCTCTGGCCGTTCGCGCCGAGGGCGGTCCTCGGGGTGTCGGAGGCCCGGGCGGCCGTGCCGGTGGTGACGGCGGTCGCCGCGGCGGCCACGAGCGCGGCGGCGCCGAGGAGCGCCGCCGGGCGTCTGTGCTGCATGGGAGTGTTCCTCACTGGTCGAGTGCCGCCGGACGCCGTGGGCCGGGCCCCGGCGTGCGGGGCCCGGCCTGACGGTCGGTCAACCGGCGCTCACTGGAAGGTGATCGGGACGTGGACGTCGTACTTGCGGTCGCCGCTGTCGAAGTGGTCCGCGCGGGTGACGACGGCGCACTCGACGTCCTGGCCGCAGACGCTGCCGTCGTCGAGGGTGGCCTTGACGTAGATGTTCACGTCGAAGGTGCCGCCGGTGCCGAACTTGGAGCTGTTGGCGAACAGCCCGCCGAAGACGTTGTTGACCCAGTGCGAGGCGCCGGTCGAGCCGTTCTCGTCCTGGCCGCCGAGGCACGGGGTCGGCTTGTTCACGCCGGGCGCTCCGTCGACCACGCACAGGCCGACGTAGATGCCCTGGCTCGGGTTGAAGCCGGAGCCGGTGACGTTGATGACCTGGCCGGCCGCGGAGGCCGTGCCCGGGGCGGTCACCGACAGGTTGTAGGTGGTGCCGCCGTCGACGATCGTGCGGGTCGAGGTGGCGGCGGAGGCGGAGGTCGCCAGACCCAGGGTGAGCGCGGCGGAGGCGGCCACGGCGAGGCCGGCACGGGCGGCGGTACGGGCGGTGGGGACTCTCATGGCGGGAACCTCTCCATCGGGAATGGAACTTAGGTAAGGCAAACCTAAATACGATCTGGCGGCAGTTGTCAACGGATCGCAAAAAACACCGCTCGACCTGCGGGAACGCAATATCCAGGCATGCCGAGGAGCGGACCGGCGGTCCGCTCCTGTTTGCCTGCACAAAGGGTCGACACGGCCGTCAGCGCGGCGCTTGGACCTCGAACCGGGCGCTCACGACGGCCCGCTCACCGCTCACGGCCGTCAGCTCCACCGTGTGCTCGCCCGGGAAGGCGCCGGCGTACACGGGGAAGGTCCGGCTGATCCCGCCCTCGGCGTCGGCGACCGCCTGGTAGCGCGTGTCGCCGTCGATCGTGACGAGGACCACCGCGCCGGGCGCGAACCCCGTGCCCGTGACGGTCTGTTCGCCGCCCGCGGCGAGCGCGGCGCGCGCCACGGCGGCGGCGGGCCCAGCGGGTTTCTCCTGCCCGGCGGGCCGCGGTGCCCCCGAGCCCGGGGCCGCCTGCGCGGACCCGCCGGCCGTCGCGCCGGAGGCGGTGCCGGCCGCCGTACCGGAGGCGGTGCCGGACGTGGTGCCGGACGTGGTGCCGGACGTGGTGCCGGACGTGGTGCCGGACGTGGTGCCGGAGGCGGTGCCGACCGTCACGTCGAACGCGCCGAGCGCGTCCCCCGCCGCGAACGGGCTCCCGCTCCAGGCGGACAGCAGCGCGGCCCCCTCCTCGGTGAGCGCGGCCCGCAGGCCGGTCCAGGTCACGCCGGCCGCCCGTACGGCGGGCCCGGCGCCGGAGGCGGCCACCTCGGCCAGTTCCAGCTCCCGCGCCCGCCCGTCGACGACCGCACGGGCGTACAGCGCGCCCTCGCCGCCGGCCAGTTCCAGGCGCAGTCCGGCGAGGACGAGCGGGCGGTCCGCGGGTCCGCCGAGACGCGCCGCGCCGCCCAGTTCCACGTCGGCAGAGCCGCCTTCGGCCGCGACGGTGCCGTCCACGGCCGGGAACCGGGCCTGCCCGGCCGTCCCGGAGGCGGGCGCGGTGACCTCCAGCGAGACGCCCCGCCCGGCCAGGTCCCCTTCGGACGCCGACCAGTTCGCATACCCGCCGGACACCTCACGGGACTCCCCCGCGGCCCGGCCCTGAGCCACCGCCGCCCCCGGACAGCCCAGCGCGAACAGGGCGCCGGCCGCCAGAACGACGGCACCGGGTCTCTTCACCATCTTCGTTTCCCCCTACGGGACATGAGATCGCGTCAGTTCGTGCGGGAGTGGGCGGTGCGCCGCCGGCGGGCCCAGAGCCGGCTCCCGGCGCCGGCCGCGACCAGCGCGGCCGCGGTGAGCCCGAGGGGCACCGCGAGGCCGGATCCGGTACTGGCCATGGAGCCGCCGGAGGCCTTGGCCGTGCCGCCGTCACCGGACCCGCCGGTCGCGCCCGCCGCGGACGTCGCGCCCGCGCCCGGCGTCGCCGCCGAGGAGCCGGAGCCCGCACCGGACCCGGACCCGGACCCGGAGCCGGACCCCGAGCCGCTCTGCGCGCCGCCCGCGGCGGCGAACGTCACGGGGATGCGGACCGTCTGGCTCTGGTCCCCGCCCCGGGTGTGGTCGTTGCGCGTGATGACGGCGCAGGTGACCCCGGCGGCGGTGCAGTCGGTGTTGGCGTCCTCGGCGCGCACCTTGATCCGCACGCTGAAGGTGCCCTTGTGCGCGCTGCCGCCGTAGGGCTTCGCCAGGCCCTCGCCGTAGGAGGGCGGGTCGGAGGAGATCCAGACGGAGGCGCCGGACTCGCCGGACATGTCGACCCCGCCGACGCAGGGCGTGGGTGTCCTCCCGGCGCCGTTGTCGACACAGAAGGCGACGTAGATGCCCTTCTCGGTGTTGTAACCGGAGCCGGTCACGGTGACCGTCTCGCCCGCCGGGTCGAGTCCGGACGAGCGGGACACGGTGAGTTTCTGCCCCTCCGGCCCCGTCGCCGACGCGCCCGCGGCCCGGGCCGGTGAGGCCGTGAGCAGCAGGGCGGACGCCGAGGCGACCGCGAGGAAACAGCCAACTCCGTGGCCGCGCAGGCCACTTGCCGATGTCATGGCACACCCCCACCACCAGATACTAAGGGAAGGCTAACCTAAACTATCCGCTGACTGTGTGCCAGATGAGGGAAGGGAAGATCATGCGCGCATCCCGGAGAGAGCCGTCCGGCAGACGCCCCGCACGAGGCCGCCTCGCCGCTCTCGGACTGGCCCTCGCGCTGCTGACCGGCGCGTGCGCGGGCGGCACCACGGGGACCGGCGGCAGCGCCTCGCAGGCGTCACCGGCGTCCGCGGGCGCGCGGGCCACCGCGGCCGCGGAACAGCTCGCGAAGAACACGGTCGTCCCGCTCGACGGCGCGCCGCCGACACCGGAGCTGCCGGTCACCGTCGACTCCTCCGACGGCCGCCGGGTCACCGTCTCCGACGTCTCGCGCATCCTCCCCCTCAACGGGGGCGTGGCGGAGATCGTGTTCACGCTCGGGCTCGGCGACCGGGTCGTCGGCCGGGACATCACGGCGACCTTCAAGGAGGCGAAGAAGCTCCCCCAGGTCACCAAGGCGCACGACGTGAGCGCGGAGAGCGTGCTGTCGCTGCGGCCGACGGTCGTGCTCGCCGACACCGACACCGGACCGAAGGAGGCCGTGCGGCAGATCCGGGACGCCGGGATCCCGGTCGTCGTCCTCGACCCGGCGACGAAGCTCTCCGACGTCACCACCCGCACCACCCGGATCGCCGAGGCCCTCGGCGTGCCGGAGGCGGGCCGGGCGCTCGACCGGCGGATGAGCGACGACCTGGCGGCGGCCCGCGCGGCCGTGCCGGAGGGCAGCCGGCCCAAGGTCGCGTTCCTGTACATGCGCGGCAGCGCGGCCGTCTACCTCATCGGCGGCAAGGGCTCCGGCGCCGACTCCCTGCTCGCGGCGGCCGGCGCGGTGGACGCGGGCACGGCGGCGGGCCTGGACAAGCCGTTCACCCCGATCACCACCGAGGCGCTGGCCCAGGCGCAGCCCGACGTCATCCTGATGATGACCAAGGGCCTGGAGTCGGTCGGCGGCATCGACGGCCTCCTGCGGATCCCGGGCATCGCCCAGACCCCGGCCGGCCTGAACCGCCGGGTCGTCGACATGGAGGACGGCGTGCTCCTCGGCTTCGGCCCGCGCACGCCGCTCGTCATCGACATCCTGGTGGACCGGATCCACCAGGGGATCGGCTAGAAGACCCGTCGACCAGAGGACGTATCGGCCGGGAAGAAGTACCGGCTAGAAGACGTAGGCGTCCACCTCGGCCAGGTAGCGTGCCCGCCGCTCCTCGTCGTCCTCCAGGAAGGAGGCGGTGAAGGAGTTGCGGGCGAGTTCGCGCAACCGGTCCTCGCCCAGGCCCAGGGTGCGCCGTACGGCGTCGAAGTTGTCGCCCGCGTAGCCGCCGAAGTAGGCCGGGTCGTCGGAGTTCACCGTGCACAGCAGCCCGGCGTCGAGCATCGCCGGCAGCGGGTGGTCGGCGAGGGTGTCGACGGTGCGCAGCCGGACGTTGGACAGCGGGCACAGCGTCAGCGGGATCCGCTCCCGCACCAGCCGCTCCACCAGCGCCGGGTCCTCCATGCACCGCAGCCCGTGGTCGACGCGCTCCACGCCGAGCACGTCGAGGGCCTCGGTGATGTACTCCGGCGGCCCCTCCTCACCCGCGTGCGCCACCCGCCGCAGGCCCAGCGCCGCGGCGGCCTCGTACACCTCGCGGAACTTCACCGGCGGGTGCCCGACCTCGGCGGAGTCCAGGCCGACGCCGGTGATCCGGTCCAGGAACGGCCGGGCCGCCTCCAGCGTCCGGAGCGCCGACTCGGCGGACTCGTCGCGCAGGAAGCACAGGATCAGCCGGGTGGAGACGCCGTGCCGCTCCTCGCTGCGGCCGAGCGCCCGCCACAGCCCCTCGACCACGGTGCCCATCCCCACGCCCCGGGAGAGGTGGGCCTGCGGGTCGAAGAAGATCTCGGCGTGCCGCACGCCCTGCGCGGCGGCCCGGGCGAGGTAGGCGTCGGCCAGGTCCTCGAAGTCCCGCTCGGTGCGCAGGACCGCCATCAGCTCGTAGTACAGGTTCAGGAAGGACTGGAGGTCCTCGAACCGGTACGCCTCGCGGAGCTCGTCCGTGTCGGCGTACGGCAGGGCGACGCCGTTGCGGGCCGCGAGCGCGAACGCCAGCTCCGGCTCCAGGGTGCCTTCGATATGCAGGTGCAGTTCAGCTTTGGGGAGGGGCATCAAAGCATCGTACGGGGATTTCACCGCCGTTTCGGAACCGGCACCCGGAGGAGGTCGTGCGCCACCGTCAGCTGGCCCTCGAAGCCGGCCGCCCGCGCCTGCCGCTCGAACGCCTCGGGATCGGAGTAGCGCTGGCTGAAGTGGGTGAGCACGAGATGCCGTACGCCGGCGTCCCGCGCGACCCCCGCCGCCTGGCCGGCCGTCAGGTGGCCGTGCTCGATGGCGAGTTCCCTGTCCTCGTCCAGGAAGGTCGACTCGATGACGAGCATGTCGCAGCCGTCGGCGAGCGCGTGCACCCCGTCACACATACGCGTGTCCATGACGAACGCGAAGCGCTGTCCGCGGCGCACCTCGCTGACGTCCTCCAGCCGCACCCCGCCGATCGCGCCCTCCCGCTGGATCCGGCCGACGTCCGGGCCCTTGACGCCGTGCGCGGCGAGCAGGTCGGGCAGCATACGGCGGCCGTCGGGCTCGACGAGCCGGTAGCCGTACGACTCGACGGGGTGGGAGAGCCTGCGGGCCTCCAGGGTGTAGGCGTCCGTGACGGCGAGGGGCCCGTCCGTGTCGACGGGCGCCTCGGTGACGCCGACCGTCTCGCGGTAGGCGGTCGCGTACCGCAGCCGGTCGAAGAAGCGCTGGCCGGAGCGGGGGTAGTGCGCGGTGACCGGGTGCGGCACCTTGTCGAGGTTGACGCGCTGGATGACGCCGGCCAGGCCGAGGCAGTGGTCGCCGTGGAAGTGCGTGACGCAGATCCGGTTCAGGTCGTGGGCGGCCACCCCGGCGCGCAGCATCTGGCGCTGGGTGCCCTCGCCGGGATCGAAGAGGAGGCCCTCGCCGTCCCAGCGCAGCAGGTAGCCGTTGTGGTTGCGGTGCCGGGTCGGGACCTGGCTGGCGGTACCGAGGACCACCAGTTCACGGACGGACACGGGGGCCTATCCGGGAGGCCAGTGCAGGCCCCGGCCGCCGAGGACGTGCGCGTGGGCGTGCCAGACGGTCTGCCCGGCGCCGCTGCCGGTGTTGAAGACGACGCGGTAGCTCTCCAGGTTCTCCTGGTCGGCGACCGCCTGCGTCTCGCGCAGGACGTCCGCGGCGAGCTGCGGCGCCTCGGCGGCGAGGGCGGCGGCGTCCTTGTGGTGCGCCTTGGGGATGACCAGGACGTGGGTGGGCGCCTGCGGGTTGATGTCCCGGAAGGCGAGGGTCGTCTCGGTCTCGCGCACGATCGTCGCCGGGACGTGCTTCTCGACGATCTTGCAGAACAGGCAGTCGTCCTGCGGCTCACCTGACATGCGGCCTCCTCCGGGCGGTGATCGCGTACGGGGGCATGCTATCGCCGTCGCCCGCGGGGCAGCGGCGTCGGCTGCGCGCCGGGCGCACGCCGGGGTTGTGGGGGCCGGGCGCGCAGTTCCCCGCGCCCCTTTCACGGCGTGCACCCACCCTGGGCGAGCGGTTGACTCCCGCACCCCTCGCCCCGGCGGGCGGGCGGCCGTCGCACGCTGCGGGCCGTGCGGGGCCGGGCGCGCAGTTCCCCGCGCCCCTTCGGGGCGTGGGGTTGACGCGTGCTTGCGGGGGCTCACGGCAGTGTGGGGGGTGCTTTCGCCGGGGTCTGTTCCAGGGCGGCCAGTGCCAGGCGGATCGCCTCGTCGAGTTGGGGGTCGCGGCCCGCCGCGTGGTCCTGCGGGCGGATCACCACCTCCACGTCGGGGTCGACGCCGTGGTTCTCCACGCCCCACCCCTGGCCCTCCAGCCAGATCGCGTACTTGGGCTGGGTGACCAGTGTGCCGTCCACCAGGCGGTAGCGGCTGTCGATGCCGACGGTGCCGCCCCAGGTCCGCGTCCCGACCACCGGCCCGATCCCGAGCGCCTTGACCGCCGCGTTGACGATGTCCCCGTCGGAGCCGGAGAACTCGTCGGCGACGGCGACGACGGGCCCCCGGGGCGCGTCCTCGGGGTAGCTGGACGGCCGCATCCCGCGCGGCACGTCCCAGCCGACGATGCGCCGGGCCAGCTTCTCCACGACCAGCTGGGAGGTGTGCCCGCCCCGGTTCTCCCGCACGTCGACGACGAGTCCCTCGCGGGCCACCTCGACGCGCAGGTCGCGGTGGATCTGCGCCCAGCCGGGCGCCTGCATGTCGGGCACGTGGAGGTAGCCGAGCCGCCCGCCGGACTTCTCGTGCACGTACGCCCGGCGGTCCGCGACCCAGGCGTGGTAGCGCAGCGGCTCCTCGTCGTCGACCGGGACGACGACGGCGTGCCGCGGCTCGCCCCCGCCCGACGGCGAGATCGTCAGCTCGACGACCCGGCCCGCCGTACCGACGAGCAGCGGCCCGGGCCCGGTGACCGGGTCCACCGGATGCCCGGCGACGGCGACGATCGCGTCACCGGCGCGCACGGCGACACCGGGCGCGGCCAGCGGGGAGCGGGCCTCGGGGTCGGAGGTCTCCGCGGGCAGGACGCGGTCGATGCGCCAGCCGCCGTCCTCGTGGCGGGAGATGTCGGCGCCGAGCAGGCCCTGGCGGGCGCCGCGGCCGCGGCCGCCGTTCGGGACGACGTAGGCGTGCGAGGTGCCGAGTTCACCGTGCACCTCCCACAGCAGGTCGACCAGGTCGTCGTGGGTGGCGATCCGGTCCAGGACGGGCCGGTAGCGGTCCAGGACGCCGTCCCAGTCGACGCCGCCGAGGTCGGGCCGCCAGAAGTTGTCCCGCATGACGCGGCCGGTCTCGTCGTACATCTGCCGCCACTCGGCGGCCGGGTCGACCGTCTGGCGGACGCGGCCGAGGTCGACGGTGATGTTGGTGTCGCTGTCCTCGTCCCCGGAGGCGCGCCGGTCGGCGGGAACGACCTTGAGCTTGCCGTCGGACCACAGCAGGAGCCGTTTGCCGTCGCCGCTGACCTCGAAGCCGTCGACGTCGGCGGCGAGGTGTTCCAGGCGGTGCTGGGCGAGGTCGTAGCGCTCCAGCTCGGTGTGCGGGTCGGGGGCGTCGGGCGTGGCGCGGGAGGCGCCGAGGACTCCGCGCACCGGATGGCGCAGCCACAGCACGCCGTCCTTCGCGGCGCGCAGCCCGGAGCAGCGGCCCGCCTCCACGGGGAACGGGATGATCCGGTCGGCGAGCCCCTCGAGGTCGACGCGGGTCGCCGGGGTGCCCTCGCTGTCGGGGGTCTCGTCCTTGTCGGACGTCTCGAAGGGGCGGCCGTGCCGCTGCGGGCCGAACGGCGAGGGCGTGGTGGCGGCCAGGGTGATCAGGTGCGGCCGGGCGCCGGCGACGAAGGAGAGGTCGAAGGCGTGCTGGTCGTAGACCGGGTCGAAGGCGCGCGTGGACAGGAACGCCAGGTGCTTGCCGTCGAGGGTGAAGGCGGGCGCGTAGTCGCGGAAGCGCAGCGGGGTCGCCTCGGTGACCGACAGGTCGGTGGTGTGGGCGAGCTTGATCTGGCTGAGCGGGCGCGGGCCGGGGTGCGACCAGGCCAGCCAGCCGGAGTCGGGGGAGAAGGCCAGGTCGCCGACGTCACCGTCCTCGCTGCGGTCGACCTCGCGGACCTCGCCGGTCTCCCGCTCGACGAGCAGCAGCCGCCCGTCGTGCGCGGCGACGGCGGCACGGCTGCCGTCCGGGGCCATGGCCAGCTCCAGGACCCGGCCGAGGCGTCCCGCGGCCAGCCGGCGCGGCGCCGCCCCCGCGGCCGGCCCGGTGGCCGGGGCGAACTCCAGGGCGTCCTCGCCCTCGGCGTCCGTCACCCACACCACCCACTCCTCGCCGTCCGCGCGGAAGGTCCGCGGCAGCCGGGCCCGCACCCCGGGTTCGGCGGCGAGCGCGCGGGCGGGACCGGAGCGGTGGGTGACCCAGTGGACGGCGCCGCGCACCTCGACGGCGCTGCCGCGCCCGGTGTGGTCGGGTACGGCGGAACCCAGCCAGCGGGCGGCGCTCACCGGGTACGGCCGCCGGTCGGTGCGCTGCCCGCCGAGCCGCACGTCGAGCCGGCGCGGCTCGGCACCGTCCAGGTCGTCGAGGATCCACAGCTCGCCGGCGCGGACGTACACGACGCGCCGGCCGTCGCCGGCGGCCTGCCGGGCGTAGAAGCCGTCGAGGGGTGTGTGCCGCCGCAGGTCCGATCCGTCGGCGAGGGAGGAGTACAGCGCCCCGGTGCCCTCGTGGTCGGAGAGGAACGCGATCCGCTCCCCCACCCAGACCGGGTGCTCGATGTTCCCGTCGAGGTCGTCGTGCAGCCGTACGAACTCGCCGGCGCCCTCCCCGTCGCGGGCGTCCCGCTCGATCCGCTCGATCCACAACTTGCCCGCCGTACCGCCCCGGTAGCGCTTCCAGTGGGCGGCCTCGCGGCCCATGGACACGGACTGCAGCACGGTGTGCGGGCCGTAGGCGACGGCGCCGACGGGCCCGTACGGCAGGGTGGTCGCCGGTCCGCCGTCGAGCGGGACGGCGCGCGCCCAGGTGCGGCGCAGGCTCGCCCGGTCGTGGGCGCTGAGCGCGAGGACATGGCCGTCGGGGGTCCAGCCGCGCACCTGGGTGCGCCAACTCCCCCAGTACGTCAGCCGGGTGGCGGGGCCGCCGTCCACCGGCGCGACGTGCACCTCGGGGGCGCCGTCGCGGGTGGAGGTCCAGGCGACGGTGGTGCCGTCGGGCGAGATGCGGGGCAGGGAGACCGGCACGTTGTCGGCGCTGACGCGCCAGGCGCGCCCGCCGTCGAGGGGCGCGAGCCACACGTCGTCCTCGGCGGTGAAGACCACCGACTCGCCGTGCAGGTGCGGGAAACGGAAGTACGCAGCAGGCGTCGCGGACTGTGTCACCCGATCACTCTAGGCAAGGGCGCGTGCCGCCGACAGGGGTACGGATCATTCCCCCTGCGGATGACTTGTCGCCGCGTCACTTCTTCTGCGCGTCACTTCTTCTGCGCGTCACTGGGCGTCAGTTCTTCTGGGCGTCACTTCTTCTGGGCGGGGCCGCAGTCGCCGCCGTCCTGGCACCAGACGGTGTGCGTGACGGTCACGGTGACCGTGGGCCGCCCCGGCTCCGCGGGCTGCGCGGGCTGCGCCGAGGCCGGCGGGTCGACGGGCGAGGGCGTCGCGGAGGCGCAGTCGCCGAGCCCGGCGACCCGGAACAGCTGCTTGTCCCCCACGACCGCCCGAAGGTCCCCGCGCACGCAGGAGCCGTCGACCGCGCGCGTGACCTGCCCGTCGACCGTGATGTCCCGCCCGTCGCCGGTCTCGCCCTCGCAGTCGACGGAGGCGACGGAGACGGCGGTCTCCGCACCGGAGCCGCCCGTCCCGCCGTCGCCGTACTCGGCGGTGCACGTCAGCCACCGCACGTCCACGTCCCGCCGTTCGATCTCGGCCGTCGCCGTCTCGTCGGTCGTGTACGCCACGCTCGTGGCACTCAGCCCGCCCGGCTCGCACGCCGCGACCCCGCCCACGGTCACGACCGCGAGCCCCGCGACGGCCACCGCGCGCATCCGGTACGGCCCGCCGTGCCACCGTGCGTGCGGCCGGCCGTGCGGCCGGAGCCGGATCCGTCTGGAAACCCCCATGCGGGGCAGCCTGCCACCGCCGCGACGGCCGCGGTAGAGCACATACCGCCACTCGTCACCCGCCCACTACCGTGACCCCATGAGCTCCTCCCGCCGCGTCCGCACCCTCACCGTCGACGGCCGCGCCCCCGTCCGGTGGACGGTCCGCCACCGGCACGGGGACGGTGACGTGTGCCGGGAGATCCTCGCCCAACGCCGAAGCAGGCGGCGCGGGCGGGCGGCACATGCCGGACGAGCAGCGTCGGTCAGGACGAGCAACGTCCGTCACGGCAGGCGACGTCCGCCAGGACGAGCGCCGTCCATGGGCACGGGCAGCGCCCGCCGGATCGGCACCGTCCGTCAGGACCAGCGGCCGGTCCGGCCCAGGACCAGGGCGGCGGCGGCGGTACCGGCGGTCGACGTCCGCAGCACGCTCCGGCCCAGCCGGTACGCCTTCGCGCCGGCCTCCTCGAAGAGCGCCAGCTCCTCCGGGGAGACGCCCCCTTCGGGGCCCACGACGAGCACGATCTCGCCCTCGGCGGGGAGCGGGACGGTGGCGAGGGGCTCGCTGCGGTAGTCGCGGTCCTCGTGGAGCACGGCGGCGAAGTCGGCACCTGCGAGAAGGGCCGCGACCTGCCGGGTGGTCGCAGCGTCGGCGACCTCGGGGAAGCGGACCCGGCGGGACTGCTTGCCGGCCTCGCGCGCGGTGGCCCGCCACTTGGCGAGCGCCTTCAGCCCGCGCTCGCCCTTCCACTGCGTGATGCAGCGGGAGGCCGCCCACGGCACGATCGCGTCGACGCCGGTCTCGGTCATGGTCTCGACGGCCAGTTCGCCCCGGTCGCCCTTGGGCAGCGCCTGCACGACGGTGATCCGCGGCGACTGGGGCGGCTCCTCCACCACCTCGGTCAGACCGACCGTCAGCCGGTCCTTTCCGTCGGCCGCGAGGACCTCGCCGCGCGCCCAGCGGCCGGCCCCGTCGGTGAGGACGACCTCCTCGCCGGGCCGCAGCCGCTTCACCGACACGGCGTGCCGGCCCTCGGGCCCGTCCAGCACGAACTCGGCCGGTGCGGGCGGCAGTTCCTCGACGACGAAGACGGGCGCGGTCACCGTCCGCCGCTCCCGTCGGCCGCGCCGGCCGCCATCGCCGTCCGTGCCGCGTCCAGTTCGGCCGCCAGCACCTCCACCAGCTGCCCGGCGGGCAGCTCGCGGGCCATGCGGTGGCCCTGCCCCGCCCACAGCGCCATGCCCTGCGCGTCGCCCGCCTTGGCGGCCGCCTTGCGCAGCGGCGAGGTGAGGTGGTGGACCTCCGGGTAGGCGGCGGGCGCGTACGGGCCGTGCTCGCGCAGGAAGCGGTTGACCAGGCCGCGGGCCGGGCGGCCGGAGAAGGCGCGGGTCAGCGCGGTGCGGGCGAACAGGGGGTTCGTCAGCGCCTGCTTGTGCACGGCGGCGGCACCGGACTCGGGGGTGGCGAGGAAGGCCGTGCCCAGCTGGGCGGCGCTCGCGCCGGCCGCGAGGACCGCGGCGATCTGGCTGCCCCGCATGATGCCGCCGGCCGCCACCAGCGGCAGCCGCACGGCCTCACGGACCTGGGCGGTCAGCGACAGCAGGCCGATGCCGGAGCCGTCGTTCTCCGGGGCGTCGCGGTGGGTGCCCTGATGGCCGCCGGCCTCCACGCCCTGCACGATCACCGCGTCCGCGCCCGCCCGTTCCACGGCCAGGGCCTCCTCGGCGGTGGTCGCGGTGACCAGCGTGAACGTTCCGGCGCGGCGCAGCGAGGCCAGCACCTCCGGGGTGGGCACGCCGAAATGGAACGACACCACCGGCACCGGGTTGTCCAGCAGCACCGCGATCTTGGCGTCGTAGCCGTCGTCCCGGCCGCTGTCCGGGTCGCCCAGCTCCGTCCCGTACCAGGAGGACTCGCCGGCCAGTTGGTGGGCGTAGACCTCGACGGCGCCGGTCTCCGCGTAGGGCGGCTGCGGCATGAAGACGTTCATGCCGAAGGGGCGGGCGGTCAGCCCCCGCATCTGCTTGATCTCCTGGTACATGCCGTCGGCGGTCTTGTACCCGGCGGCCAGGAACCCGAGTCCGCCGGCCTCGGACACGGCGGCGGCGAGCTGCGGGACGGAGACGCCGCCCGCCATGGGCGCCTGCACGATCGGGTAAGGGAAGAGATCGGTCAGTGCGGAGGACATGACGGCATGGTGTCATGTCCCCCGGACAAGTCCGAATCGGCCTTCCCCACGGCACCTCTTCGGCAGATGTCGACCGTTCAAGCCCGTCCGGCGGGTGAGGACGAGGCCCGTCCAGGGCCGAACGGGGGTCCGGGGGCAGAGCCCCCGGGGACGGGAAGGGGCGGCGGGGGCGGAACACCCTCGACGCCCACCACCCGTCACCGCCCGTTGAACGCGTCCTTCAGCCGCGAGAACAGCCCCTGCTGCCCGGGCTGGAACTGCCCCTGCGGCCGCTCCTCGCCCCGCAGCTTGGACAGCTCGCGCAGCAGCCGCTCCTGCTCCGGGTCCAGCTTCGTCGGCGTCTGCACCTCGACGTGCACGATGAGGTCGCCGCGGCCGCCGCCGCGCAGATGCGTGACACCGCGCCCGTGCAGCGGGATCGACTGGCCGGACTGGGTGCCGGGCCGGATGTCGACCTCCTCCATGCCGTCCAGCGTCTCCAGCGGCACCTTCGTGCCGAGGGCCGCCGCGGTCATCGGGATCGTCACCGTGCAGTGCAGGTCGTCGCCGCGCCGCTGGAAGGTGGTGTGCGGCAGCTCGTGGATCTCGACGTACAGGTCACCGGCGGGACCGCCGCCCGGGCCGACCTCGCCCTCGCCGGCGAGCTGGATGCGGGTGCCGTTGTCGACACCGGCCGGGATCTTGACCGTGAGGGTGCGCCGCGACCGGACGCGGCCGTCACCGGCGCACTCCGGGCAGGGGGTGGGGACCACGGTGCCGAAGCCCTGGCACTGCGGGCAGGGACGCGAGGTCATGACCTGGCCCAGGAAGGACCGCGTCACCTGCGACACCTCACCGCGCCCGCGGCACATGTCGCACGTCTGGGCGGTGGTGCCCGGCGCGGCGCCCTCACCGTTGCAGGTGGAGCAGACGATCGCCGTGTCGACCTGGATGTCCTTGGTCGTGCCGAAGGCCGCCTCGTCGAGCTCGATCTCCAGCCGGATCATCGCGTCCTGGCCGCGGCGGGTGCGCGAGCGCGGGCCGCGCTGGGACGCCGTGCCGAAGAACGCGTCCATGATGTCGGAGAAGTTGCCGAAGCCGCCGGCGCCGAAGCCGCCCGCGCCACCGCCGCCCGCCTGCGAGAGGGGGTCGCCGCCGAGGTCGTAGACCTGCTTCTTCTGCGGGTCCGACAGCACCTCGTAGGCGGCGTTGATCTCCTTGAACCGCTCCTGGGTCTTCGGATCGGGGTTGACGTCCGGGTGCAGCTCGCGTGCGAGCCGCCGGAAGGCCTTCTTGATCTCTTCCTGCGACGCGTCGCGGCGCACGCCGAGAACGGCGTAGTAGTCCGTGGCCACTTACGACTCCGCCAGGATCTGTCCGACGTACCGTGCCACTGCGCGTACCGCTCCCATCGTTCCCGGGTAATCCATGCGGGTCGGTCCGACCACGCCGAGCTTGGCGACTGCCTCGCCGCCCGAACCGTAGCCGACCGACACCACGGAAGTGGAGTTGAGTCCCTCATAGGCGTTCTCGTGGCCGATGCGCACGATCATGCCCGAATCGCCCGCCTCGCCCAGGAGTTTGAGGAGCACGACCTGCTCCTCAAGGGCCTCCAGGACGGGCCGGATGGTGAGGGGAAAGTCATGTCCGAAGCGGGTGAGATTGGCGGTGCCGCCGATCATCAGCCGCTCCTCGTTCTCCTCGACGAGGGTCTCCAGCAGGGTGGAGAGCACCGTCGAGACCGTGCCGCGGTCCTCCGCCTCGAAGGCGTCGGGCAGATCCTCCAGCAGCCGTGGCACGTCCGTGAAGCGGCGGCCGGCGACCCGGCTGTTCAGCCGCGCCCGCAGGTCCGCCAGCGAGGCCTCGCCGAACGGCGCCGGGCAGTCCACCATCCGCTGCTCGACCCGGCCGGTGTCCGTGATGAGCACGAGCATCAGCCGGGCGGGCGCGAGCGACAGCAGCTCCACGTGCCGCACGGTGGACCGGGTCAGGGACGGATACTGCACGACGGCGACCTGCCGGGTGAGCTGCGCGAGCAGCCGTACCGTGCGGGCCACGACGTCGTCGAGGTCGACGGCGCCGTCGAGGAAGTTCTGGATGGCCCGCCGCTCGGGGGCCGTCATCGGCTTGACGCCGGCCAGCTTGTCGACGAACAGCCGGTAGCCCTTGTCGGTGGGGATGCGCCCGGCACTGGTGTGCGGCTGGGCGATGTACCCCTCGTCCTCCAGGGCCGCCATGTCGTTGCGGACCGTCGCCGGGGAGACGCCGAGGTTGTGCCGCTCGGTGAGCGCCTTGGAGCCGACCGGCTCCTCGGTGCCCACATAGTCCTGGACGATGGCCCGCAGTACCTGGAGCCTTCGTTCACTCAGCATCGCGCGCGCACCTCCAGTCGATCGTCCCCTGGCGCTCTGCCTGGCACTCTTCACTTCCGAGTGCCAGCGTTCCCCGGCCCAGTGTACGGCGGTGGGGTACACCTGCGGCAAGGTCGGTTCCGTGGCGGCTCTCACGGGCGGGCCGTCACCGCTAGCGTCGCGGTATGACGGTGACTTGGGAAGAGCTGGGGTGGGAGCGGGTCGCGGCCGGGGTCGGGCGGTGCCGGCTGCCGGGCTGGGACTGCACGGCGGGGCTGGTCGTCGGGGCCGGCGCGGCCCTGGTGGTCGACGCGGGGTCGAGCCTCGCGGAGGGGGCCCGGCTGCGCATGCGGGCGGAGGAGCTGGCCGGCCACCGTGTGACCCATCTCGCGCTCACCCATCCCCACTTCGACCACGTCTTCGGGGCGGCCGCGTTCGCGGGCGCGGAGGTGTACGCGGCGGTGGGCGCGGAGACGCTGCTGACGCGGCGGGGGCGCGGGGCCGAGGAGCTGCGGGCGGACGCGGTGCGCAACGGGCTCGACGAGACGGCGGCGACGGAGGCCGTGGACACGCTCGTGCGCCCCCGCCACCTGGTCTCCGGGGAGTGGACGCTCGACCTGGGCGGTGGGCGGCAGGTGCTGCTGGCGAACCTGTCCCCCGGGCACACGGCACACGATCTGGCGGTCCTGGTGCCGGGCTCGCCGGAGGTGGTGTTCTGCGGCGACCTGGTCGAGGAGTCCGGCGCTCCGCAGGCCGGCCCCGACGCCGTGCCGTCCCACTGGCCGGCCGCCCTGGACCGGCTGCTGGACCTCGGCGGGGAGGACGCGTTGTACGTGCCCGGTCACGGGGCGGTGGTGGACGCGGGGTTCGTACGGCGGCAGCGGGACGAGCTGGCGGCACGTTTCGGCGTGTCGTGAGCCGTCGGGCGGACTTCGGGGGGCGGCTTCTCCTATCGTCATCCGAATGCGCCCACCCGTCTCCCACCACCGCCCTTCCGGCGAAGGACCTGCGGGCCCGCGCCCTCGTACGTACTCCGCCGATCTGACCCCTCCCTGGAAGAAGCCGCAGCCGGTCCCCGAGGTCGCGGCGGAGCCCGGCCTGGTGGTGGAGGAGCCCGGCACCGGTTTCTGCGGCGCGGTGATCCGCTGCGAGGCGGGCACGGTCACCCTGGAGGACCGCTTCGGCAAGCACCGCGTCTTCCCGCTGGAGCCTCGCGGGTTCCTCCTGGAGGGACGGGTGGTGACCCTCGTACGGCCGTCCTCCGGGCCCGCGCGTCCCACCCGCACCGCGTCCGGTTCGGTCGCCGTGCCCGGCGCCCGCGCCCGGGTGGCCCGCGCCGGCCGCATCTACGTCGAGGGCCGGCACGACGCCGAGCTGGTCGAGAAGGTGTGGGGCGACGACCTGCGGATCGAGGGCGTGGTCGTGGAGTACCTGGAGGGCGTGGACGACCTGCCGTCGATCGTGGCGGAGTTCGCGCCCGGGCCGGACGCGCGGCTGGGCGTGCTGGTGGACCACCTGGTGCCGGGCAGCAAGGAGTGGCGGATCGCGCGGTCGGTGACGAGCGAGCACGCGCTCGTGGTCGGCCACCCGTACATCGACGTCTGGGAGGCGGTGAAGCCGTCGTCGCTGGGCATCGCGGCCTGGCCGCGCGTGCCGCACGGGCAGGACTGGAAGACGGGGGTGTGCCGGGCGCTGGGCTGGCCGTCGGAGAACACCGGGGCGGTGTGGCAGGCGATCCTGAAGCGGGTGGGGTCCTACAAGGACCTGGAGCCGGAGCTGCTGGGGCGGGTGGAGGAGCTGATCGACTTCGTCACGGCAGGTGGTGACGCCGGACTCCGGTAAGGGTTCCGAACTCGCTGGTGTCCAGTTCGACGCCGATCGGTTCCAGCGGAAGGGGGTCACCGAACTTCGTGATCCGCTGCGCTCGATAGTCGGCGATCTCGCCCACACCGACGGGTTCGGTGAGCAGAACACAGTGCGCGACGATCGGGTCGATGATCAAGTAAGCAGGGATCCTGCCCGCGGCGTAGATGGAACGCTTGACCCCGTAGTCCCGATCGACGCTCGTCCTGGACACCACCTCGACCACCAACGTGATCAACTGGGACGGCAGCAGACGCCCCGAACCCGGGGCAACCCCTCGTTGCAGCACCAGCAGGTCCGGCACCGGCTCACTGGCCTCGTCAAGGATGTCCACATCCGTCGTCTGGAGCCGTTCCCAGTGCTTGCGCGGGATCTGGTCCTGGACATCCGCCACGATCCGGTTGTGCACCAGATCGGGAGTGGCCATCATCACGATTTCTCCCCGGAGAAGCTCGACCTTGACGCCCTCCGGAGGCTCGAACTCCTCGAAGAACCTGGTCATCCCGCGTTCGTCCACAGCGGTCATCTCCGTGGCCCTCCACATCCGCCGCGTCCTTTTGGCGGCAGCCTACGAACCAGGTTAGGGACCGAACCCCCGTTCCGCAGGGATTCACTCGCCGGAGTGATCAGTCCACCAGGTCCCGCACCACCGCGTCCGCCAGCAGTCGCCCGCGCAGGGTCAGTACCGCGAACCCCTCCCCGTACGGGCCTTCCTGAAGCAGCCCGTCCGCCAGCGCCCGGCGTGCCGCCGCGAGCCCCGCCTCCCGCAGCAGCGACAGCGGCGCGCCCTCCCGGAGCCGCAGCTCCAGCAGGATCCGCTCCACCCTGCGGTCCTCGTCCGACAGCAGCTCCCGCCCGGCGCCCGGCGACCGTCCGTCCGCCAGCGCCGCCGCGTACGCGCCCGGATGCTTCACGTTCCACCAGCGCGCGCCGCCGACGTGGCTGTGCGCGCCGGGGCCCGCGCCCCACCAGTCGGCGCCCCGCCAGTACAGCTCGTTGTGCAGGCAGCGGCCCGCTTCCGAGGTGGCCCAGTTCGACACCTCGTACCAGTCGTAGCCCGCGGCCGACAGGGTCTCCTCGGCGATCAGGTAGCGGTCGGCGTGGACGTCGTCGTCGGTCATCGGGACCTCGCCGCGGCGGATGCGGCGGGCGAGCTGCGTGCCTTCCTCGACGATCAGGGCGTACGCGGAGACGTGGTCGGGACCGGCGCCGAGGGCCGCTTCCAGAGAGGCCCGCCAGTCGTCGTCGGACTCCCCCGGTGTGCCGTAGATCAGGTCCAGGTTGACGTGCTCGAAGCCGACCGCGCGGGCCTCCGCGACGCAGGCCTCCGGCCGCCCGGGCGTGTGGGTGCGGTCCAGCACCTTCAGCACGTGCTGCCGGGCGCTCTGCATGCCGAAGGAGATCCGGTTGAAGCCCCCGTGGCGGAGAGCGGCCAGGTACGCCGGGTCGACCGACTCCGGGTTCGCCTCCGTCGTGACCTCCGCGTCGGCCGCGAGCCCGAACTCGTCCCGGATCGCGGCCAGCATCCGCACCAGGTCACCGGCGGCCAGCAGGGTCGGCGTACCGCCGCCGACGAACACCGTGCGGACCTCGCGCGGGTCGTCGCCGAGGACCTTGCGGGCGAGGCGGATCTCGTCGATCAGGGTGTCGGCGTAGTTGTCGCGGGAGGCGAGGACACCGCCGCTGCCGCGCAGCTCGGTGGCGGTGTAGGTGTTGAAGTCGCAGTACCCGCAGCGGGTCGCGCAGTACGGGACGTGCAGGTAGAACCCGAGGGGGCGGTCGGCGGCCCCGGCGAGCGCGGACGCGGGCAGCGCGCCGTCGGCGGGGACGGGCTCGCCGTCGGGGAGAGCGGAAGGCATGTCTTCCATTGTCCCGTACGCCACGCCGGAAGCGGGTCGGCGTCGTGCGTCGGCGTCGTCCGCCGCGACACCGTCCACCCGCGGCACCGTCCACCCGCGACACCGTCCACCCGCGGCACCGTCCACCCGCGACACCGCCCGCGACGCCATCGGCTGACGCGCGCCGGAGGCCGGTCGGTGATGCCCCGGGGCGGGCGGGGGCGGGGCCGAGCAGGGGCTCGGGGCCGGGGCTCAGGGCCGGGGCGGCGCGGGGCAGGCCGCAAGCGGGCCGCCGGGGCTCGGGGCGGCCGGGGCCGGGGCCGGGGCAGGGCCGGGGGCCGCCCCGGCGGTCGGCACGCCCTCCCCGGCGGTCCGGCCCGCCCCCCGTCACTCCGCCTGGAGCACCAGCAGCGCCAGGTCGTCCTCGGGCGGCTCGACGCCGAAGTCGTGGACGAGGCGGCGGATGCGTGCGGCGATCAGGTCGGCGCCGAGGCCGGCGCAGCCGGACAGTGCGACGGCGAGGCCGTCGCCGTCGTCGAACTGGCGGGAGCCGGAGCGTCGTTCCGTGACGCCGTCGGTGACGCACAACAGGCTGTCGCCGGGGCGCAGGTCGAGGGTCTCGCTGGTGTAGGTGGCGTCCTCGATCACCCCGAGGAGGGTCTGCGGCTGCGCGGCCGTGGTGACGCCGCCGTCGGGGCCGAGCAGCAGCGGCAGGGGATGGCCGGCGGAGGCGAGGGTGCAGCGGACGCCGCCCTCGAAGGGGGCCAGCTCGCCGTAGAGGAGGGAGAGGAAGCGGGTCTGCGGGCCGTCGGCGGGTCCCGCGGGGCCGACGAAGGCGCGGGCGGCGGCGTCGGCGGCCTCGGTCGCGTCGTCGAGGAGGAGCTGGTTGAGGCGGTCCAGGACGTCGGCGACGCCGTAGCCCTCGCGGGCCAGCAGCCGCAGCCAGGGGCGGGCCAGGCCGATGACGACGGCCGCCTCGGGGCCCTTGCCCTGCACGTCGCCCACCGCGAAGCACCAGCGGCCGTCGCCCGCCGGGAACAGGTCGTAGAAGTCGCCGCTCGGCCCGCCCTTCTCGCGCGGCTCGTAGACGAGGGCGCTGCGCAGCCCGGGGATCTGCGCGACCGCGCCGGGCAGCAGTCCGCGCTGGAGGACGGCGCTGATGGTGGCCTGCCGGGCGTACTGGCGGGCCGCGCCGATGGCGAGCGCCACCCGGCGTCCGAGGTCCTCGACCAGTCCGGTGACCTCGTCGGGGAAGCGCAGCAGCCCGACCCGGCCGATGACGAGCGTGCCGAGCGGGCGGCCGCCGGCCACCAGCCGGTAGGCGAGGGCGGCGCCGTGCGGACCGAGCGCGGTGTCCGGCCAGGGGTGGCCGGCGGGCCCGGAGCGCAGGCCGTCGGGCGGGAGCGGCGGGTCCTTCTCCAGGGCTCGGCGGAGTTCCTCGACGTGGGTCTCGCTGACGTGCCAGACCCCGGACAGCCACGGACCGGGCCCGCCCGCGCCGCCACCACCGCCACCGCCACCGGGGGCGCCACCTCCGGCGCCGCCCCAGCCGCCTCCGCCGCCCGGCTGGCCGGACGTCCAGCGCCCGCTGAGCTCGTCCTCCAGCCACACCGCGCACCAGTCCGCGAGGCGCGGCACGAGCAGTTGGCCGGTGAGCGAGGCGACCAGGTCCTCGTCGAGCTGCCCGGCGAGCAGGTCGGAGGCCTCGGCGAGGAAGGACAGGGCGCCCCGGCCCAGCCAGTCGTGGTCACGGGCGGAGGGCCGGGGATCGGGGGCGAGGGCCCCGGCGAAGGCGAGCGAGGCGGCGGGGGCGCCGGTGGCGGCGACCGCGCGGGGCTGCGCCGGACCCCCGTCGTCGAGCACCACCCCGGGCAGCAGCCGCGCCCACACGGTCTTCGTGCCCCTGCGGTACGTCACCCCCCAGGCATCGGCCAGCGCGGCGACCAGACGCAGACCCCGGCCGTACTCGGGGGTCTCCGGGGCGGACTCGGCGGTGCCGTCGCGGGGAGCCCGGGAGGGGTGGTGGTCGGTGACCTCCACGACGACCGCGCAGCTCTCGGTCTCCGCCTCGAGCCGGCAGACCAGGTCGACGTCGGTGCCGGCGTGCACGACGGCGTTGGTCACCAGTTCGCTGACGACGAGCACGGCCGCCTCACCGAGATCCTGGGCGAGGGGGCCGGTGAGGCCGAGGTCGGTCCACTCCGCCAGCGCGGCGCGTACGACGTCGCGGGCGGCGCCGGGCGCGAGGGAACCACCGGTCAGGGTCGCGCGCCTCGCCGGCTGACCGCCCGCGTGCGCGGGCGCACCGCCGGCCCAGGACACGGTCTCCCGTTGCGTCGGAATGGCCCCCATGGGCAGCTCCCCGGACGGTCGGACGATTGGGCCTCGGTTTTCAGACAGTTCATGCCTGAACCAATGCCGACAGAGTGACAGACCGACCCCACCCATAAGCAACGAGTTACCGAAGTGGGCCGTCATGAGGGAGATCAGTGCTTCGCAAGTGTTCGAACACTGCCCGTTCCCGACCGGATCACCGACCGCAACGCCCATTTCCGCACAGAGGCCCGGCTCGGGAAACCACGCGGGCGGCCACCGCACTCCGGTGGCCGCCCGCGCTCTTCTGCCGTCGCCGTCCCCGCCGCCGTCCCCGTCCCCGTCCCCGTCCCCGGCACCATCGCCGCAGCCGTAGTCCGTAGCCCTGGGCCCTGGGCTACGGACTACGGGCCCCGGGCCCCGGGCCCCGGCTGGTCGGCTGGCCGGCTGGCCGGCTGGCCGGCTGCCCGGCTGCCCGGCTGCCCGGCTGCCCGGCTGGCCGGCTGGCCGGCTGGCCGGCTGCCCGGCCGACTACGCCTCCCGCGCCCCCGCGTACATCTCGTCGATCAGGTGCTTGTACTCCCGCTCCACGACCGGCCGCTTCAGCTTCAGGCTGGGCGTGATCTCACCGTGCTCCACGTCCAGATCACGGGGCAGCAGCCGGAACTTCTTGATGGTCTGCCACTTCTGGAGCCCCGCGTTGAGCTGCTGGACGTACCCGTCGACGAGGGCGACCGTCTCGGGCGCGGCCACCACCTGCGCGTACGACTTGCCGCCGAGCCCGTTCTCCTCGGCCCAGGCCAGGATGGAGGCCTCGTCGAGGGCGATCAGCGCGGTGCAGAAGTTCCGGTCGGCGCCGTGGACGAGGATGTTCGAGACGTACGGGCACACCGCCTTGAACTGCCCCTCGACCGCGGCCGGCGCGATGTACTTGCCGCCGGACGTCTTGATGAGGTCCTTCTTGCGGTCGGTGATGCGCAGGTAGCCGTCGGGCGAGAGCTCGCCGATGTCACCGGTGTGGAACCAGCCGTCCGTCTCCAGCACCTCGACGGTCTTCTCGGGCAGCTTGTGGTAGCCCTCCATGACGCCGGGGCCGCGCAGCAGGATCTCGCCGTCGTCGGCGATGCGCACCTCCGTGCCGGGCAGCGGCTTGCCGACCGTGCCGGTGCGGTACGCCTCGCCGGGGTTCACGAAGGAGGCCGCCGACGACTCGGTGAGGCCGTAGCCCTCCAGGATGTGGATCCCTGCGCCGGAGAAGAAGAAGCCGATCTCCGGCGCGAGGGCCGCGCTGCCGGACACGCACGCCCGCAGGTTCCCGCCGAACGCCTCGCGGATCTTCGCGTACACGAGCGCGTCGGCCACCTTGTGCTTGGCGCCGAGCCCGAACGGCACGGAGGCCGTCCCGGTGCGCCGGAAGTTGTCCTGCGAGACCTTGGCGTACTCGCGGGCGACCTCCGCCGCCCACTGGAAGATCTTGTACTTGGCGCCACCGCCCGCGCGGGCCTTGGCGGCGACCCCGTTGTAGACCTTCTCGAAGATGCGCGGCACGGCCGCCATGTACGTGGGCCGCACGACCGGCAGATTCTCGACGATCTTGTCGGCGCGGCCGTCGACGGCCGTGACGTGACCGACCTCGATCTGGCCGGAGGTGAGGACCTTGCCGAAGACGTGCGCCAGCGGCAGCCACAGGTACTGCACGTCGTCGACGGTGACCATCCCGGTCGCCCCGATCGCCTTCGCCATGTACGACCAGTTGTCGTGCGGCAGACGCACACCCTTCGGGCGGCCGGTGGTGCCGGAGGTGTAGATGAGAGTGGCGAGCTGGTCCCGGGTGATCGTGCCGACCCGCTCCTCGATCAGCTGCGGGTCCTTCTCCAGACGGGCCGCGCCACGCTTCTCCAGCTCGTCGAGGGTGAGGATCCAGTCGGCGGTCTCCACGTTCTCCAGACCCGCAGGGTCGACGACGACGACGTGGGTGAGGTCGGGCAGCTCGGCGCGCTTCTCCACCGCCTTGGCGAGCTGGGCCGCGTCCTCGGCGATCAGCACCCGGCTCTCGGAGTCGGAGAGGATGTACGCCGATTCGTCGGCGTTGGTCTGCGGATAGACGGTGGTGGTGGCGGCCCCCGCGCACATGATGCCGAGGTCGGCGAGGATCCACTCGATCCGGGTGTAGGAGGCGAGCGCCACCCGCTGCTCGGGCCGGACGCCCAGCTCGATCAGACCGGCCGCGATGGCGTACACCCGCTCGGCCGACTGCGCCCAGCTCAGCGACTTCCAGTCGTCCGGACCCTGGCCGGCCGGGCCCGGTACGGGATAGCGGTACGCCTCCGCGTCCGGCGTGGCCGCAACGCGCTCCAGGAAGAGGCCCGCTACGGACGGCGGACGGTTCTCGATCAGTGTCTGTGTGTCGCTCACGACATCCTCCGGGGCCCGCGACGGTGCGGCTGGCTCAGTGCGACGGTTGTCTGACTCTGTTGTCTTGCTCGGTCGTCTTGCTCGGTCGTCTTGCTCGGTCGTCTTGCTCGGTCGTCTTGCTCCGCTGTCCTGCTCCGCTGTCCTGCTCGGTCGTCTTACTCGGTCGCCCGTTGTTGCTCGGTCGCCCGTTGTTGCTCTGTGGTCCGCTGTTGCTCTGCTGTTTAACTCGCGAGTAACTATCGAGCAGGGTTCAGGGTAAGGGGCGACCGCCCGGCACGTAAGGGGCCACGTACTGTCACTTTCTACAAGTCAACGGAACGGGGCCCGCCGCGCAACCGCGCGACGGGCCCCGGAACCGGGCGGGAGGGACGGGCTACTTCTTGCCCTTGCCCGACCCCGCGCTGTCGTCACTGGACAGGACCGCGATGAAGGCCTCCTGCGGAACCTCCACGGAACCCACCATCTTCATCCGCTTCTTGCCCTCCTTCTGCTTCTCCAGCAGCTTCCGCTTACGGGAGATGTCACCGCCGTAGCACTTGGCTAGGACGTCCTTGCGGATGGCACGGATGGTCTCGCGGGCGATGACCCGCGAACCGATGGCGGCCTGGATGGGCACCTCGAAGGCCTGCCGCGGGATCAGCTCGCGCAGTTTGGCGACGAGCCGCACACCGTAGGCATAGGCGGCGTCCTTGTGGGTGATCGCCGAGAAGGCGTCCACCTTGTCGCCGTGCAGCAGGATGTCGACCTTGACCAGGCTGGAGGTCTGCTCGCCGGTGGGCTCGTAGTCCAGGGACGCGTAACCGCGTGTCTTCGACTTCAGCTGGTCGAAGAAGTCGAAGACGATCTCGGCGAGCGGCAGGGTGTAGCGGATCTCGACCCGGTCCTCGGAGAGGTAGTCCATGCCGAGCAGGGTGCCGCGCCGGGTCTGGCACAGCTCCATGATCGAGCCGATGAACTCGGTCGGCGCCAGGATGGTGGCGCGCACGACCGGCTCGTACACCTCGCCGATCTTGCCCTCGGGGAACTCGCTCGGGTTGGTGACGATGTGCTCGCTGCCGTCCTCCATGACCACGCGGTAGACCACGTTCGGCGCGGTGGCGATCAGGTCGAGCCCGAACTCGCGCTCCAGCCGCTCACGGATCACGTCGAGGTGCAGCAGCCCGAGGAAGCCGACGCGGAAGCCGAAGCCGAGGGCGGCGGAGGTCTCCGGCTCGTAGACGAGCGCGGCGTCGTTGAGCTGGAGCTTGTCCAGGGCGTCGCGCAGCTCGGGGTAGTCGGAGCCGTCCAGCGGATACAGGCCCGAGAAGACCATGGGCTTGGGGTCCTTGTAGCCGCCGAGCGCCTCGGTGGCCCCCTTGTGCTGGCTGGTGACGGTGTCACCGACCTTGGACTGGCGGACGTCCTTCACACCCGTGATCAGATAGCCCACCTCGCCGACGCCGAGGCCGTCGGCCGGCAGCATCTCGGGCGAGTTGGTGCCGATCTCCAGCAGCTCGTGCGTGGCGCCCGTCGACATCATCCGGATGCGCTCGCGCTTGTTGAGCTGTCCGTCGATGACACGGACGTACGTCACCACGCCCCGGTACGAGTCGTACACGGAGTCGAAGATCATCGCGCGGGCGGGGGCGTCCTTCACCCCGACCGGGGCGGGGATCTCGGCGACCACCTTGTCGAGCAGGGCCTCGACCCCGAGACCGGTCTTGGCGGAGACCTTGAGCACGTCGTCGGGCTGGCACCCGACCAGGTTCGCGAGCTCCTCGGCGAACTTCTCGGGCTGGGCGGCCGGCAGGTCGATCTTGTTCAGCACCGGGATGATCGTGAGGTCGTTCTCCATCGCCAGGTAGAGGTTGGCGAGGGTCTGGGCCTCGATGCCCTGGGCGGCGTCCACGAGGAGGATGGTTCCCTCACAGGCGGCGAGCGACCGGGAGACCTCGTAGGTGAAGTCGACGTGCCCCGGGGTGTCGATCATGTTGAGGATGTGCGTGTTGCCCTTGTCCTGGGTGGGCGCCCAGGGCAGGCGCACGGCCTGGGACTTGATCGTGATACCGCGCTCGCGCTCGATGTCCATGCGGTCGAGGTACTGGGCACGCATCTGCCGCTGCTCGACCACGCCGGTCAGCTGGAGCATCCGGTCGGCGAGCGTGGACTTGCCGTGGTCGATGTGCGCGATGATGCAGAAATTGCGGATCAGAGCCGGGTCGGTACGGCTCGGCTCGGGCACATTGTTAGGGGTCGCGGGCACGCAGGGTCCTGTCTCTTGAGGCGCCTTATGCCTCGGGTCGGATCTATACGTAGGCTCCATGGTCCCACGCGTGGCGACCGGGAGCCGGTTTGGGCCGTTCTCCGGCCCGCTGGTAGCCTGGGTGGCTGTGTCTCATGCCCTCTCAGCGCGAGACACGTCCAAGAAATCACCTGGTGCGGGACCCGCGCGGCCCCGTGCCTGAACCTGTAAAGGCTCATTCGTGGCGAACATCAAGTCCCAGATCAAGCGGATCAAGACCAACGAGAAGGCCCGGCTGCGCAACAAGGCCGTCAAGTCCTCCCTGAAGACCGCGATCCGCAAGGCCCGTGAGGCCGCTGCCGCGGGTGACGTCGAGAAGGCCACCGAGTACCAGCGCGCCGCCGCGCGTCAGCTCGACAAGGCCGTCTCCAAGGGCGTCATCCACAAGAACCAGGCCGCCAACAAGAAGTCGGCGCTTGCTTCCAAGGTCGCGTCCCTCAAGGGCTGAACCTCTTCTTGATCTGACCGGTCCCCGAGTCCCCTGGTCTCCAGGGACCGAACCGTCGGAAGGACCCAGAGCGGGCCCTCTCTCATCCGCTCCCGACCGGCATCCACGGATCCGCGCGCGGCCTGCGTTCGCCACGCGGGCGCGGATCCAGCAGCGTGAACCGAAGGCCCCGGCTCCCCCACCCTTCCCCAGGGCGGGAGCCGGGGCCTTCGGCGTGTCCGCCGGGGGTACGGGCCGGGGGACAGCGGAGGGGTTCGGCCGTAGCCGGACGGCCGGGGGAACGGCGGGAATGGTGAGAACCGCGGGAACGGTGGAAACCGCGGAGCCGTGTGCCCCAGGGGTACGACGCCCTCACGACCAGAACGCGTCGCTCTTGTCCATGTCCTCGACGCACTCGTCGAGGTCCGTGATCTTGTCCCCGACGATCCGGAAGACGATGCCCCCGTTCTCGTCGATGTGCCTGGCGCCCCGGTCGGCCGTGACCCGGTGGACGGAGACGGCGTGCCCACGGCCGTCGACGAACACATTGAGCAACGCGACCCGGAACGAACCGTCCGTATCCGAGAAGAGCCTGCCGTAGTACCCGTCGATGATCGAGTCGATCCCCTTGTGATCACCCGACAACGGATGGGAACCGGGCACATGGTGCGTACAGTCCCCGGTCATCATGGCGCGGAGGGCGTCCATGTCTCCCCGCATGAAGGCGTCGTACCCCTTGCGGACGAGCAGCGCGTGCGGGTGTTCAGCCATGACGATCGCCACCTTTCCCACTCCGGCGATGAACGGCTGACACGCACGATTCTCCTCCGCCGGGAGCGAAGGGCCACTGGCGACCGGCGCGGTCGTCCCAGCTAGACCGTTTGTACGCGGGTCGGCCGCAAGAGCTGAGTTCGTATCCGCCCGTCGAGCCGGTCCGTCAGATGACCTCCTTCTCCTCGGTGACCATCACGGCCACCGAGTCCATGTCGATGAAGCGTGCTTCGTCGGGGTTGACCATCGTCCGGTAGTTGTCGGAGGCGAAGAAGGCGTCGTGGTCCTCCCAGTCCTCGAACCAGATTTCCGTCAGGCCGTCGTAGGCCCGGGGCGGGTAGTTCTCGGCGGGGACCGGGTGGGACACGGTGTACTTGCGCACGTAGCGCTCCGCCTCCGGGATGGAGGTGAACAGCGGCGCGTGCCGATCCCGGTGGTGCTCGACGAAACGCTCGTACGACATTCCCTCGACGCGGTTGATCATGAAGATGAGCTTCAGCATGGAGCTAACCTAAAAGCTCACATCGATGTCAGGGGCAAGTGAGCCAGGAGCATGGGAGG
Organism: Streptomyces sp. NPDC059895; assembly: GCF_042731035.1. Lineage (NCBI taxonomy): Bacteria > Bacillati > Actinomycetota > Actinomycetes > Kitasatosporales > Streptomycetaceae > Streptomyces > Streptomyces sp. NPDC059895. The sequence continues at coordinate 431,952 of NZ_JBHWKO010000001.1, forward strand.
AGTTCGGCATGCGGATAGGCGAATTGTCCGCCCGGACGGGAGCCAGCCGCCGGTCGCTGCGCTACTACGAGGAGCAGGGCCTGCTCGTCAGCTCCCGCTCGCCCAGCGGACAGCGCCACTACGAGGACGAGCACGTCCAGCGGGTGCGCCTGGTGCAGGCGTTCCTGGCGGCGGGCATGTCCAGCGGCACCATCGCCGAGATGGTGCCCTGCATGACCGAGCCGAGCGAGGAGAGGGCGCGGCAGGCACTGGAGATCATGGGCCGCGAGCGGGCCCGGCTGTCCGGGGACATCGACGGCCTCTCCGCCGCCAGGGACGCGCTGGACCACCTCATCAAGGACAACCACGCGTACCTGACCCGGTCGGCGGACGACGAGGCGTGAACTGGGCCAGCCGCGTCACCAACCTGCCCGGACAGCACACCTAGGCGCGTCCTCGGGAGCGAGCCGCCCGCGCGATCGTCACCACGGCCTTCTCCAGGGCGTACTCGGGATCGTCCCCGCCGCCCTTGACGCCCGCGTCGGCCTCGGCCACGGCCCGCAGCGCGACCGCGACCCCGTCCGGCGTCCAGCCCCGCATCTGCTGGCGCACCCGGTCGATCTTCCACGGCGGCATGCCCAGCTCCCGTGCGAGGTCCGCCGGCCGGCCGCCGCGCGCGGAGGACAGCTTGCCGATCGCCCGCACGCCCTGCGCGAGCGCACTGGTGATCATCACGGGCGCGACGCCGGTGGCCAGCGACCAGCGCAGCGCCTCCAGCGCCTCGGCGGCCCGCCCCTCCACGGCCCGGTCGGCGACGGTGAAGCTCGACGCCTCGGCCCGCCCGGTGTAGTACCGCCCGACGACCGCTTCGTCGATGGTCCCCTCGACGTCCGCGACCAGCTGCGAGACGGCGGACGCCAGCTCCCTCAGATCGCTGCCGATCGCGTCGACGAGCGTCTGACACGCCTCGGGCGTGGCGGACCGCCCGGTCGCCCGGAACTCCTGGCGCACGAACGCCAGCCGGTCCGCCGGCTTGGTCATCTTCGGACAGGCCACCTCGCGCGCACCCGCCTTGCGCGCCGCGTCCAGCAGCCCCTTCCCCTTGGCCCCGCCCGCGTGCAGCAGCACCAGCGTGATCTCCTCGGCGGGCGCCCCGAGATACGCCTTCACATCCTTGATCGTGTCGGCGGACAGGTCCTGCGCATTGCGGACGACCACGACCTTGCGCTCCGCGAACAGCGAAGGGCTGGTCAACTCGGCGAGCGTGCCGGGCTGCAACTGGTCCGAGGCCAGGTCACGCACGTCCGTGTCGGCGTCGGCCGCCCGCGCGGCGGCCACCACCTCCTGCACGGCACGGTCGAGCAGAAGGTCCTCCTGCCCCACAGCGAGCGTCACGGGAGCAAGAGGGTCGTCATTCGCAGTCTTCCTGGGCATCGGGTCAAGCATGGCACGCGGCACCGACAGCCCCGGCCCACCAGGAGGGGCCCTCCCCCCTCCCCCACCCTCGCCCTCCCCCCGCCCTCCCCCCGCCCCGGAGCCTCCTACGGCTCCTCCCGCCACCCCTCCCACTCCCCCGCGAACGCGTCCAGCTCCTGCGGGTCGAGGCGCTCTTCCTCGTCCCGCAGCACGATCAGCCACTGCGCGTCCTCCGCGTCGTCCTCCCCGGCCAGCGCGTCCCGGACGACCTGCGGCTCCTCCCGCACCCCGAACCGCTCCGCGAGCGCATCGACCGCCTCCTCGGCGGCGTCACGATCGGGCAGCACCAGCACATGTCTCACATCGCTCACGCAGCCATTTTCGGCTACGCCCCACACCACCGACCCACAGCCCCCGCCACCGGCATCTGCACCGGCACCGGCATCTGCACCGGCACCGGCACCGGCACCGGCACCGGCACCGGCTAGACGGCCGTCCCCGCCGCCCGCACCACCGGCACCCGGTCCAGCGTGATCCCGAACCGCTCCCGGTACACGGCCAGTACCTCCTCGTCCCCCGCCACCTCCCGTTCCTCGCTGCTCCCGTCGGCGGACGTCGTCTTCAGCCGACGCCCGCTGAGCGTGATCCTGCCTCCGTCCTGCGTGACCCGCGAACACACCAGCGATCTCGTGAAGTGCGAGTCCGGCGAGGTCCGGTGCCACCACGCCCCGACCAGGAAGTCGTCCAGCAGCCGGGGCCGCACCTCCAGCCGGTACACACGCGTGCCGTTGCGGTGGACGTCCACGTCGGCGCCCGGAACTCCGTTCCCGGATCCGGCGAGCCGTCCGGCCCCGCCCTTCACCCCGGCCGCGTCCGGGCCCGCCTCCGCGATCCGGAACAGGCCGCCGGGGTCCTGCTGTTCGCCCCGGTGCTCCCACCGGAGCGGGTAGTGGCTGTGCGCCCCGAATCCGACGTCGGCCAGCCACTCCCCGGCGTCCACCGTCCGCACGAGCAGCGCGAGGTGGTCGTAGGGGATACCGAGCCGCCCCTCCTCTCCGTACACCCGTCCCGCGAGCAGCGTCACGTCGAAGCCCACCGCCCGCAGCAGCGTCGAGAACGCCCCGTTCAGCTCGTAACAGAACCCGCCCCGCCCCGCCACGACCACCTTCTCGACCAGCCGCTTCTCCTCCAGCACGATCTCCTCGCCGAGATGGACCGAGAGGTTCTCGAACGGGACGGTCTGCAGGTGCCGCAGTTGCAGCTCCCGCAGCACGTCGGCGGTGGGCCATGCCGGATACGCGACCCCGAGACGGCGCAGATAGGCGTCCAGCAGGGTGGCGTCGAGGGGCGAGGTGTCGACCTGGGCGGAGTGCATGCCCTCAGTCTCCCGTCACCCGCAGCTCCGCGCCCGTACCGGCGACCGCGAGTGCCCCGTCCAGGTCGGTCCGCAGCACCGTCGCCCCCGTGGCCCGCAGCGCCGCCACCGTGCCGGGAGCGGGATGGCCGTACGGGTTGTCCTCGCCGCACGAGATCAACGCCAGCCGCGGCGCCACCGTCCGTATCAGGTCCGGGTCCTGGTAGGCCGAGCCGTGATGGGCCACCTTCAGCACGTCCACCCCGCCGAGCAGCCCGGCCGCCGGAGACCGCGCCAGCGCCCGCTGCGCCGGGGGTTCCAGGTCCCCGAGCAGCAGCATCCGCAGCCCGCCCGACCGCACCAGCAGCGTCACGCTCGCGTCGTTCGGCCCCTCCGGCCCGGGCACGGCATGCCCCGGGGGTGTCCCCCCGCCCGGATGCCGCCCGGTGCCGGCGAGAGGCCACAGCACCTCCCAGTCGAGGCCGCCGAGACGCCGGCGCTCCCCCGCCGCCGCCCTCGCCAGCGGAATCCGCCGTTCCCGTGCCTCCCTCCGTACGAACTCCACCTGGTCGACCGGCTCCTCGAACCCCGTCGTCTCGATCGCGCCCACCGACCGCCCCCGCAGCACTCCCGGCAGTCCCGCGACGTGGTCGGCGTGGAAGTGGGTCAGCACGACGAGTGGGACCGTGGTGATGCCGAGCGTGCGCAGACACCGGTCGACCCGTGCGGGATCGGGTCCGGCGTCCACCACCACGCCGGTGCCGTCGCCCGCCGCGAGGACCGTCGCGTCGCCCTGGCCCACGTCGCACATCGCCAGCCGCCAGCCGGGAGGCGGCCAGCCGGTGATCACCCGGGTCAGAGGTGGCGGCTGCACCACCACGAGCAGGAGCAGCACCCCGCAGACCGCGCACAGCCCCGGGTGCCGCAGCATCCGCCGGCCGAGCGGCACCGCACCGGCCGTGGCGAGGGCCAGCAGCAGCGCCCCGCCCCAGTCGCCCGGCCAGTCCACCCCCGCTCCGGGCAGCGCCGCCCCGGTCCGTGCGACGCCCGCGATCCACTCGGCGGGCCAGCTCGCGCACCAGGCCAGTGCCTCGGCCACCGGCAGGGCGACCGGCGCCGCCGCCAGCGCCGCGAATCCCAGCACCGTGGCCGGTGCCACCGCGAACTCCACGAGGAGGTTGCACGGCACCGCGACCAGGCTCACCCGCGCCGACAGCACCGCCACGACCGGCGCGCACACGATCTGCGCGGCACCCGCGGCCGCCAGCGCCTCCGCGAGCCGTGGCGGAACCCGGCGCCGCCGCAGCGCGGCACTCCAGCGCGGCGCCAGCGTCAACAGCGCTCCGGTGGCCAGCACCGACAGCAGGAACCCGTAACTCCTGGCCAGCCACGGGTCGTACAGCACCAGCAGCAGAACCGCCGTCGCCAGCGCCGGGACCAGGGATCTGCGGCGGCCGGTCGCGAGGGCGAGCAGCACCACGGCTCCGCAGGCCGCCGCCCGCAGCACACTCGGATCAGGCCGGCACACCACGACGAACCCCAGGGTGAGTGCTCCGCCGAGCAGCGCGGTCATGCGGAGCGGGATCCCGAGCCGGGGCGCCAGGCCGCGGCGCTCGACGTGCTGGGCCAGGCCGGGCGGTCCGAGGAACAGCGCCAGCATGATCGTGAGGTTGCTGCCGGACACGGCGAGCGTGTGGGCCAGGTCCGTCTCCTTGAACGCCTCGTCCAGTTCGGGGGTGATCCGTGAGGTGTCGCCGACGACCAGCCCCGGCAGCAGCGCCCGCGCGTCGGCCGGCAGCCCGTCGGTGGCCGCCCGCAGGCCGGCCCGCAACCGGCCCGCGAACCGCTGTGCCGCGGTCGGCTCGTGCACGACCACCGGCCCGGCCCGGTCCCGCACCCGCAGCACCGCCGCGATCCCGTCCCCACCGGTCGGCGGGGCCAGCCGTCCGCCGACCCGTACCCGGGTGGACGGCAGCAGTGCGAGCCACGACGCCCGCGTCGCTCCGGGCGGACGGTGTGCCGGGCCCTGCCGGCCGTCTCCCGCGTGCTCCCCGACGTCCCCGACGTCCACGACGTCCACGATGTCCACGACCAGCAGCACCGGTGTCCGCGTCGCCACCGCCGCCCCGGCCCGCTCCTCGACTCCGCGCACCTCCGCGTCGATGAGTACGGAGTCCGGGCTCATGCGATCTCCCCGCACCCGTGGCCGGGCGAGCCGTGGATCGGAGGTGAGCTCCACCTCGGCGGTGACACCGGCGTACACCCGCGCCAGCTCGGGCACGGGTCCGCGGCGCAGATCGGCCCCGTGCAGCCCGGCCGACGCGGCCGCCGCCGCCGCGCAGAGCAGCACCGCGGCCACGGTCGCCCGCGGTCGGCCGGCCCGTCCTTCCGGCGGCCGGCCGTCCCGTCCTTCCGGCGGCCGGCCGTCCCTCGCCCCACGCCGTGCCTGTTCCCGCCTCCGTTCCTGCCTCCGCCCCGGCGCCAGGAGGACACCGGCGGCGATCGCACAGGCGAGCGCTACGCCGGTCACCGTCCACGGTGACGCGTCCAGCGTCGACGCCGCGGTCGCCCAGGCCGCGAGCGCGGGCGGCACGAGCCGCAGATCCACCGGCCCCTCTTGGCGCGGGTGAGCGGCCCCCAACCGCTTCCCGGACGCGACGTGCACGGCCTTGCGAGGGCGAGGACCACCCGTGCGGACTGCGCCGCCCATCCCATCCGCGCCACCCGCGCCGCTCGGGCCACCCGCACTACCAGCGCCACCCGCGCCACCCGCATGGGCGGTATCGGCCGTATCGGCCATACGGACCGTATGAGCCGTGTGGGCCGACGAAACGCCGTCCTCTCCACCGGCGGCGTTCACGGCCGCACCAGGTCCCGCAGATCGGCGAAGCGCCGCTCGCCGATGCCGTTCACCTCACGCAACTCGTTCACGGAGCGGAAACCGCCGTGCCGTGTCCGGTAGTCGACGATGTGTTGCGCCAGTACGGGCCCGACGCCCGGAAGCGTGTCGAGTTGCTCGACGGTGGCCGTGTTGAGGGAGACCGGGCCCACCGGTGCTCCTCCCGTCGTACCGCTCACCGACCCTGCGCCCGCCGCGCCCGTCACTCCGCCGGCCGCGGGGCCTCCGACGACCACCTGCTCGCCGTCCACGAGGAAACGGGCCCGGTTGAGGCCGCCGGTGTCGGTCCCCGGGCGTACGCCACCCGCCGCGGTCAGCGCGTCGACCACGCGTGAACCGGCGGGCAGCCGATGGATCCCGGGGTTGCGCACCTTCCCGCTGACGTCCACCACGATCTCGGGCGTGGTCCGGGCGGCGGTGCCCCCGCCGTCCGGCGCTGCTGCCGAAGCGGCCGGCCCGGTCGGTCCGCTCCGTTCCTGCGCGCCGTAGGGCGCCGCCGCCCGCACCACCTCCGGCGCCCGCACGGGCTGGGGCCGCCCGGTCCAGAAGTGCTGCACGGCGAAGGCCGCCACGGCGACCACCAGCACGGCGAGCGCGAGCACACCCCCGCGTTCCAGCCCGCACCGCGCCTGGACCCACACGGGCGTCCGCTCCCGCAGCGCGAGCCCGGCCCTCCGCCACCGGTTCCCCGGGCCGCGAACGGCCCTCGCGCCCTCCTCGCCCTCCTCGCCCTCCTCGCCCTCCTCGGTCTCCATCGGGGCAGGCGGCTCCCCCACCCGTGCGTGCGACCGATCCGGTACGCCGGCCGGAGCCGCGCCCGCCCTGGAACGCGATCCTCCCCTGTCCTCGCCCGCACGGAGGTGGTCACCGATGCCTTCGCCGTCCCCGTCAGGCGGCGGCCCGGTACCCGATTCGTCCCGTTCCTCGTCCCGGTCCCCGAACAGCAGCTCCGCCCGCCGGCGCAGTTCCTCCGCCGGGACATGACGGTTCCTCACCCGGCCCTGAGCGAGCGGCCGTCGGAGTGGGACGCGGCCGTCGGAGCCGGGTTCGCGACCGGGTCCGCTGGTCGGGTGCGTCGTACGTGAGCGTGATCGAAGTGCCATGCGTCGAGGATCGGGCACTTCGCGACACCGCGATGATCTTGCTCGATTTCCGTGGAGAGCGCGCCAGTTGTGGACAACTCGGCCACCCGCACGAGTGACGATCGGACAGTCACCCCGCATCCCCCACCGCTGGAGGGGCCGCGCTCACCACACACCTCCAGGTCGTCCCCCTTCAGCACCTCACCCTTCAGCACCTCACCGCGTCGAGACCACGGCCCCCAGCAGTCCGGGCCCGGTGTGTGCCCCGATCACCGCGCCCACCTCGCTCACATGGAGCTCGCCGAGGTCCGGCACCCGTGCCCGCAGCCGTTCCGCCAGGGCTGACGCCCGGTCCGGTGCGGCGAGGTGGTGGACGGCGATGTCGACCCGTGCGCCGCCGGCCCGGTCGGCGACCAGCTCCTCGAGGCGGGCGATCGCCTTCGACGCCGTCCGCACCTTCTCCAGGGGCTCGATGCGCCCCCCGTCGAGCTGGAGCAGCGGCTTCACCGCGAGCGCCGAGCCCAGCAGGGCCTGCGCGGCACCGATGCGGCCACCGCGCCGCAGATAGTCCAGGGTGTCGACGTAGAAGTAGGCGGAGGTGCCGGAGGCGCGTTTCTCCGCGGCCGTGACAGCCTCGTCGACCGTGCCGCCCGTCTCGGCGGTCTCGGCCGCGGCCAGCGCGCAGAACCCCAAGGCCATCGCGACCATGCCGGTGTCGACCACGCGCACCGGCACCGGTGCCTCGCGTGCCGCCATGACCGCCGCGTCGTAGGTGCCCGACAGTTCGGCGGACAGGTGGAGGGAGACGATGCCGGTGGCGCCGGCCTCGGCGACCTTGCGGTAGGTCTCCGCGAAGAGCTGAGGGCTGGGGCGCGAGGTGGTGACGGAGCGTCGCTTCTGCAGTGCCTGGGCGAGGGACCGGGTCGAGATCTCGGTGCCCTCGTCGAGTGCCTGGTCGCCGAGGACGACGGTCAGCGGCACCGCGGTGATGCCGTGGCGCTCCATCGTCCGCTGCGGCAGATAGGCCGTTGAATCCGTGACGATCGCGACATGGCGGGACATGAGCTGGAGGTTACCTGCCGTAGCGTGCGCGCGGCAGCCCGGCCCCCGCACGGCTCCGCCGACGCCCGGCCGTGGCGGCGTCCCGCCCCGGGGTCAGGTGGTGCTCTCCGGCCGGGGCTTCTTCTGCCAGGGGTAGGTGGGACGCGGTCCGGGCGGGGTGATGGCGGGCCGCGCGGGCTGCTCCGCCGTGGGCGAGGCGGCGGTCCCCGGCCAGGTCTGCTGTCCGGCCGGGCTGTCGGTGGCGGGTGCCTCGGGCCATGTCGAGGTGGGTTCGGGCTCCGGGGCCGTCCAGTGGCGCAGGGCGCCGGCCTCGACGTCGATCTGGGCGCTGAGGGTGTCGAGGTCCTCGTCCGCGAAACGGCGGGCCCGGTCCCGGGCCGCCCAGCGCAGCGAGTCCGCCGAGGCCGTGATCTGCTCGGTGCGCTCCCGCAGCGACGGCAGCCGCTCGGCGAGAGCGGCCCGGTCGGGCTCGGACTCCAGCCGCTTGAGTTCGCCGTCCAGCTCCGCCCCGTGCGCGCTGAGCCGCTGGAAGAGGCCGAGGGACTCCTTGAGGGACTCGTCCTCCGCCGCGCCCGCGCGTAGCGCGTCCTGGGTGGCCCGCATCGAGGTGCGCAGGCTGAGCCGGAGCTGGGCGATCTCGCCGGCCGGCCCGGGCTGCGCGAAGGACTTGGCCCGCAGCGTGTGGTCCTCGACGGTGCGTCGGGCGGTGGTGAGGGTGCGGTCCACGCCGCGCTTGGCGGCGCCGACGACCTTGACCGTGGCGTAGGCGCCCAGCGCCAGGAACAGCACGAAGAGCAGGGCGACGACTGCGATCACTGCTTCCACCAGCTCCTCCTTCGGCCACCGTCTCCGGCGCTCCACGCGCCGCTCTTCAACGGTAAACGCAACGGGCAGGCCCGAAGTTCCTTCAGAACCCCGAACCTGCCCGTAGGGGACTACCCCGGCATCACACGTCGTGGGGGACTACGCCGTAGGGGACTACGCCGTAGGGGACTACCCCCGGCATCACACGGGACGCGTCACGCCGGAACGATGTTCACCAGCTTGGGCGCCCGCACGATGACCTTGCGGATGCCCGCGCCGCCCAGCGCGTTGACGACGTGCTCGTCGGCCAGCGCCACCTTCTCCAGCTCCTCGTCGGAGATGGCCGGCGACACCTCCAAGCGCGCCTTGACCTTGCCCTTGATCTGCACCACGCAGGTCACGGTCTCGTCGACGACGTACGCCGGGTCGGCCACGGGGAAGTCCCGGTGGACGACCGAGTCGGTGTGGCCCAGCCGGTGCCACAGTTCCTCGGCGACGTGCGGGGCCAGCGGGGCGACCAGCAGCACCAGCGCCTCGGCGACCGGCCGCGGCACCGGGCCGCCGGCCTTGGTCAGGTGGTTGTTCAGCTCGGTGATCTTGGCGATGGCGGTGTTGAACCGCATGCCTTCCAGATCCCCGCGCACGCCGTCGATCGCCTTGTGCAGCGCCCGCAGCGTGTCCTCGTCGGGCTCGCCGTCGACGACGGTGACCTCACCGGTGTTCTCGTCGACGACGTTGCGCCACAGCCGCTGCAGCAGACGGAACTGGCCGACCACCGCGCGCGTGTCCCACGGCCGGGAGACGTCCAGGGGGCCCATGGCCATCTCGTACAGGCGCAGCGTGTCGGCGCCGTACTCGGCGCAGATCTCGTCGGGGGTGACGGCGTTCTTCAGGGACTTGCCCATCTTGCCCAGCAGCCGGGAGACCTTCTCGCCCTGGTAGTAGTAGGCGCCGTCGCGCTCCTCCACCTCGGCGGCCGGCACCGCGATGCCGCGGCTGTCCCGGTAGACGTAGGCCTGGATCATGCCCTGGTTGAACAGCTTGTGGAACGGCTCCACGGAGGAGATGTGCCCCAGGTCGTACAGGACCTTGGACCAGAAGCGGGCGTACAGCAGGTGCAGCACGGCGTGCTCGGCGCCGCCGACGTACAGGCCGACACCGCCGTGCGGCCGGCCCTCGCGCGGGCCCATCCAGTACCGCTCGATCTCCGGGTCGACCAGCCGCTCGCTGTTGTGCGGGTCCAGGTAGCGCAGCTCGTACCAGCAGGAACCTGCCCAGTTGGGCATGGTGTTGGTCTCGCGGCGGTACCGCTTGGGGCCGTCACCCAGGTCCAGGGTGACGTTGACCCACTCCTCGTTGCGCGACAGCGGCGTCTCGGGCTGGGTGTCGGCGTCGTCCGGGTCGAAGGTGCGCGGCGAGTAGTCCTCGACCTCGGGCAGTTCCAGCGGCAGCATCGACTCGGGCAGCGCGTGGGCGACGCCGTCCTCGTCGTAGACGATGGGGAAGGGCTCGCCCCAGTAGCGCTGGCGGCTGAACAGCCAGTCGCGCAGGCGGAAGTTGACGGTGCCCTCGCCGACGCCCCGGCGCTCCATCCACTCGGTGATGCGCGCCTTGGCGTCGACGACGCCCAGGCCGTCCAGGGAGACCTCGGCGTTCGACGAGTTCACGATCTTCGCGTCGTACGACGCGAAGGCGTCCTCCCACGTCGACGTGTCCGTACCACGGCCGTCGGACGGCTCGACGACGCAGCGGATCGGCAGCTCGAAGGCGCGGGCGAACTCGAAGTCACGGCTGTCGTGCGCCGGAACGGCCATGATCGCGCCGGTGCCGTAGCCCATCAGGACGTAGTCGGCGATGAAGACCGGGACCTGCTCGCCGTTGATCGGGTTGGTCGCGTACGCGCCGATGAAGACACCGGTCTTGTCCTTGGCCTCGGCCTGCCGCTCGACGTCGGACTTGGCGGCGGCCTGCGCGCGGTAGGCGGCGACGGCCTCGGCGGGCGTCGCGTGGCCGCCCGTCCACACCTCGTGCGTGCCCTCGGGCCAGGCGTCCGGGGTGAACTTCTCGACCAGCGGGTGCTCGGGCGCCAGCACCATGTAGGTGGCGCCGAACAGGGTGTCCTGACGGGTGGTGAAGACCGTGATGCGCTCGCCGTCGATCGGGAAGTCGACGCGGGCGCCCTCGGAGCGGCCGATCCAGTTGCGCTGCTGCAGCTTGATGGCCTCGGGCCAGTCCAGCCCCTCCAGGTCGTCCAGCAGCCGGTCGGCGTAGGCGGTGATGCGCATGTTCCACTGGCGCAGCTTGGCCTTGAAGACCGGGTAGTTGCCGCGCTCGGAGCGCCCCTCCGCGGTGACCTCCTCGTTGGCCAGCACGGTGCCCAGGCCGGGGCACCAGTTGACGGGCGCGTCGGAGGCGTACGCCAGGCGGTACTCGCCCAGGACGTCGGCGCGCTCGCCGGCGCTCAGGTCGCTCCACGCGCGCGTGGAGCCGTCGGCGGCGGGCACGGGACGCTCACCGGACTCGAACTGCGCGATCAGCTCGGAGACCGGACGGGCCTTGTCCGCCTCCTGGTCGTACCAGGAGTTGAAGATCTGCAGGAAGATCCACTGGGTCCACTTGTAGTAGTCCGGGTCGATCGTGGCGAACGACCGGCGCTTGTCGTGGCCCAGGCCCAGCCGGCGCAGCTGGGCCTTCATGTTCTCGATGTTGGCCTCGGTGGAGACCCGCGGGTGCGTGCCGGTCTGCACGGCGTACTGCTCGGCGGGCAGGCCGAAGGCGTCGAAGCCCAGGGTGTGCAGGACGTTGTGGCCGGTCATGCGCTGGAAGCGCGCGACGACGTCGGTGGCGATGTAGCCCAGCGGGTGCCCGACGTGCAGGCCGGCGCCCGAGGGGTACGGGAACATGTCCATGATGAACTTCTCGGGCCGGGCGACCTCCTCGGGGTCCCCCGCCAGGTCACCCTTGGGGTTCGGCGCCGCGTAGGTGCCCTCGTCGTCCCAGACGTCCTGCCAGCGTGCCTCGATCTCGGCTGCCATGGCGGCCGTGTAGCGGTGCGGCGCGGCTGCCTCGGCGGCGGCAGCGGGGTTCGTCTCGCTCATGATCCTCAAAGCTCCATCGATCGTCTCTGCCAGCGGCTGTCACACTCAGGAAACGAAAAATCCCCTCGCACAGGAGGGGATGCCGCGCCGATTCCGAACCGTCCGGTCACCGGCGGTCGGGACTGATCAGCGCGGCTCGCTAAGCAGAAGGCGTACGGCACGCATGGCCTCAGGGTACCGCAGCGCCTGAGCACGCCGCGACGGGCTTCCCTCCGCACCCTCCTCGGCCACGGCCGCCACCGGCTTCCCTTGAGCACGACTGAGCACGACACGACGCGCTTGCGTATGCCTGGTGGACACGGTGCGACCGGCACCGGCACGACCGAAACAGAGCCCGTTGTACAGAGGAGCCAAGGATTACTTCGCGTAACAGCCGCTAAGGGACATCACAAGAGTCACCCAGTCCTTTGATAACAGCGCAATAACTCAAACCTCCTACCCACCGGTATGGCGCCACTTAGAGTGCGGCGGCGGGACCGCTTTCCCGAACTGCTCGGAGTTGCCCCCATGAACCCTCGTCGTAGTAACAGCTCGCTTCCCCAGCCGGGCCGGTCGGCCTACGGGGTGGCGACCGCTGTCGTCCTCGTCCTGATACCCGTGGTCGTGCTGGTCGGAGGCGACCGGTTCCGCGAGTTCCTGAACTTCGGCGCGGGCGTGCTGTCCCTCGTCTCGCTCAGCTGTTCGGTGATCTGGGGCCTGGTCGCGCAGGACCGGATCCTGCTCAACACGCGCCAGCGGATCATCGGTCAGGCGGTGCACCGGACGACGGCGGTCGCCTCGATCGCGTTCCTGCTGCTGCACATCACCACGAAGATCGCGCTCGAGCACACCCGGTTCATCGCCGCGGTCGTCCCGTTCTCGCTCGGCTTCACCGGAAGCGCCGGCCTGATCGGCCTCGGGTCCCTGGCCGGCCTGCTCATGATCTTCGTGGGCTTCACCGGCGCACTGCGCGGCAGGTTCGCCTCCCCGGCTCCGGTCGCGGCGCGCTGGCGCGCCATGCACATGCTCGCCTATCCGGCCTGGTGCGCCGCGCTCGTCCACGGACTCTACGCGGGTCGCCAGGCCAAGCCGGTCTTCGTCGTCCTGTACGGCCTCTCCCTGCTGGGTGTCATGGCGGCCCTCGCGCTGCGCGCCGCCCCGCGCCCGGTCAAGCGCAAGGTGGCCGACCGGATCACCGCCGTCCTGGGCAGCGACGAGCCGGCGGGCCGCGACGCCCTGGACGCGAGCCGCGCGCGCGTGGCGGAGGCGTCGTCCTCCTCACTGCCGGGCTACGAGAGCCGCCCGTCGGCGGCCGGCACGGTGGGCCCGGCCCGCACGGCGCCGCCGTCATCGGCACCCCTGTACGACATGCCGCCGTCGGCACCCCTGTACGACACGGCCGCGCGGGAGCCCGCGGGCGGCTTCGCCGCCGCCTACCGCGCCGTCTCCACGCCCCCGCGCGCGCAGCCGCCGTTCGAGGCCGACCGCACCGCGCGCATGGACGTGCCGTTCGACATGCGGCCCACGGAGGCGATCCCCCGGGCCGACAGCGGCGGCAGCACGTCGGGCAGCTGGCCGATCCCGTCCCCGCCGCCGGTCGGCGAGGCACCCCCGTCGGCCTACGACCCGCTCCAGGACACGGGATTCAACATCCCGGTCTACGGCGATCCGGGCGCCGGGGGATACGGCGGAAGTGATGTGTACGACACCGGTGAGACGAACACCCGGTACGACACGTACAACCCGAACGACACGTACAACAGCGGTCCCGCCGATGAACCATCACCCGGCGCGTCGTTCGACGCACCGGGTTCGGGCGAACCTTGGAACACGCCTTCCGGAGGCTATAGGTGAACGAGGCCCTGCCCGACGTCCCAGAAGTCCGCGTGGTCGGCCTTCCGCAGCTCACGTCGGGCTTCGACCTTGTCGACAGGCTCGACCTGCCCATGCACCTGAAGGTGCACGGGCCGCTGGAACCCATGGGCGGGGAGAAGCTCGCCCAGCTGTCCGAACGCATCAACCTCAAGGGCCGCGGGGGCGCCGGCTTCCCCTTCCACAAGAAGCTGCGCTCCGTCGCCGACGCGGCGATCAAGCGCGGCGTACGGCCGGTCGTCGTCGTCAACGGCAGCGAGGACGAGCCGGCCTGCCGCAAGGACACGGTGCTCATCAACCGTGCCCCGCACCTCATCCTCGACGGCGCGCTACTGGTCGCGGAGGCGCTGGGTGCCCGCACGCTCGTGGTGGGGGTCACCCGCGAATCCACCCAGCGGTCCATGGAGGCCGCGCTCGCCGAGCGCGGCCTGAGCAACGGCCGCCGCTCGGCGCTGAAGGCGTTCGTGCAGCGCAACCCGATCCGCATGGTCACCGGCGCCGCCGCGTCGCTGATCCGCTCCATCGACGGCGGCCCGGCGATCCCGCCCGGCCGCAAGGTGAGCGCCTCGCAGAACGGCGTGGGCGGCGCCCCGACCCTGCTGTCCAACGCCGAGACCTTCGCGCAGCTCGCCATCGCCGCCCGCATCGGCCCGGAGCGCTACGGCAACACCGGCCTGTACGACGAGCCCGGCACCGTCATGCTGACGGTCTCCGGCGCGGTCGCCCGCCCGATGGTGATCGAGGTCCCCACGGGCGTCCCGCTGCGCTACGTCCTCCAGCTGGCCGGCGCCCCGCCGGTTCCGCAGGGCGTGCTGACCGGCGGCTACCACGGCAAGTGGATCGACGCGGCCACGGTCGACGAGGCGGTCGTCTCCCGCAACTCCCTGGACGCCGTGGGCGGTTCGCTGGGCGCCGGCGCGATCCTGCCGATCAGCCAGGAGACCTGCCCGCTGGGCGAGTCGCTGCGGGTGGCGCAGTGGCTGGCGGAGGAGAGCGCGGGCCAGTGCGGCCCCTGCTACCTCGGTCTGCCGGCCGCGGCCCGCGGTATGGAGGACATCCTCAACGGCGGCGGCCCGGCCGCTCTGGAAGCGCTCAAGCAGGTCGCCAAGAACGTCAAGCGGCGCGGCGCCTGCTCGCACCCGGACGGCTCCGCGATGTTCCTGGAGTCGACCGTCAAGGCGTTCACCGACGACCTGGCCGCGCATGTCCTCGGCAACGGCTGCGGCAGGCCCGTGGAGGGCGTCCTGCCCCTCTTCGAGGGCGGCAGGGCCCCGACGGGCATCCCGGGCGGCGGAGAGCCCGAGGAGTCCGGCGACAGCCGTCAGAAGATCTTCGTGGACTGGACGCTGTGCCGCGGCCACGGCCTGTGCGCCGACATCCTCCCGGAGGTCTTCCAGCTCGGCGCCGACGGCTTCCCGACCGTCGCTCAGGCGAAGGTGCCGCGCTACGCGGAGGCGAAGGCGCTGCGCGCGGTGCGCCGCTGTCCGGCGCTGGCCCTGCGCATCGAGGAGGACACCCGCGCGAAGGAGCCCTCCCGCAACCTCCCGGTCCTCTCCCAGGGCCGCGGCCGCCGCGCCCTGGGCCGCTGAGCCGGTACGCCACCGGGGCCGCCGGGAGCCGGGGCGGCCCCTCCGGGCCTTCGGCGTGAACGGGCGTCACACCCGCGGGAGTTCCCCGACCGCGAGGGCCACGCGGGCCACGAGAGCCACGCGGATCCCCGGGTCCCGCGCACCCGCGCGTGGACCCGCGCAGCGCGCGCATACGCAGGCGCACGCACGCGTGGGGACACAAAAAATCCCGCCGGATCATTCCGATCCGGCGGGATCTGCTTGTGGAGCTAAGGAGAATTGAACTCCTGACCTCCTGCATGCCATGCAGGCGCTCTACCAACTGAGCTATAGCCCCTTGTGGTCCTGCGGGGAAGCCGCATCCCGACCGTGTCGCCCGGTTTCCCCGGCGGCGACGCCAACATTACACGGTCCAGGGGGTGAACCACCAAATCGTTTCCGTTGCGTCCGGATTCGGGCGGGATGTCACGCGCGGTCAGCTCGGGTCGGGCCGGGTGCGGTCACGCGGTGACGAAGGAATAGAACCTCTTGAGCGTGCAGTGCTCCTCGAGGAGCCGGCCGTAGATCGGCTCGCCCTCGAGTTCGCGGTACGTCTCGATCGGGTCGCCTTTTATGATCAGCGCCCGCGCGCATTCCTCGCACCAGTACTGGTAGTCGGAGTTGACCGGTTCCATGTCGCGGACGATCGGGGTGCCGTTGCCGCACCAGTCGCACTTTCGCCTGTGTGCACCCATCGATCAGCTCCAGCTGTGGCCGCAGGCCGTGCACACGTAGGAGATCCCGCCGTTGTCCCCGAGGACCTGGGCGACGAACGCGGAACCGCAGGAAGGGCAGCTGAGCCGGGTGGCCGTCCCCCGTGTCGACGCCGCTTCGAAGAGGTGGCCGACCTCTCCGAGGATGCTCGTAGGCATCGCTGCTCCCTCCCGTCGGGCCGCGCCCCCTTCCGGCCGTTTGATTCTGCCACGGCCGGGCCAATACGGT
Source organism: Streptomyces sp. NPDC059895 (assembly GCF_042731035.1). Lineage (NCBI taxonomy): Bacteria > Bacillati > Actinomycetota > Actinomycetes > Kitasatosporales > Streptomycetaceae > Streptomyces > Streptomyces sp. NPDC059895. The sequence continues at coordinate 448,046 of NZ_JBHWKO010000001.1, forward strand.
CAGCGACGCCTCAGTACCAGTCCGGACACGGCACCGGGCGGCGGTCGCGACGAGCACGAACATGCATGTGAGAAGCGCTTCCACAGAGGTATACGCCTGCGGGGCCCGAGTCACTCAGCCGCTGCGGGAACAGTCTGCCGAAATCGGCTGTGCGCGGCGGTCACCCGGATCTCGGCGGGGGTGTCACCCGGTGGACGTGGTCGGCGGAGGGAGCGGAAGGCACCCGCACGGCCGGGAACTGTTGCTCCGGCAATGAAAAATCCCGCCCCCTGAGGGACGGGATCTTCCTTGACCGATCTTTGACGACTCCGGAGAGTGTCGATCAGTGGAGCTAAGGAGAATTGAACTCCTGACCTCCTGCATGCCATGCAGGCGCTCTACCAACTGAGCTATAGCCCCTCGTGTTCTTCCCGCTCGGCGGGGCGAACAAGAAGAACTTTAGCCTGCGACCTGCCGGAAAGTGAAATCCGGGTCCCGGCCCGGTCCCCGGCGTCCGGAGGGCGGCCGGTCGGACGACGGCGGCGCCGGGTGCGTACCGGCCGTCCGGTGACCGCGAACGGCCCGGCCGTCCGGTCCACGCTCAGCCACCGTCGCCCGGCCACCGTCGCCCGGCCGCCGACGCTCGGCCGCCCTCACCCGGTCGCCCACGCTCAGTCGTCGTCGCCGAGCACCGGCTCCGGCAGGGTGCCGGCGTTGTGCTCGAGGAGGCGCCAGCCGCGGGCGCCCTCGCCGAGGACGGACCAGCAGCAGTTGGACAGGCCGCCGAGGCTCTCCCAGTTGGGGGCCTCCAGGCCGAGGAGACGGCCGATGGTGGTGCGGATCGTGCCGCCGTGGCTGACGACGACGAGCGTGCCGTCCTCCGGCAGCTTCTCGGCGTGCCGCAGCACGACGGGAGCGGCGCGGTCGGCGACCTCGGTCTCCAGTTCGCCGCCGCCGCGGCGGACCGGCTCGCCGCGCTTCCACGCGGCGTACTCCTCGCCGTACCGGGTGATTATCTCCTCGTGCGTCAGCCCCTGCCACACACCCGCGTACGTCTCGCGCAGCCCCTCGTCGTAGGTGACCTCCAGGCCGGTGAGCGCGGCGAGCTCGGCGGCCGTGGACGCCGCCCGGGACAGGTCCGAGGCGACGATCGCGTCGGGCTTGAGGGAGGCGAGCAGCCGGGCGGCGCGGCGGGCCTGGGCGACGCCGGTCTCGGTCAGCCGGACGTCCGTGGTGCCCTGGAAGCGGCGCTCCACGTTCCACGCGGTCTGGCCGTGCCGCCAGAGGATGACGCGGCGGCCGCGGCCCGGCGGCCGGCCGGCCGCGGCCTGCGGAGCGGCGCTCACCGCAGGTCCCCGAAGCCGCTGGTCTCCTCCTCGGCCTCCTGCAGCCGGGCGTGCTCGGCGGCCTTGCCGCGGGTCGCCTTGGCGTCCGCGGGCAGGTCGAGCTCGGGGCAGTCCTTCCACAGCCGCTCGAGGGCGTAGAAGACGCGCTCCTCGCTGTGCTGGACGTGCACGACGATGTCGACGTAGTCGAGCAGGACCCAGCGGGCCTCGCGGTCGCCCTCCCGGCGCACCGGCTTGGCGCCGAGCTCCTTCTGGAGGCGCTCCTCGATCTCGTCGACGATCGACTTGACCTGGCGGTCGTTGGGGGCGGAGGCCAGCAGGAAGGCGTCCGTGATCGACAGCACGTCGCTGACGTCGTAGGCGATGATGTCGTGCGCGAGCTTGTCGGCGGCCGCCTGGGCGGCGGCGGTGATGAGCTCGAGGGAGCGGTCGGTGGCGGTCACTACACGGCTTTCCGTCGGCGGTCGTTTGCCCTCAAGGGTCTCACGGACCGCCGACGGGACCTCGGGTGACGGAGGCGACCACACCCCGGTGGCGGCCTCCGTCGGTTCGTCGGCGGCCCGGCTAGGACGACGAGGGCTCGTAGTCCTGGCCCAGGACGACGGAGACGTCGGCGTTGGCGGCGACCGTGCCCTTCTGCACGGCGCTGGTGGGCAGGCCCAGGGTCTTGGCGACCTCGGTGGCGTTCTCCTTCTGGGCGGCGTCCGCGTAGAGCACCTCGGAGGCGGACTCGGTGCCGGACGGCGTGCCGCCCTCCAGGAAGGTGAAACCTCCGTTGAGGAGCACCACGCGCGCGTCCTCGGTGTTGGCCTTGGTGCCGCTGGCGTTCTGCACGGAGACGCTGACGGCGGCGTCCTGGTCGGGGCTCTTGGCGGTGCCGCCGAGGACGTCCTTGACGACGCTCGCGCTGGCCTCGGCGTCGAGCGTGCCGTCGGCCTGCACGGGCAGCAGGGCGGTCTTGTGGTCGCCGCCCTTGGCGAGGTCGGCGAGGCCGGCGAGGAACGCGCCGAGGTCCTTGTCGGTGAGCGAGGGGTCGAGGATCTGGGCCAGCGTCTGGACGGTGACCGTGGCGGCCTGGGCGTCGGAGGACACCTTGCGCAGCACGCCCTGCATGACCTGGCCGAACCGCTCCAGCTGGGCGTTCTGGGCCTCGCCCTCGGCGCGGTAGGTGGCGTAGGCGACGGCCATCTTGCCGCTGAGGGTCTGGTTCTCGCCCTTGTTGACCAGGGGGGCCTGGCCCTTCTTCGTGGCGTCCGGGTCGGGGACGTCGGTGTCGGTGTCGACCTCGATGTTGCCGACCAGGTCGACGAGGTTCTGCAGGTAGGGGGTGTCCAGCCGCCAGGTGCCCTCGATGTCGGTGCCGAGGACGGTGTCCAGCGCCTCGCGGGTGCCGGCCGAGCCGTCCTCGTCGACCGACTTGGCGAGGGTGGTCGTGGTGCCGTCGTCGGTGGTGACGACGAGGGAGTTGGGCAGCAGGACGGTGGTGCCCTGCCGGGTGGTGGCGTTGTCGACGAGCAGCACCGTGGAGGTGCCGCCCTGGGCGGTGTCGTGCAGGTGGACGACGACGACGTCGCGCTTCTGGGCGGCGGCCGCGGTGGTGGTGCCGGTCGCCTTGTCGTCCGAGGAGGACAGGCCGGGCAGCTTGCCCGCGGACCAGAGGTAGCCGACGCCGCCGACCGCGGCCAGGGCGAGCACCACGGCCAGGGCCACGAGGCGGCTGCGGGCGCGGCGCTTGGCCTCCTCGCGGCGCTCGGTGCGGTTCTCGGTGAAGTTCAGCCAGTCGATGACGTCCTCGGAGTCACCGTCGGGCTCCTCGACGAAGGCGAACTGCTCGGTGCGGTAGTCCCGTTGGCGCGGGACGGAGGCGTCCTGGTCCGGCGCCGTCGCGGTCTCCCGCGCGGCCGGTGCGGCCTGCTGGGGGATGTGGGCGGTCTGCTCGGCGACGCGCGGCTGCTGCTGCCCGCCGGCGGCGGTCTGCTGCCCGTAGGGGTCGTAGGGCGCGTCGGACGGGGTGCCGCCCTGCGGGGCGTACGCGCCGGCGCCGTAGGGGTCGTGGACCGGGGCCTGCTGTCCGGTGTCGTACGGGTCGTAGGCGGGCGTCTGCTGCTGCCCGGCCGTGGCGTACGGGTCGTAGCCGTAGCCCTGCTGCTGCCCGTACGGGTCGTAGGCCTGCTGCGGGACCTGCTGCTGCGGGACCTGCTGGTACACGGGCCGGCCGTACTCGTCGTAGCCGACGAGCTCGTAGGCGTCTTCCCCGTGGCCCGTGTCGTATCGGTCGTTCACCGGTACCCCTCTCGGCTCACTCGCCGCGGTACAGCTCGCGTTTGTCGATGTAGCGCACGACTCCGTCCGGCACCAGATACCAGATGGGGTCGCCCTTGGCGACTCTCGCTCGGCAGTCCGTGGAGGAGATGGCCAGGGCGGGCACCTCGACGAGGGAGACGCCGCCTTCCGGGAGTCCGGGGTCGTTGAGATGGTGTCCCGGCCGGGTCACCCCGACGAAGTGGGCGAGGGAGAACAGTTCCTCGCTGTCCCGCCAGGTGAGGATCTGGCCGAGGGCGTCGGCGCCGGTGATGAAGAACAGGTCGGTGTCGGGGTTGAGGGCCCGCAGGTCGCGCAGGGTGTCCACGGTGTAGGTGGGGCCGCCGCGGTCGATGTCGATGCGGCTGACCGAGAACTGCGGGTTCTCGGCGGTGGCGATGACCGTCATGAGGTAGCGGTCCTCGGCCGGGGAGACCCTGCGGTGGCTCTTCTGCCAGGGTTCGCCGGTCGGGACGAACACGACCTCGTCCAGGTGGAACTGCGCGGCGACCTCGCTGGCCGCCACGAGGTGCCCGTGGTGGATCGGATCGAACGTTCCGCCCATGACGCCGAGGCGGCGCTTGCCCGGGTTCGACGGGCCGGTAGGCATGTCCTGCTCTCCCATGCGTGCAGACCCTACCGGCCCGCCCTGAGGGCCCCGGCCGACGGATGTCCGGGGTGCCCCGGTATGGACATGGTGTGCCTCAGCGGTCGCGGTTGAAGCGGGTGGTGACCCACAGCAGGAGCAGCAGGATGACGAACGCGGCCCCGCCGGTCACCAGCGGGTTCAGGCTCTCGTGGTTGCCGCCGTGCTCCTCGCCCTCGGCGGCGAGGGTGACCAACTGGGCAGCGGCGCTGTGGAAGCTCATCTTCGGCAGAACCTAACGGATGGGGGTCCCCCCGCTCGAGCGGAGCCGAGAGTGGGGGAGGGCGGGATAAAGATGTCGGTTCATCGTAAGCGGGCGCCGCTTCGTCCCTCACGCCGACTCCACTCTTGGGGAGACCTGTTGCGTCCCGGCGGCGGCGCGGCGGGCTCCCGGGGGGGAACCTTCCCGCCCGCTCAGTCGTCCTTCCGCTTGTAGCCCCGCAGCAGGAACCAGGCGGTCAGCGCGCAGCCCAGGACCATCACGATCAGGATGATCCGGAGAAGGTTCCCCGTCCCCTGCTGCTGGGCGGCGCCGGCGGCCTGGGCGATCCAGGCGGCTGCGGGGTGGTGCTCCATGGCGCGGGACTCCTTCGGTGTGGTGCCCGTCCACCGTAACTCCGCCTAGGCTGGGCCCCGCTTCGGGGGCGCAAAGGGCAGTACAAGGGTCCGCAAAGGGCCAGACATACGAGGGCCAGACACACGCACTGGGGGAAGACATGTCCGACGACGGCCACGAGCAGACCGGCCACGCGAAGGTGCCCAGCAGGCAGCGCAGGCGCTTCCCCGGGATCTCCTCGCGCGCGTACGAGCACCCGGCGGACCGTTCCGCGCTGGTGGCGCTGCGCAAGCTGAGCGGCTTCGACACGGTCTTCAAGGCGCTGAGCGGGCTGCTGCCCGAGCGGAGCCTGAGACTGCTGTTCCTGTCCGACTCGGTCCGCGTCTCCGACCAGCAGTTCGCCCATCTGAACGACATGCTGCGGGACGCCTGCTACATCCTGGACCTGGAGAAGGTCCCGCCGATGTACGTCAACCAGGACCCGCAGCCCAACGCGATGTGCATCGGCCTGGACGAGCCGATCATCGTGGTCACCACGGGCCTGGTCGAACTGCTCGACGAGGAGGAGATGCGGGCGGTCATCGGGCACGAGGTGGGGCACGCGCTGTCCGGCCACGCCGTCTACCGGACCGTCCTGCTGTTCCTGACGAGCCTCGCCCTCCGGGTCGCCTGGATCCCGCTGGGCAACCTGGCGATCATGGCGATCGTGACCGCCCTGCGCGAGTGGTTCCGCAAGTCGGAGCTGTCCGCGGACCGGGCCGGGCTGCTCGTCGGACAGGATCTGAAGGCGTCGATGCGCGGCCTGATGAAGATCGCGGGCGGCAACCACCTGCACGAGATGAACGTGGACGCGTTCCTCCAGCAGGCCGAGGAGTACGAGGCCGGCGGCGACCTCCGCGACTCCGTGCTGAAGATCCTCAACGTGCTGCCCCGCTCCCACCCCTTCACCACGGTCCGCGCGGCCGAGCTGAAGAAATGGTCGGAGTCCCGTGACTACCAGCGGATCATGGACGGCCATTACCCGCGGCGCAGCGAGGACAAGGACACCTCGGTCGCCGACTCCTTCCGCGAGTCGGCGTCGCACTACGCCGACCACGTCAAGAGCTCCAAGGACCCGCTGATGAAGCTGGTCAGCGACATCGCGGGCGGGGCCGGCGGTCTGGGCGGCCGGGTCCGGCGCGGCTTCGACGGCTTCACCAGCCCCCCGCCGCCGAACGACCGCCCGGCCGACGCGCCCCCGCGCGAGGACGGCTGAGCGGGCGGGAGCGTCACCGTGTCCCGGGCGCCCCGACGAGCGCCCGGGGTTCACACCTTCGGCTGGGCGCTGCCCGCCAGTGATCCGCACAGTGCCGTCGCTCCGCCCGTCGCGTACGGGTCCGTGCCGGCCGGGCCGCCCGCCTTGGCGATCTGGCCGGCGAGCAGGGGCCGCAGGTGGTTCGTGGAGTCGTCGCCGCAGGACAGCGGCCCGGCCTGGACGTAGGAGACGATCAGCTGGGTCTGGCGCAGCCGCAGGTCGTCGCGGTCGAAGCGGAACTGCAGCTCGCGGCGGACGGTGAACAGCGAGGCCGGCGTCCTCGCGTCGGCTCCGGCCGGCCGCAGCGCGTACACGAAGGTGTGGTCGGCGGTGACCTCGAGGGTGGAGGAGTCGGCCTCGGCGGCCTGGAGCGTGCCCTGGACGCGGATCCTGCGGTCGGCGAGTTCCGTCCTGGCCGGGTCGAAGCGGACGAGCCAGCCGGTCGGCGCGTGCCGTCCGTCCGCCGTCGGACGGGCGAAGCTCTGGTCGAACTGGTCGAGCTGGTCGGGGTCGATCAGCACCCGCACGGGTCGCACCTGTCGGCCGGTGAGCACCTCCGGGTAGAGGGAGGAGCGCACGATGTAGTCCTTGGCGGTGGTCAGGGCGGTGACGACCTGGCTGTCGGAGAAGTGCGCGGTGCGTCGGGAGGCGGGCAGCGGGATGCCCTCGGCGCCGATGCGGTACTGCGCGGCGGGGCTGTGCGCGTACAGGTACCCGGGGTCGGCCGTGCCGGGCACGGCGCCCTGCGGGGCGAGCGGGATGACGGTCATCCGCAGGGGTTCCACGGTGCGGCGGGCGGCCGGGTTCTGGTAGGGGTGGCGCACGCCCATGTAGATCGCGGTGCCGAAGGCGAGGGCTATCAGGACGACCAGGACGAGCGCCTGCCGGGACAGGCCCCGGTGCGGGGGCGGACGGCGGCGGACGGCGGGCGCGTGGTCGGTGATGCGCTCCTCGGCGGAGTACTCCTGGAGTCGGGCAGCGCGGACGAACGATTCGTCGAAGACGACGGATCGGTACTCGTCCTCCGCTCCACCGGGAGTTCCCTCGGGTGTCCCCTCCGGTGGGTCTCCGGGCCCGCCCATACCTTCAGAGTAGGTCGCGGGAGGCTCGCATAAACGCCCTGGTACACGACAACTTCTGACATGTTCTCACCCGTCGGCGAGCCGTCGTCCCGGCCGTCCTCAGGGCGTGCGCGGGACCGCCGAGACGGGTGGCCGGTAAGGGTCGGCGGACGCGGACGGCGCGGTTCCGTTCCCCTGTTCGAGTCCGGTCGAGGCGGGCGGCGGGACCTGCTCCCGGCTGCCCGCGGAGGCGCCCCGGTAGACCGCGGCGAAGGCCAGCGCGACCATGCCGACGCCCATCACCAGGGCGAGGATCCAGGCGACGGGACGGTGCCAGCGGACCTGTTTGCCGTACGTCCCGAAGGTGCCGTAGCGGCGGTCCCAGCCGTCGGTGTCGTCACCGTCGTCCAGGTCGTCGTAGTCCGGGTCATGGCCGAAACCGCCCGGTCCGTCGGGGCCGTAGGGGTCGTCGTAGCGGTCGCCGCGGGCGCGGGCGCGGCGGGCCTCGGCCTCGGAGGCCTCCGCTCTGGCCTGCGCGGCGGCCAGGAGGCGCTCGACGGCGGTCGGCTCGTGCACCGCGGCCGCCTGTACGAACGCCTCGTCGAAGACCACGGAGGCGAACTCTTCGTCCGACACCCCGCGGTCGTGGTCGTCGTCGGGCTCCCAGCCGTCCGGGAACGGCGTGCCCCCCACGTCCTCCGGCACGGATCCAGAGTAGACCTGGGGGGTCATTTTGGGCAGACGGTCCGGACATTCATCCGTCTGGTGAGACGCCCCTCACCGCCTGGCACCCGCCCCGTGGGGCCGCCGTCAGCGCCGGACGTGCCCGTCGCCGGTGACGATGTACTTGGTGCTGGTCAGCTCGGGCAGGCCCATCGGGCCGCGGGCGTGCAGCTTCTGGGTGGAGATGCCGATCTCCGCGCCGAAGCCGAACTGGCCGCCGTCGGTGAAGCGCGTGGAGGCGTTCACGGCGACCGTGGTGGAGTCGACCAGCTGGGTGAAGCGGCGGGCGGCCTGCTGCGAGGTGGTGACGATCGCCTCGGTGTGACCGGAGGTCCACAGCCGGATGTGCTCGACGGCCTTGTCGAGCGAGTCGACGACCGCGGCGGCGATGTCGTACGACAGGTACTCCGTCTCCCAGTCCTCGGGCGTGGCCTCGACGACGGTCGCCTTGGAGTCCTCGGCGTACGCCAGCACGCGCTCGTCGGCGTGGACGGTGACCCCGGCCTCGGCGAGGGCGTCGAGGGCGCGCGGCAGGAACCGCGCGGCGATGTCCTGGTGGACCAGGAGGGTCTCGGCGGCGTTGCAGACGCTGACCCGGTGGGCCTTGGAGTTGATGAGGATCTCGACCGCCATGTCGATGTCGGCGTGGGCGTCGACGTAGACGTGGCAGTTGCCGGTGCCGGTCTCGATCACCGGGACGACGGACTCCGCGACGACCGTCTGGATCAGTGAGGCGCCGCCGCGCGGGATCAGGACGTCGACGAGGCCGCGGGCCCGCATCAGCTCGCGGACGCTCTCGCGGCTCTCGCCGGGCACGAGCTGGACGGCGTCGGCGGGCAGCCCGGCGCCGCCGACGGCGTCGCGGATCACCCGGACGAGGGCGGTGTTGGACTCGTAGGCGGAGGCCGAGCCGCGCAGCAGCACCGCGTTGCCGGACTTCAGGCACAGGGCCGCCGCGTCCACCGTGACGTTGGGGCGGGCCTCGTAGATGATGCCGACGACGCCGAGCGGCACGCGGACCTGGCGCAGGTCGATGCCGTTGGGCAGGGTCGAGCCGCGCACGACCTCGCCGACGGGGTCGGGCAGCGCGACGACGTCGCGGACGTCGGAGGCGATGGCCCGCACCCGCTCCGGGGTCAGGGTCAGCCGGTCGACGATCGCCTCGCTGGTGCCGGCCTCGCGGGCCCTGGCGATGTCCTTGGCGTTGGCCTCGACGATCTCACTCGTACGGACCTCCAGCGCGTCCGCGACGGCGAGCAGCGCGTCGTCCTTGGCGGCCCGGGGCAGCGGCGCGAGATCGGCGGCGGCGGCCTTGGCGCGGTAGGCCGCCTGGGTGACCGGCGAGAGGGCGTCGTACGGCGAGAGCGTGGTCATACGGGAAGGGTAGTGCGCGGCGCGGGCCCGGACGGCGCTCGTTCCACACCCCGAGACACGTGGTGGGACCGCCCCGGCGCCGCCCTGAGGGGGTCAGTAGGGGTGGACTCCGACGGGTGTCGCGGGGGGCGGGCCGTAGCCCTCGGCGATGCGCTGGTGGTAGGTCTGGCGGTCGATGACCTCGAGGCCGACGATCTCCCACGGGGGCAGTCCGGCGGTCTGGCGGTGCTCGCCCCACAGGCGCAGGGCGACGGCGGCCGCGTCGTGCAGGTCGCGGGCCTCCTCCCAGTAGCGGATCTCCGCGTGGTCGACGGCGTAGCGGCTGGTCAGGAGGAAGGGGTGGTCGTGCGCGAGCTGTTCCAGGGCGCGCCGCAGCTCCCTGAGGTCGGCGTCCTGGCCGGAGACGCTGAGGGTGACGTGCCAGAGGCGGGGCAGGTCCTCCGGCCGGGTGGCCTCCGCAGGGCCGCCGCGCTCCGGTTGTTCCCGGTAGCGCTCGCCGGCCGCGACGCTGGTCAGCGCGCGCTCCTCACCGCCCGCACGCGCGGCGGGCCGGCCGGCGGCGGCAGCGGAGGAGCCCGACGGTCCGCCCGCCGCGGCGGGTGGCCGGCCGGCCGGGGACGGACCCCCGGCGGAGGGTGCCTCGCCGGTTCCGCCGGTACTCCCACGGGCCGCTGCCACCCCAGGGTGCACTCGTCTCACGACGGCCTCCTTCACGCAGCGCTCGTGCGGAATGTCCCGCGGAATATGTCCCAGTGACAAAGTTGAGCAGGCCGCACGGCTTCGTGGGGCGGTTTCACGGAACGTCCCCCACCGGTACTGACCGTTCGAGCGGGTGCGGGAGCGGCCGTTCGACGCCGGTCAGGGGTGCAGGATCACCAGGTCGTCCCGGTGGACGATCTCCCGCTCGTACTCGGCGCCCAGTTCCCGGGCCAGTTCGCGGGTGGACCGCCCGATCAGCTGGGGGATCTCCTTGGCGTCGAAGTTGACGAGACCGCGGGCCACCGCGCGCCCCGTGACGTCGCGCAGCTCCACGGGGTCCCCCGCGCTGAACTCGCCCTCGACGGCGGCGATCCCGGCCGGCAGCAGTGACGTACGGCGCTCGACGACCGCGCGGACGGCGCCGTCGTCGAGGGTGAGCGAGCCCTGCGGGGTGGACGCGTGCTGGAGCCACAGCAGCCGGTCGGCGGAGCGCCGGCCGGTGCGGTGGAAGTAGGTGCCGGTGTCGCCGCCGGAGAGGGCGTCGGCCGCGTGGACGGCGCTGGTGAGGACCACGGGGATGCCGGCGGCGGCCGCGATGCGGGCGGCCTCGACCTTGGTGACCATGCCGCCGGTGCCGACGCCCGCCTTGCCGGCGCTGCCGATGTCCACCCCGGCCAGGTCGGACGGCCCCCGCACCTCGGCGATCCGCGAGGTCCCCGGCTTGCCGGGGTCGCCGTCGTACACGCCGTCCACGTCGGAGAGCAGCACCAGCAGGTCGGCGTGGACGAGGTGGGCGACGAGGGCGGCGAGCCGGTCGTTGTCGCCGAAGCGGATCTCGTCGGTGGCGACGGTGTCGTTCTCGTTGACGACCGGGAAGGCGCCCATCGCCAGCAGCTTGTCGAGGGTGCGGGAGGCGTTGCGGTGGTGGGCGCGGCGGCTCATGTCGTCGGAGGTCAGCAGGACCTGGCCGACGCGGACGCCGTAGCGGGCGAAGGAGGCGGTGTAGCGGGCCACGAGGAGGCCCTGGCCCACGCTGGCGGCGGCCTGCTGGCGGGCGAGGTCCTTGGGGCGGCGGCGCAGGCCCAGCGGGGCGAGGCCGGCGGCGATGGCGCCGGAGGAGACGAGGACGATCTCCCGCTCTCCCCCGCTGCGGCTCTTGGCCAGGACGTCGACGAGGGCGTCGACCCGGTCGGCGTCGAGTCCGCCCGAGGCGGTGGTCAGCGAGGAGGAGCCCACCTTGACGACGATCCTGCGGGCCTCGCGTACGGCCTGCCTTGCCCCTGCCACCTGGTCTTCGTCCCCTCGCCTGGATCACGGCTGCCCTCCGGGCAATCTACGCGAAGGGACGCCCGGACGGCCTCCGGGTTTCACTCCCCGGACGCTCACGCTACGCGATCGATCGGTCACTCGGGCCGGGTGGGGGAAAGGGTGAACGCCTTCCCCGCGGGGAGGGAAGTCAGTCCAAATTCGTTTTGAAGTTTCCGTCACTTAAAGTTCGCCTTGTGAAGCGCATACTCCTGAGATCGGGGAAGGGCCCCTTCGACGTGATCCCCGTCGAGGAAGCCCTCCACCGCGACGTGATCGCCACCAATTCCGGCAACCTGATCTTCAGTGATGCCGCCCACAAGATCCTCACCACGCCGGACAGCGAGGTCTTCTCCAACGGCATGCGCACCGACATCGGTGCGGCAGGGCGGATCAACGACGAGTACGACGCCTTCGTCGTGCCGCTCGCCAACGCCTTCCGGCCGTCGTTCGAGGCGGCGCTGCAGCGGCTGACCCGGCTGATCGGCAAGCTGAAGATCCCGGTCGTCGTCCTGGGCGTCGGCGCGCAGACCGGGGTGACCTACGACCCTGCGCGGCTGAAGGCCATGGAGCCCACCGTGCGCGCCTTCTGCTCGGCGGTGCTGGACCACAGCGCGGCCATCGGCGTGCGCGGCGAGTTCACCGAGCAGTACCTCAACGACATGGGCTTCAAGGACGTCGAGGTCATCGGCTGCCCGTCCATGTTCCTGTGGGGCGACACCCTCACGATCGAGAAACGGGTGCCGGCGCTGAACGCGCAGTCCCGGATCGCGGTCAACGGCTCGCACACGGCGGTGCGCGGCGGAGGCCTGCACAGGATCATCACGCGGGCGCACGGCCAGTACCCGAACCTGCGCTACATAGGCCAGAACCTCACCGACGCCAAGCAGCTGCACTGGCGGGACGTGAACTCCCCGGCCGGCCTGATCACCGAGATGCCGACCCACCCCGACCACCCGATGTACCGCGAGGACAAGGCCCGCGTGTACATCGACCCGGTCACCTGGATCGACGACCTGCGGGACTTCGACTACTCGTTCGGCTCACGCATCCACGGCAACATCGCCGCGCTGCTGGCGGGCACGCCCGCGACCGTGCTGGCCTTCGACTCGCGCACGCTGGAGCTGTGCCGCTACTTCGAGATACCGCACCGCCTCCTCAACGAGGTGCCCGCGGACCTCGATCCGGCGGAGCTGTACGAGGAGGCCGACTTCGGCCCGCTCACCGGCAACCACAAGGAGCGCTTCGACCGCTTCACGGCGTTCCTGAGCAAGAACGGCCTGGACAACACCTTCACCCACGGCGACGGCGGTGAGGCCTTCGAGGCGAAGCTGCGCTCGCTGTCCTTCCCGGCGGGCGTGCGCCCGTGGAACGACACCGGCGTGGCGTCCCTGACCAGCCGGTTCGGGTGGCTCCAGCAGCGCATCGCGGAACTGGAGGGCGACAACGCCCAGCTGAAGAAGGACCTGGCCCGGTCCAAGGTCCTGGCCAAGGCGGCCGCCGCCAAGGCCGCGCTCCCCTCGCCCTCGATCTACCGCCGGGCGCGCCGTGCGGTCGGGGGCCCGCTGAAGCGCGCGCTGAAGCCGACGAAGTAGGCGCCGGCCGGCGCGGCCTTTCTGGCGGTCGCGCCGCGCCGGGACAGCAGCCGCCGCGCATGCCGGGGCTGCCCCGGTGACTCCGTCCCCGCATGTGCCCCGTGCCAGGGCGAACGGAAACGGCTCGGCCCCCGGAGATCGCTCTCCGGGGGCCGAGCCGTTGGTGCGGCCGGGGCAGCGCCCTGCCGGGGTGGGCCGCGCCGGTCGCGCCGTCGTCGGACGGTCGTCAGGCGGGGCGCGAGGCGACCGGCCGCAGCTGTCGCAAGGCGGCCGGCCGACTGTCGTCAGGCAGTCAGCCGGCCGTCGTCAGGCGGGTCGGCCGGCTGTCGTCAGACAGTCGGCCACCGCTGTCGTCAGGCAGTCGCCAGACAGTCGGCCGCCGCTGTCGCCAGACAGTCGGCCGCCGCTGTCGCCAGACAGTCGGCCGCCGCTGTCGTCAGACAGTCGGCCGCCGCTGTCGTCAGACAGTCGGCCCGGCTGTCGCGAGGCAGTCGGCCGCCGCTGTCGTCAGGCGGTCGTCAGCCCGTCCGTCAGGCCGTCCGCGACGCCCTCGTCCGCCAGGCCGTCCGCCACGTCCGCCTCGCCGGCCGCCGCGGCGACGGCCCGGGACTCCTGGCCGACGTTGCGTGCCTCGGCCTTCAGCGCGAGGTCGGCCACGGCGGTGTTGAACTGCTCGATGGAGGTCGGCTCGTCGGGGCCGAGCAGGTACTCCTTGAGCTCCTTGCGGTCCTCGGCCAGCGGGTCGGCGGCCGGGGTGCGCACGGCGTCCAGCAACTGGTCCAGCTCGTCCGCGCCGTTGGTGAGGATCACGGCCGCGCGCACGGCGGTGTTCTGCCGCCGGAACTCCTCCGCGCCCAGCCCGGCCGAGTCGGTGACCGCGTACGGCTTGCCGCTGGCGATGAAGTCGGAGACGACGCTGGAGATGTCGGAGACCATCGCCTCGGAGGCGTTGAAGCAGTCGTACAGACGCGGTTCGGCGCCCGTGACGACCCGGTGCTCGAAGGAGGGGAAGGAGCGCCAGTAGGCGTCGTTCCACTCGGTGCGCAGCCGGGCGGCCTCCTCGTGCTTGCGCATGTCGACCAGGCCGTCGCGGCTGGTCACGGCCTCGTCGGCCCTGTCGTCGAAGGCGAGCGACAGGGAGTCCAGGCGGGCCTTGAGGCGGGTCAGGTCGGACGCGGCACGGGCCTGGGCGGCCGGGTCCGCGGTGAAGCGGGGGTCGGCGGCGCGCTGGGCGGCGGCCTTCTTGATCAGCGCGGTGATCCGGCGGTGGGCGGCGCCCGCCTTGGCGCTGCGGGTGCCGGTGAAGGGGTGCGGCTTGTACAGGACGCGGACCGGGGGCTCGGCCGCGACCAGCTTCTTCACGATGTTCTCGCCGGCCAGCAGGAGCGAGGTGTTGCCCGGGTTGTCGTCCCAGCCCTCCCAGGTGGGCGCGTACAGGACCGTCGGGATCCTGTCCTCGGACGGGCCCCGCCACGGCTCGATGGGCGCGAGCTGCGGGCGGCCGACCTCGACGATGTCCTCGTCGCGGATGCCGACGTCGGCGATGGCGTAGCGGTCGCGGCCCGCGCGGCCGGCGGTCCACACCTCGTCGTAGACCTTGCTGAACGGGTTGACGCTGGCGACCTTGTCGCTGTCGCCGTGGCCGATGAAGACGTGCTTCATGGTGGGCACGCGCAGCAGGTGGATGTTCTTGCCGACGTTGGCCGCGTACAGCGCCACCCGCACCGTGGACAGGTCCATGTTCATCAGGTGCACCCCTCCGGGCACGCAGACGACGGGGACCGTGGTGGGCGCCATCTTCTCCATGATGTAGCGCTCCCGCAGGATGACCAGCGGCCGGGAGTCCAGCTGCTCCATGGTCTCCAGCCACATGTTGACCTGGTAGGCGGAGTCCTTGGAGCCGGAGAAGTACAGCACCGTCTCCGGGCGGTACTCGCGCAGCCAGGCGCTGACGGTCTTCAGCACCTTGTCGGCGGGGGGCGGGATCCGGTGGGCCCGCAGGTGCGGCACGAGTGCGAGGACGTAGAGCACGCCCAGGACCATGGTCACGCCGACGCCCGCGTAGGCGGCGGGCGCGGAGTCGGTGAGGGCGTAGACGAGCAGGCCCACGACGGCCGCGAGGTCCAGGTGGAGCATCTTCACGCCGGCCCGGCTCAGCAGGCGGCGCGGCGGGGCGTCCGGGATGCGCATCCGGGAGGCCAGGTCGACGTTGCGGGTGACGACCGGCATCTGGCGGCGGTTGCCGATGAGGGTGACCAGCGCGCCGTGCGGGGCCTGGAGGCCGAAGAAGGCCGTGAAGCAGGCGATCGCCGCGTAGAAGGCGGGCTCCTCCGAGTGGCCGAGCCGGGCCAGCAGCAGGATGAGCAGCAGTTCCCGGATCAGGAAGCGGGTCGACAGACCGGCTCTCACCTTGCCCAGCAGGGCGATGAGGTAGCTGCCCCTGCGATGGAGGTAGAGGTCCGCCAGGTACGTCACGGCGGCAACGGCGGCGAAGGCGGGGACGCTCGGGACGAGCGCGGCCAGCATGAGGCCGGGGTAGCCCAGCGTCATGAGGGCCGCCGCGGCCAGTTCGGCCGCACTGCCCACCCGGGCGACCCGAATAGCGGTGCTTATCACGGAGGAACCTGCTCTGAGAGGGGTGCCGGTCATAGGGGAAAAAGAGCCGGGAAGTCCGGAAAATCCCCTGTGGGGGTTTCGGGGGTCTTACGGATTCAGGCCTCTGTGAAATCTCCGTAAACGAGGAGCCACAGAGGCCTGAATTCTCATGGCTATGAGCGCCCGATTATGCCACGCCGTCCTGTCGGTCCAGGACTCCCGCCAGGGCCTGCTCGAAGCCGGAGGCCCGGCTGGCGTCGGCGGTGGGGTCCTGCTGGCGGACGTCGATGACGTGCCCGGTCAGCTCGGACAGCAGCACGTCGAGGGAGGTACGGGCGACCGCCTCGGAGGACAGCAGGCTGCCCGCGGGCTCCTGGCCGAAGGCCTTGGTGCGCATCGGGGTCGCCGTGCGCTCCGGGTTGATGCAGTTGACGCGGACGCCGTCGCCGGCCCACTCGTCGGACAGGGCCTGGGTGAGATTCACCATGGCGGCCTTGGTGGAGGAGTAGAGGCTGTACTCGGCGCGCCCGCGGGTGTAGCTGCTGGAGGTGTACAGCAGCAGCTGGCCCTTGGTCTCGGCCAGGTACTTGTAGGCCGAGCGGGCGATCTGCACGGGGGCCAGGTAGTTGACCTTCAGCGCTTCCTCGATGGTCGCGTTGTCGGTCTCGGCGAGCTTGCCGATGCGCAGCACACCCGCGGTGTTGACGACGTAATCGATCCGGCCGGTCTCCGAGTACGCCTTGGACAGCGCGTCGTCGACCTCCTCCGGGTTCTCCACGTGCGTACCGGTGGTGGAGCGGCCCAGCGCGTACACCGTGGCGCCGTAGGACTCGGCGAGTTCGGCGATGTCCTTGCCGATGCCGTACGAACCGCCGAAGACCACCAGGGTCCTGCCGGTGAGCAGGTCGCGGTAGGCCTCCTCGCCGTTCTGCTCGGGCGCGGCGGTGGAGGCGAGCTGGAAGAGCTTGTCGGCGATGAAGACGTCGACCGGCTGCGTCACCTTCATGTTGTACTCGTCGCCCGCGACGACGTGGATCGGCACGTCCGGCAGGTAGCGCAGCACGACCGTGCAGTCGTCGGTGGCCTGGAAGTTGGGGTCGCCCGACGCCACCTCGTAGGCCCGGCGGATCGTCGACAGCTTGAACGCCTGCGGGGTCTGGCCGCGGCGCAGCCGGGAGCGGTCCGGGATCTCGGTGATGAACTCGCCGTCCTCGCCGTGGGTCCGGGTGACGATGATGGTGTCCGCGGAGGGGATGGCGACGTCGACCGCCTGGTAGCGCTCGAGCGCGGCGACGCAGTCGTCGATGACGCGCTGCGAGAGCAGGGGGCGTACGGCGTCGTGGAAGAGGACGTTGAGGTCCTCGCCGTCGGCCAGCCCCTCGCCCAGGGCCGCGATGGCGCGCTCGGTGGTCTCGTTCCGCGTGGTGCCGCCCTCGATGACCCGGGAGACCTTCGTGAACCCGGCCTTGGCCACGATCTTCTCGACGTCCGGCACATAGCCGGGCGCCATCAGCACGATGATGTCGTCGACGGAGTCGGCCTGCTCGAAGGTGGTCAGCGTGTGCTCGATGACTGCCTTGCCGGCGATCTTCAGCAGCTGCTTGGGGATCGACAGACCCACCCGCTGGCCGGTGCCACCGGCCAGGATCACTGCGGTGGTACGGGGCTTGGCTATGTGCTGGGACACAGGTGACCTACCTTGGGGCGACAGGGAACGGGGAAATGGTCCCACTTGCGGTAACCGCGATGCAAGGTGAGCGCCCTTCCGTGCATATGTGCACGCCATCTGTCATTCACCTTGTCGGCCCGGTGATTGACGAGACATGAGAGCGCCTCCCTCGGAGGCCACCGCGAAATCCTGTGAGTAAGTCCACAGGAAGCGGTGGCCGACGGCCGGAAGCGGCGGAAAGCGCCTAGCGCCGCCGCAGCCGCTTCAGGCAGCGGTGCCCCAACACTCTCACGAGTTCCTTCGACGGCGTCCCGTGCACCGTGCGCACCTTGCCGGAGGGTTCGGCGGCCACCGCGGCGAGCGCACCGTACAGCGCCTGAGCGGCGACTTCCGGTGAGATCCGGGGCTCCTCCTCGGACTGCCCGGTCTCCTCGGCGGGGCCGTGGGAGGGCTTCGGCACGGCGGACAGCAGGCTCGGATCGCCGATGACGCGCACGCCCATGGCCTCGATGCGCCCGGTCATCTCGGCGCCGATCGCGGCGGCCGCCTCGGCCGCCCAGGCCGGGGTGGAGATCCGCACGTCGCGGGAGGTGGGGCTGCACGCGTTCTTCATATGCATGACCGCGCCGTGACGGACCAGCTTGGAATAGAGCTCGTCGGGAAGTCCATTGCCGCGAAATTCCTTATTGAGATTGCGCAGCATTTCGGTCTCGGCGAGCGTGAGCGAACGATTCGCCGTGTCGGGCACGGGCTGCAGGAGCCGGTCCGGCAGGCCCAGCAGCGCCTCGAAGGTGCGCATCAGCCCGTCGCGGTCCCGGTCGTCGACCACCACGACGGTGACCCGGCCGGCCCCCGCCACCCGCACCCACCGCTCGACGAGCCGGTCGTGCCGGTGGCGCCGCCAGAAGCTCGGGTTGGGCTTCTCGTAGGGCGCCTTGCGGAGCATGTGCTCCAGCCACTCCTCGTAGCTCATCCGCAGCCCGTTCTGCACGTACTGCTGCCACTGCGAGGGCATGATCCGCACCAGCGGGCGCAGGGTCACCAGGACGTGGACGCGCTCCCCGCCCAGGTCCTCGACGATCCGTGCGATCGTCTCGTCGTCGGGGGCGTCGGCGAAGAACTCGCTGCTGATCACCGATGTGTCGCGGCCGGTGGCGCGCACCTGCTCGACGAGCCGGGTCCAGTGCTGCTCGGTGGGGGTGGTGTCACCCATCATCCCGGGGCGGGCACAGGCGGCCAGCACGGCCTGCATCGGATGTCTGCTGGTCGCGGGGAACACGACGCCGTGCGCCGGCATCCGGTCCTTCGCCGCGAACAGGGCGCCCTGGATGGCGGTCGTCCCGGTCTTGTGCGGGCCGATGTGCAGCAGGCGGGTGCCGGGGGGCAGGGGCGCGGGGCGGCCGGCGGCCGCTGGGGTGTCGTTCACGTGCTTGTCGTCGCTCGTACAGTCCGTCTCCATGGTTAGGAGACGGTAAGAGCCGTTCCTGAGGCGAAGCTGAGAGGAGCCTGGGTGCGCGATGAGTGACCGCGGGTCCCGGGCTCCTCCCCCCGCCGGTGTCAGACCGGCTCCCCGCCGGTGTCAGACCGGCCGTACGCCCGGCCTGCCGTCGCTCACGCGCAGCTTCGCCAGCGTCCGGGCGGTCGCCTCGGGCTTCAGGACGGTGTCCACGACCCGGACCCGCGCGTCGACGGCGTCGCGGCGGACGTCGAAGAGGTGGTAGCCGCGGTGGGCGTCGATCAGCTTCCAGTGCGGGTTGTCGGCCTTCAGCGGGTCCCACTGCGCGTGGAAGGCGGCCTGGTCCTGGTCGCCGTTGCTGGAGATCGACGTGCCGACGAACTCGGCGCCGACGACCGCGGAGGACGGGTCGGCGAAGTCCTTCCTCAGATCGCTGACCATGGTGAGGTGCCGGTCCCCGCTGAGCACGACGGGGTTGCGGACCTGCTGGAACTCCGCGAGCAGGGCGTTGCGCTCGACCTGGTAGCCGTCCCAGGCGTCGTAGTACCACCGCTTGCCCGCCCCGGCCAGCAGGTCGGTCTCGGCCATCATGATCTGCGAGGCGACGAGGTTCCAGCGGGCGTCCGAGCCGTGCAGCGAGTCCAGCAGCCAGCGCTTCTGTTCGGCGCCGAGCATGGTGAGCGCGGGGTCCTGGGCGCCGGTCTGCCCGGTGGCCTGGTCGCTGCGGTACTGCCGGGTGTCGAGGACGTTGAGCCGGGCCAGCCGGCCGAACCGGAAGCTCCGGTGCATGCGGATGTGCGGTCCGTTCGGGATCGCGGTCGCCCGGACCGGCATGTGCTCGTAGTACGCCTGGTAGGCGGCGGTCAGCCGGGCCGTGAACGCGTCGTGGGTCTGCTTGGCGGGGTCCTGCGGGATCTCCCCGGCGTAGTCGTTGTCGACCTCGTGGTCGTCGAAGGTGACCACCCAGGGCGCGTGGGCGTGCATCCGCTGGAGGTCGGGGTCGGTGCGGTACTGCGCGTACCGGTTGCGGTACTGGCTGAGGGTGTACGGCTCCCCGCTCCCCTCGTGCCGGCGGACGGCCGTGGCGGACGGCGTGCTCTCGTAGACGTAGTCGCCGACGAAGAGGACGACGTCGGGGTCCTGCGCGTACATGTCGGCGTACGGCGTGAAGTAACCGTGCTGCCAGTTCTGGCAGGAGGCGAGGGCCAGGCGCAGGGAGCCGCCGGGGGCGAGCGGGTGGGGCGCGGTGCGGGTGCGGCCGACGCGCGAGAGCTGCCCGCCGGCGCGGAAGCGGTACCAGTAGGTGCGGCCCGCGCGCAGTCCGCGGACGTCCACGTGGACGCTGTGCCCGTACTCGGGCCGGGCCTGGGCGACGCCCCGGCGGACCCCGCTGCCGAACCGCTCGTCGGGCGAGATCTCCCACTCGACCTCGACGACGCGGTCGGGCATTCCGCCGCCGTTCAGCGGGTCGGGGGCGAGCCGGGTCCACAGCACGACGCCGTCGGGCAGGGGGTCGCCGGAGGTGACGCCGAGGCTGAAGACCCCGTCCGGCAGCCGGGTCTCGGCGGCCCGGGCGGTGGCGGGCAGCCAGAGCTGGGCGGAGGCGGCGGCACCGACCACGGCGGCACCGGCGGTGAGAAAGCGGCGGCGGTCGGGGGAAAGGGTTCTCTTCGGGCCCGGGGCCATCGTGAACTCCCTTGCGTCGCTGGTCACTCGGACACAAGGAAGGTGGCACGGCCATCCAACCGTCAGGCTGAACGGAGACTCTCGCGTGCATGACAAGCGGAGGGCCAGAGAGAGACCCGCCACGGCCGTGCCGCGGCGGGTCCGGGGCGCCGTTGGGGTCCGGGGCGCCGATCAGCCCCGGGGTGCCGGGGAACCCTGGGGGCGCCTACGGGGTTTGGGGCGCCGGAGGGGCCCACGTCGCGCAGACGTGCCCCAAGACGCAGGCGCGCCGAAAAACTTGGGCAAGCCTCAGAACGCCACCGAACCCCGGGACTCGGAAGGCCTCAGGGCGCGGAAGGCCCCGGGGACGCGGGCGCCCCCGAGGCGCGGGCGCCCCCGAGCGCGCGGGCGCCCCCGAGGCACAAGCCCCCCAGCCCCGGGGCCGCCAGAGCCCCGGGGTATCGGCGGGATCAGAAGGGCTCGAAGCCCTCGAACTCCTCGGTCGCCTCGTCGCGTTCGGCCTGGCGGTCGCGGCGGCGCTGGGCCGCGGGCCGCGGGGCCTCGAAGCGGTGGTCCTCGCCGCGGCGGCCGAGCATCTCGGCGCCGGCGGTCACCGACGGCTCCCAGTCGAAGACGACGGCGTTCTCCTCGGGCCCGATGGCGACGCCGTCGCCGGACCGGGCGCCCGCCTTCATCAACTCGTCCTCCACGCCGAGGCGGTTGAGCCGGTCGGCGAGGTAGCCGACGGCCTCGTCGTTGTTGAAGTCGGTCTGCCGCACCCAGCGTTCGGGCTTCTCGCCCCGGACGCGGAACAGCAGCTCCCCGTCGATCTCCTCACGCGTGACGGCGAAGCCCGCGTCGTCCACGGCCTTGGGCCGGATGACGATCCGCGTGGCCTCCTCCTTGGGCTTGGCGGCCCGGGCCCTGCCGACGAGGTCGGCGAGCGCGAACGACAGCTCCTTGAGTCCCGTGTGCGCGACGGCGGACACCTCGAAGACGCGGTAGCCGCGGGCCTCCAGGTCGGGGCGGACCATCTCCGCGAGGTCCTTGCCGTCCGGGACGTCGATCTTGTTCAGGACGACGATGCGGGGACGGTCGCCGAGCCCGCCGTACTCGCGCAGCTCCGCCTCGATGACGTCGAGGTCGCTGGTGGGGTCGCGGTCGGACTCCAGGGTGGCCGTGTCCAGCACGTGCACGAGCACGCTGCACCGCTCGACGTGCCGCAGGAACTCCAAGCCCAGCCCCCGGCCCTGGCTGGCGCCCGGGATGAGACCGGGGACGTCGGCGATGGTGTAGACGGTCGACCCGGCGGTCACCACGCCCAGGTTGGGCACGAGGGTGGTGAACGGATAGTCGGCGATCTTCGGCTTGGCGGCGGAGAGCACGGAGATCAGGGACGACTTCCCGGCGCTCGGGTAGCCGACCAGCGCCACGTCGGCGACGGTCTTCAGCTCCAGCACGATGTCGTGCAGGTCGCCGGGCTCACCGAGCAGCGCGAAACCGGGCGCCTTGCGGCGGGCGGAGGCGAGGGCCGCGTTGCCGAGGCCGCCGCGCCCGCCCTGGGCGGCGACGAAGGAGGTGCCGTGCCCGACCAGGTCGGCCAGCACGTTGCCCGCCCGGTCGAGGACGACGGTGCCGTCCGGCACCGGGAGGACGAGGTCCTGTCCGTCCTTGCCGGAGCGGTTGCCGCCCTCGCCCGGCTTGCCGTTGGTGGCCTTGCGGTGCGGGGAGTGGTGGTAGTCGAGCAGCGTGGTCACGGACTGGTCGACGGTGAGGATGACATCCCCACCGCGTCCGCCGTTGCCGCCGTCCGGGCCGCCGAGCGGCTTGAACTTCTCACGGTGGACGGAGGCACAGCCGTGGCCTCCGTTACCCGCGGCGACGTGCAGTTCGACGCGGTCCACGAAGGTGGTCATGGTGGGGTGCCTCCAGCACTTCGGTCTTGCGTACGGTTCTGTCTACTGCGTAACACGCGAAAGGCGGACCCGCCTTCCCGAACGGGAAGTGAGGTCCGCCTCGCGAAACGTTCGCGGAAAGCCTGAGGTCAGGCGACCGGAACGATGTTCACGACCTTGCGGCCACGGTGGGTGCCGAACTGCACCGAGCCGGGCTGCAGCGCGAACAGCGTGTCGTCGCCGCCGCGGCCCACGCCGGAGCCCGGGTGGAAGTGGGTGCCGCGCTGGCGGACCAGGATCTCACCCGCGTTGACGACCTGACCGCCGAAGCGCTTCACGCCGAGCCGCTGGGCGTTGGAGTCGCGACCGTTCCGGGTGGACGATGCGCCCTTCTTGTGTGCCATGTCTCCTCAGTCCCTTACTTCGCAGCCGCGGGGATCTCAGTGACCTTGATCGCCGTGTACTGCTGGCGGTGGCCCTGACGACGGCGGTAGCCGGTCTTGTTCTTGTAGCGCAGAATGTCGATCTTCTGGCCCTTGTGGTGGTCCACGACCTCGGCCTGGACCTTGATGCCGGCCAGCACCCACGGGTCGCTGGTCACAGCGTCGCCGTCGACAACGAGCAGGGTCGAGAGCTCGACCGTGTCGCCAACCTTGGCAGTGGAAATCTTGTCAACCTCAACGATGTCACCGACAGCAACCTTGTGCTGACGGCCACCGCTGCGCACGATGGCGTACACGCGGATCTCTCTTTCGCTCGGAGAACGGCATCCCCGCAGGCCAGCCACCCGGGCGGGAACACGGGCGGCCTCTCCCGGCCACCGAGGCAACTCGGGAGGAAGAGGTTTACGGGGATGTGGCACGTCTGTGGACACGCCGACGGTCAAGGTTACGGGGCCGGTGTACAGGGGTCAAACCGGGCCGGGACGCCCCCGGCCCGTATGCTCGCGGGGCGAAGCCGTACTGCGGAAGGCGAAGAAGTGAACTACAGGGTCCAGCCCAGCGCCCAGGTCGACGCGAGCGCCGAGATCGGTGCCGGGAGCAGCGTCTGGGACCTCGCGCAGATCCGGGAGGGTGCCCGCCTCGGGGAGGGCTGCGTGATCGGCCGCGGCGCCTACGTCGGCTCCGGGGTCCGCATGGGCGACAACTGCAAGCTGCAGAACTACGCCCTCGTCTACGAGCCGGCCGAGCTCGGCGACGGCGTCTTCATCGGCCCCGCCGTGGTCCTCACCAACGACCACAACCCGCGCTCCGTGGACCCCGAGGGCAACCAGAAGCGCGGCGGCGACTGGGAGGCCGTCGGCGTGCGCATCGCCGACGGGGCGTCGATCGGGGCGCGCTCCGTGTGCGTCGCGCCGCTCACCATCGGACGCTGGGCGATGGTCGCCGCGGGGGCCGTCGTGACGAAGGACGTGCCCGACTTCGCCCTGGTCCTCGGCGTGCCGGCCCGCCAGGTGGGCTGGGTCGGCCGCGCCGGCGTCCGGCTCGTCGAACGCGAGGGCGAGCCGGGCGTGTGGGAGTGCCCGCAGAGCGGCGCGCTGTACGAGGAGAAGGACGGGGTGCTCGTCGAGCGCTCCGCCTGATCCGTCCCGTCGCCGCCCGGACCGGGCGCAAGATTCACGAAACCGTTATGCGTCGCCTTCGAACCGTCGTTCCTGCCCCGCTGACCACGGCGTGAACACCGCATGAACACGGCCGGACAACTCCGGGCCGGCCCGGCCAAGGGCCTGCCCGGGGTCGCCCGTTGCCTACCATTCCCCTACCAAAAGCCCGACCGAGAAGAAGAGTGCTCAGTGAAAGTCATCAGCATCGTCGGAGCCCGACCCCAACTGGTGAAGCTCGCCCCCATCGCGGCGGCCTTCGCGGAGACTGAGCACGAGCACGTGATCGTGCACACCGGGCAGCACTACGACGCCGACCTCTCCGACGTCTTCTTCTCCGGCCTCGGCATCCCCGACCCCGACGTCCACCTCGGCGTCGGCTCCGGCAGCCACGGGGTGCAGACCGGTGCCGTGCTGTCCGCGCTGGACCCGGTGCTGGAGCGGGAGCGGCCCGACTGGGTCCTGGTGTACGGCGACACCAACTCCACCATCGCCGGCGCGCTGTCCGCCGTGAAGATGCACCTGCCGGTCGCGCACCTGGAGGCCGGCCTGCGCTCCTTCAACCGGCGGATGCCGGAGGAGCACAACCGCGTCCTCACCGACCACTGCGCCGACCTGCTGCTGGCCCCGACCGAGGAGGCCGTGCGCCACCTGGCGGGCGAGGGCCTCGCCGAGCGCACCCGCCTGGCCGGCGACGTGATGGTCGACATCTGCCTGCGCATCCGCGACCAGGTGCGGGCCGGCGAGTTCCCGGCGCCGGAGCTGCCCGAGGGCATCGACCCGGCCAAGCCGTTCCTGCTGGCGACCCTGCACCGCCCGGACAACACCGACGACCCCGAGCGGCTCGCCGCGATCGTCGGCTCGCTCGCCAAGCTGCCGGTGCCGGTGGCGCTGGCCGCGCACCCCCGTCTGGTCGCCCGCGCCGAGGAGCACGGCATCGAGCTGGCCCAGGGCAACCTCCACGTCGGCCGCCCGCTGCCGTACGCGAGCCTGGTCGCCGCCGTGCTCGCCTCCGTCGGCGTGGTCACCGACTCGGGCGGGCTGCAGAAGGAGGCGTTCCTGCTGGAGCGCATCTGCACCACCATCCGCCCCGAGACGGAATGGGTGGAAACCGTCAACACCGGCTGGAACGTCCTTGTACCCGACCCGCACACGCTGTCGCCGCAGGAGTGGGCCGAGACGGTGACCCGTCCCGTGCCGACCGCCGACCCCGGCACCCCCTACGGCGACGGCCGCGCGGCGCAGAACGTCGTCCGGCTCATGGAGGAGTGGAAGGGGGGCAGCCGGCCCGCCTGACGCGGTACCGGGGGTCGCGGCCGTCCGCCCCGCGGACGGCCACAAGCGACCCACAGTCCGCGCACGTCAGCGTGCTAGCGTCAACTGCTATGTCATCGTCTCCCACGTCCGGTCCGTCTGCGGAAGGCAGGCGGCCCCACGTCATCTACCTCGCGATCGGCTTCCCTCCGGCCGCCAAGAGCTCCACGTACCGGATGCGCGAGACCGCCAACCAGTTCGTGAAGGCCGGCTGGGACGTCACGGTCGTCAACATCGCCCGGGAGTCCTGGGAACTCGACTCCGGCATCGACCTCTCCCTGCTGGAGCAGGTCGACCCCCGGGTGAACATCGTCGAACTGCCGCTGTCGCGCGAAGACCTGGAGACGGACATCCGCCTCTACGACGAGGCGCGCGCCCTCGACCCCAACGGCTGGGTCGCCCAGCTCCGCCGCCGCCAGACCGCGGCCTTCCCGGAGCCCAACTTCGGTGAGTGGCGCGGCGACCTGGAGCAGGCCGTCCTGCGCATCCACCGGGAGCGGCCGGCCGATCTGCTGCTCGCCAGCTGCGTGCCGTACGTCAACCTCGCCGCGGCGTGGAAGCTGTGGGAGGACGCGAAGGTGCCGTACGCGGTGGACTTCCGCGACGGCTGGTCCATCGACGTCATCGACGGCGTCGAGGCGTTCTCCCGCGACTCCGAGGAGGGCCGCTGGGAGCAGAAGATCCTCGACCACGCGGTGTCCCTGTGGGTCGTCAACGACCCGATCGCCGAGCACTACCGCAAGCGCTACCCGGAGTTCGCCGACCGCGTGCACGTCGTGCGCAACGGCTACGACGCCGACAGCTCGCCGGGCCGGGTGCACAAGGCGGACCGCGAGTCCGGGCTGGTCTTCGGCTACCTCGGCACCGTCAACTTCACCATCCCGCACCTGGAAGTGGTGCTGAACGCCTGGCGCGCGGCCCGCGAGAAGGAACCGCTGCTGGCGAACGCGCGCTTCGAGATCCGCGGCCACCTCGGCAACGGCGCCAGCCGCGGGGCGAACCGGCACGCCGAGGTCCTCAAGGACGCCGAGACCGACGGCGTCTTCTACGGCGGACCCGCCGCCAAGGCCGAGGTCTCCTCGATCTACGCCGGCTGGGACGCCATGGTGCTGATCCTGATCGGCGGCCGGTACGTCACCTCCGGCAAGGTGTACGAGTACATGGCGACGGGCCTGCCGATCGTGTCGGCGCACGCCGTCGAACACGACGCCTCCAACGTGCTGAAGGGCCACCCGCTGTGGACGGGCGCCCCCGGCCTCGACGAGGAGGGCCTGACCGAGTCGTTCATCAGGGCCGCGCACATGGCGGTGGAGACGACCGACGCCGAGCACGCCGAGGCGATGGCCCACGCCGACCAGTTCACTCGTGAGGCGCTGATGTCCGTCGCCGTCAAGAACCTCGTCGAGGAGCTCGCCCCGTGACCGAAGTCCTGCTCGTCGCCGCCGACCGGCCGCAGCTCGGCGTCCTGGCCTCCGCGGTGCGCAAGTTCGAGGCCCTGGGGGCGCGCGTGCATCTGGCGGGCGCCTTCCACCTGGAGGCCGAGGGCGTTCCCGAGGAGCTCGCCAAGGTCGGGCTGGCCGGTGTGCACCAGCTGCCGCGCAGCCTCAAGCACCGCAGCCAGGCGCTGCGCCGCCGGGCCGGCAAGTCGCCGCGCGGCCTGCGCGTGTGGATGCAGATCGGCCGCGACTCGTGGCTGCGCGGCCGGGCCCGCAAGGCCGACGTGCTCGTCGCCCTGGACGCCGGCTCCGTGTACACGGTGTGGCGGCTGGCCGAGTACAACCGCGGCGCCGCCGCCAGGTTCGGGCTCGCGCCCGCGCTGAAGGCCGTCGAGGAGCTGAAGGAGAAGGGCGGCGCCGCGGCCCGCTCCTCCGTCCTGCCGCCGCTGCACGTCGTCGCCCGCGATGTGCGCCGCGGTGTCGGCGACCTGCCCGCCCAGCTGGTGCGGGCGGCCACCCCGCGGACCGTGATGCGCTCGGGCGTCGGCGCCCGGCTGTGGCGCTCCGCCGTGACCGCGCCCGGCATGCCCGTCAAGGTGCGCGCCGCGACCTCGCGGTACGTCGCCGAGGGCATGCAGTGGGCGGGCCGCACCAGCGGTGCCGCGCTGACCCTCGCGGACGCCGCCGCGCGCATCCCGGACCCGAAGCTGCGGGCGGACCTCTACTACGAGGGCGCCATGCAGGAGATCCGCAAGGGCATCAGCCCGCGCATCATCGGCAAGGCGGTCGGGGCCCATCTGGCCCACGCGGACGCGGAGTTCGCCAAGGGTGGCATCGGTGAGGCGGCCGAGGCGCTGAACCGTGCGCTGTTCCTGGACTTCCACCGGGTGCTGCACATCGACCAGCTGTCGTCGCCGCTGGCCAAGGACGCCGAGGGGTTCGTCGCCCCGCTGCACCGCTCCCCGGCGTTCCAGGCGCTGAGCCGTCCCCGCGGCCGCAAGGTGCCCGCGGCGCCCGTGCCCACCGACCGCCCGCTGCGGCTGCTGCTGGCGACGAGCGCCAACGACAACTTCCTGCACCTCGTCCGGGAGCACTTCGCCGACCACCCCGGCGTCGAGCTGCGCTACCTGGACCTCGCCTCGAACAAGCACCTCAAGCGGATCTCCTGGGCGGCCCCGAGGATGATCGAAGACCGTCTGTCGGACGGTACGAGCGCCTACCAGGAAGAGGTGGAGCGCCTGATGCGCCCCTACCTCGACTGGGCGGACACGGTGTTCCTGGAGTGGGCGGCGGGCCCGGCCGGCATGCTCACCACGATCGACCCGGGCGACACCCGGATCGTCGTGCGCCTGCACAGCTACGAGGCGTTCACCCGCTGGCCGCACATGACGGACTTCTCCCGGATCGACGACATGGTGTTCGTCGCGCCCCACGTGAAGGACCTCACCACCTCGCTCGTGCCGATGCTCCGCGGCGAGCAGGCCCCGCGTTTCCACGTCCTGGACAACGCCATGGACCTGTCGGGTTTCGACCGGCCCAAGCCGGCCGAGGCCCGCTTCAACCTGGGGCTGATCGGCATCAGCCAGGTCGCCAAGGACCCCAAGTGGGCCGTGGACGTCCTCCAGCGGGTCCGCAAGCACGACGAGCGCTACCGGCTGATCCTGGTCGGCGGGGACATGGACCCCAAGACCAGCCAGGCCACCCGCGAGTACCGGCGCGAGTTCGACCGGCTGATCGCCCCGCTGGAGGAGTCCGGCGCGGTCGTGAAGCTCGGTCCCACGGACGACGTCCCGTCGAAGCTGGTCGAGATCGGTACGATCCTCAGCTCCTCGGTGCGCGAGGGCTGCCACGTCGGCCTGATGGAGGGCGCCGCCAGCGGTGCCGTCCCCGTCGCGCGCGACTGGCCGTTCTACGCGGGCAAGCCCAACAGTGCCCGCACCCTCTACCCCGAGGGCTGGGTCGTCGCCTCCCCCGCGGAGGCGGCCGAGCGGATCCTGAAGGTCACGGCCACCGAGGAGGCCTGGCGCGCCGCCGGCGAGCAGGCCACCGAGCACGCGCTGACGGTGTGGGACTGGCCCGTGGTGCGCAAGCACTTCGAGAAGCTGTTCCTCGAGCAGGGCTGAGGACGGCGAGGCCCGACGGCCGAGGCACACCAGGAAGGGCCCCCGGATTCCGGGGGCCCTTCCTCGTCGCGCGGGTGGCGCCCGGCCTTGTCGCGCGGGTGGCGCCCGGCCTCGTCGCGCGGGTGGCGCCCGGCCTCGTCGCGCGGGTGACGCCCGGCGCGGGCCGGCGTCACCCGCGGGGCGTTGCGCGCGGGGCGTTGCACGCGGGCGGTGTGCCGCGGCGGCTGGTGTGCCGCGCGGGTGGCGTGCCGCGCGGGTGGCGTCACCTGGCGGGCGTTTCGCACGGGGGCGTGCCCCTCAGATGACGTGCCGCCCCGGCGGCATCACGGGTGCCGCAGCCGCCACCCCGCCCACGCCGACTCCACCATCTCGCGCACGTCCCGCCGCGCGCTCCAGCCGAGTTCCGTACGGATCAGGCCGCCGGAGGCCACCACCCGCGCCGGGTCGCCGGGGCGGCGCCCCCGCACCCGCGGCGGTACGCCGGTGAGGCCGGTGACGTCCTGGATGATGCCGACCATCTCCGCGACCGAGACGCCCTCACCGCGCCCGATGTTCAGGACCAGCCGGGCCTCCGGGTCGGCGGCGAGCCGGCGCGCGGCCGCGACGTGCGCGGTGGCGATGTCCTCGACGTGGATGTAGTCGCGGACGCAGGTGCCGTCGGGGGTGGCGTAGTCGTCGCCGAAGATCAGCGGCGACTCACCGGCGTCGAGCCGCTCGAACACCATGGGGACGAGGTTGAAGACGCCGTCGTCGCCCAGCTCGGGCGTGGCGGCGCCCGCCACGTTGAAGTAGCGCAGCGAGGCCGTGGCCATGCCGTGCCGGGCGCCGACCGCGGCCACCAGCCACTCGCCGGCCAGCTTGGTCTCGCCGTAGGGGTTGATGGGCGTGCACGGCGTCTTCTCGGTGACGAGGTCGACGTCGGGCATGCCGTACACGGCGGCGGACGAGGAGAACAGGAACCGGCCGACGCCCGCGCCGGCGGCCGCGTCGAGCAGGACGCGCAGGCCCTCCACGTTCTCGCGGTAGTAGTACAGCGGCCGGTCGACGGACTCGGCCACCTGCTTCTTGCCCGCGATGTGCACGATGCCGGTGACGGCGTGCTCGCGCAGCACCCGGTCGACGGTCCCGCGGTCGAGGACCGTGCCGGTCTCCAGCACGACACCGTCCGGGAGCCGCTCCGCGCGACCCGTGCTCAGGTCGTCGAGGACGACGACGGACTCGCCGGCGTCGATCATCGCCTTCACCACATGCGAGCCGATGTAGCCGGCCCCGCCCGTGATCAGCCAGGTCATGAAGAACCCTTCCTGCACCGGGGCCCCGCCCCGGGGTGCGGGGGGCGGGGCCACGAGGTTGTTCGCGTAACTGCGTGAGCGTCCTCAGCCGCCGATGACGACCCGGCGGACGCCCTTCCAGGCCTCCGGGTCGGTCGTGCGGCGACCGTCGACGAGGACGGTGACGTCCGGCAGGTCGGCCGGGGTCAGGGTGCGGTACTCCGCGTGGTCGGCCTGGAGGACGGCGGCGGTGACCTTCTCGCCCGCGTGCGGGGTGAGGCCGTGCGCGGCCAGTTCCTCGTCCGTGTACATCGGGTCGGAGACGAACGGCACCGCGCCGCGCGCCTTCAGCGCCTCGACGGTCGGGAAGACGCCGGAGAAGGCGGTCTCCTTGACGCCGCCGCGGTAGGCGGCGCCCAGCACGAGCACGTTGACGCCGGTCAGGTCGCCGTAGGCGGCGGCCAGCAGGTCGACGGCGTACTCGGGCATCGCGGCGTTCGCCTCACGGGCGGAGCGCACGACGGTCGCCGCCGGGTCGTTCCACAGGTACATCCGCGGGTAGATCGGGATGCAGTGGCCGCCGACGGCGATGCCCGGCTGGTGGATGTGGCTGTAGGGCTGCGAGTTGCAGGCCTCGATGACCTTCTTGACGTCGATGCCGTTGTCGTCGGCGAACCGCGCGAACTGGTTGGCCAGGCCGATGTTGACGTCCCGGTAGGTGGTCTCGGCCAGCTTGGCCAGCTCGGAGGCCTCGGCGGTGCCGAGGTCCCACACGCCGTTCGGCCGCGGCAGGTCGGCACGCTCGTCGAAGTCGAGGACCCGCTCGTAGAACTCCACGCCGCGGGCCGTCGACGCCTCGTCGATGCCGCCGACCAGCTTCGGGTAGCGGCGCAGGTCGGCGAAGACCCGGCCGGTGAGGACGCGCTCGGGGGAGAACACCAGGTGGAAGTCCTCGCCCGCGGTCAGGCCGGAGCCCTCGGCCAGCATCGGCGCCCAGCGGGTGCGGGTGGTGCCGACCGGCAGGGTGGTCTCGTACGACACGAGCGTGCCCGGCTTGAGGCCCTCGGCGATCGCCTTCGTCGCGGAGTCCATCCAGCCGAAGTCCGGCGTGCCCTCGGCGTCGACGAACAGCGGGACGACCACCACGACGGCCTCGGAGTCGGCGACCGCGGCCGCGGTGTCCGTCGTCGCCGTCAGCAGCCCGGCGTCGACGGCCTGCTTGAGCTTGACGTCGAGGTCGTGCTCGCCGGGGAACGGCTCGACACCGGCGTTGACCAGCTCGACGACCTTCTCGTTGACGTCCGCGCCGATGACCCGGTGGCCCTTGGAGGCGAACTGCACCGCCAGCGGGAGCCCGATCTTGCCGAGCGCTACTACACAGATGTTCATGGAGGGTCGCTACTTCCTTTTGGAACCGGTCGGCTTCTTGGCACCGTTCGGCTTGGACTTCTTGGCACCGCCCCGCTTCACGCGGACGGCACCGGACTTCAGTTTCCGGACCAGGCGCCCGAGCGCCCGCCGCACCAGTGTCCTCTTCGGGGGGTGCAGCTGGGCCGTGTCGATGACCACACGCCCCTTGTCGTTCACCAGCGCCGACGCACGGTACAGGTCCGTCTCCGGCCCCCACAGACGGGCCAGCGGCATGGGCAGCCCCTCGCCGCGCACGGGGATCTCGTACGTCCGCCCGGCGAGGTCCAGGTAGACCCGCACCCCGCGTTTGGCGGTGATGTGCTTCAGCGGGACACGGGCGTGCAGCACGCTCCCCGCGCCGTCCTCGGCGGGCTCCACCCGCATCTCGCCGACGGCCGGCGCCAGGACCTGCCCGGCCTTCAGCCGGCGCGCGCCGGGCTTGTCGGCCGACTTGGGCATCGCGCCCTTGACGAGCCGCAGCACCACGCCGGCGCGCTCGACGTCACCGACGACGGGCACCCGTACGGACGCCGTGTAGGTGAGCCCGTCGCCCTGCTGCTCCCAGCCGGAGGCGAGCAGTTCGGTGCCCTGGGCGAGCCGGCCCGGGACCGACTCCCCCACCAGCTCGTAGACGCGGTCGGACACACCGGTGCGCGGGTCGCGGAAGCCCGGGTAGCGGGCGTAGGCGCGCTCGCCCTCGGCGACGAACGGCGGTGCCCCGTGCTCCTTCTCGGAGGTGACAACCTCGCACAGCTCGTCGATCGCCCCGGCGTGCGCCAGCGCGACGCGCACCCGGCGCTTGACGTCCATCGCGTCACGGATGCCGTCGGTGAAGTAGCTGTCGGCGAGCCGCGCGATGCCCGCGCAGATCTGCCGCTGCACCTCGCGCTCCAGGTCGGGGAAGTCGTCCTGGACGAGCTTGGCCAGTTCCCAGGTGAAGTGCCGGCGCAGCACGGCGTCACGGTCGGGGCCCGCCTCGATGAGACCGGCCGTGAAGTCCATGATCTCGGCCGCGCACCGCAGCCGCGCCAGGTGGTCGGCGCGGTAGGTGATGTTGCTGGCGTCGCCGCGCTTGACCGCGTAGTAGCAGGTGTAGTCGGCGACCACCGAGATGCGCCGGGCGCGGACGCACGCCTCGATGGTGAACGGCTGGTCGCTGCCCACGGGCATGTGCTCGGGGAAGCGCAGCTTGTGCTTCTCGACCAGTTCGCGCCGGAACAGCTTGGTGTTGGCCAGGGTGAACGGCAGCGCGGAGTCGTACAGGCTGACGTCCGCGGTGTTCTGCTTGTAGAGCGCCTGGTGGACGTACCGGCCGTTGGTGCCGACCATCTTGCCGACGACGACGTCCGACTCGTTCTTGTCGGCGCACTTCACCATGCGCTCCAGGGCTTCCTCGCCGAGGTAGTCGTCGGAGCCGATGAAGTACACGTACCGGCCCGTGGCCACCTCCAGCGCCCGGTTGCTGGGCGCGGCGGGACCGCCGGAGTTGGGCTGGTGGATCACCTTGACGGTGTCCGGGTACAGCGCCGCGAACCGGTCGAGTTCGCGGCCGCTGTCGTCGGTGGAGCCGTCGTCGACGGCGACGACCTCCAGCCGGTCCCGGCCGATGCTCTGCCCGAGGAGGGAGTTCAGGCACTCCGTCAGGTAGGGCATCGTGTTGTAGACGGCAACGATGACGCTGACGTCAGGCGCAGCACTCATTCTCCGGCTCCTGGTCTCCGACAGCCGACGGCCGGCTGGGTCCTGCGGGGAAGGTCTCACAGAACATAGGAGTCCCGCCGAGCGCGTGCCGTTCCCCCCACGGGTGACGCTCAACTGCCATGGACGGCCAGGTCCTCCGGCTGAAGGGACACGCTGCGGTTCTCCGTCGCCGACAGCAGCACCGCGGTAGCGACCTCGACGGTCCGCATGCCCTGGCGCAGGGTGCAGATGTCGGCGTCCTTGCCGAGTACGGCGTCCCGGAACAGCTCGTGCTCGACGAGCAGCGGCTCCCGCTTCGGGATGGCGTAGCGGATCATGTCGCCCTCGGAGACACCGCGGAAGGCGCGCAGGGCCTCCCACTCGGTGGTCACCGCGGCGTTGGAGTGGAACGTCAGGTCGGCGGTGAGGGTGTCGGCGATGAAGCAGCCGCGCTCACCGGTGACGGACGTGAACCGCTCCTTGAGCGGGCTCAGCCAGTTGACCAGGTGGTTGACCATGGTGCCGTCGTCCAGGCGGCCGACCGCGGAGACCATGTCCTCGTGCTGACGGCCGCTCTTGGAGACCGTGTGCGCGGCGATGGACACGTACTGGCGGCCCGTCACCCAGCCGGTGAGGTCGATGTCGTGCGTGGCCAGGTCCTTGACCACGCCGACGTCGGCGATCCGGTGCGGGAACGGGCCCTGACGGCGGGTGACGACCTGGTAGACGTCGCCGAGCTCGCCGGCCTCCAGGCGGGCGCGCAGCGAACGCAGCGCCGGGTTGCACCGCTCGATGTGGCCGACGCCGGCCACCAGGCCCCGCGACTCGAACGCGTCGACGAGCCGGCGGGCTCCCTCGACGGTGTCGGCGACCGGCTTCTCGATCAGCGCGCAGACGCCGGCCTCGGCGAGCGCCAGACCGACCTCCTCGTGCAGGTGGGTCGGACAGGCCACGACGGCGTAGTCGATCCCGAGGGCGATCAGCTCCCGGACGGTGTCCAGGACGGGGGCGCCCTGCGCGGCGCCGAACGTGTCGCCCATCGGGTCGACGACGCCGACCAGCTCGACGCCGTCCAGACCGGACAGCACACGGGCGTGGTGACGCCCCATCGAACCGAGGCCGACGAGTCCGGCCCGCAGCGGCTTGCTCACAGCTGCTCTCCCAGCGCGTTCACGGCCGTCACGATGCGCTCCAGGTCCTGCGCCGAGAGGGCGGGGTGCACGGGCAGCGAGACGACCTCGGCGGCCGCGCGTTCCGTCTCCGGCAGGTCCCAGGTGCGGCCGGCCTTCTGGTCCGGCTCCCAGTACGGCTTGAGCCGGTGGATGGGGGTCGGGTAGTACACGGCGTTGCCGATGCCCGCCTCGGTCAGCTTCGCCATGGCCGCGTCGCGGTCGCCCCGGATGCGCACGGTGTACTGGTGGTACACGTGGCGGGCGCCCTCGGCCGGCTTCGGCGTCACCACGTTCGGCGCGGTGATGTGCTCGGTGAGGTACGCGGCGTTGGCGATGCGCCGCTCGGTCCAGCCCTCGACCTTGGTCCGCTGCACCCGGCCGATCGCGGCGGAGACGTCCGTCATGCGCACGTTGGCGCCGACGATCTCGTTGGCGTAGCGCTGCTCCATGCCCTGGTTGCGCAGCAGGCGCAGGGTCCGGGCGACCTCCGCGTCGGCCGTGCTGATCATGCCGCCCTCGAGGCTGTGCATGTTCTTGGTCGGGTAGAAGCTGAAGGTGCCCGCGGCGCCGAAGGCGCCGACCGGCGTGCCGTGCTGCGCCGCCGCGTGGGCCTGGCAGGCGTCCTCGACGACGGCGAGCCCGTGCTGCGCGGCGATCGCCATGATCCGGTCCATCGCGGCCGGGTGGCCGTACAGGTGGACCGGCATGACCGCCGCGGTGCGCGGGGTGATCGCCGCTTCGAAGGCCGCCGGGTCCAGACAGAAGGTGTCGGCCTCGATGTCGGCGAAGACGACGTCGGCGCCGACCAGCCGGACCACGTTGGCGGATGCCGCGAAGGAGAACGACGGCACGATGACCTCGTCACCCGGACCGATGCCCAGCGCCATGAGGGCCAGGTGCAGCGCGGAGGTGCCGGAGTTGACCGCGACGCAGTGCCGCCCGGCGACCAGCTCCGAGAACTCCTCCTCGAAGGCGGCCACCTCGGGACCCTGGACGACCCGGCCGCTGCGCAGCACGCGCACCGCGGCCTCGATCTCCTCCTCGTCGATCACAGGTCTGGCGGCCGGTATGAACTCATGGGCGTCGGTCATCGACATCCCCTCCTCTACGGCGACCTCGAAGGCGCGTCGTGCATGATCGGGAAGGGACCGCGTCGAACCCGGCACGGCCGCATCCCCGGGTGTTCACCGCAGCCTGTGGGCGGGCGAACGGCTTGTACACAAAACCCCGCCCCCGAGGGTTCCTTGCGGGACGACAGCCGTATCCGGGCTGAGGGACCGGACGTGCAGTTCGGCTGTGGTCACGGTGCGCATGGCTGTGGCCACCGAGACCGGCGCTCACGTTACCAGCACGGGGACAGCGATTTTCCCCAGGGTTACCACAGAGAAACCCCCTCAGCGGGTGCGGTCCATCACAAGCAGGACACAGGGTAACGCGCTCGGTAACAAGCGGCGAAACAGGCGGCGGCGCGGGTCGCCCGGTATCGCACCGGGTTCCCCGCACCGCCGTCATCTCACCGCCGTCACCGCACCGGCCCGGAGGCCGGCGGGACCGTCAGTCCTCCGTGGTGGCCGAGACGGAGGGGGCGCTCTGCTGCGCCGCCGCCGTCTTCTTCGACACCGTCTTGGCGGCCTTCTTGGCCGTCGTCTTCTTGGCGGCCGTCTTCTTCGCGGCCGTGGCGGTCTTCTTGGCCACGGTCTTCTTGGTGGCGGCCTTCTTGGCGGTGGCCTTCTTGGCCGTCTTGCGGGCGGCGGCCTTCTTGGCCGGAGCGGCCTCGGCCGGCTCCTCGGCCGACTCCGCCGCCGGCTCCTCGGTCACCGCTTCGGCCGGGGCCTGGGCGGGAGCCTCGGCCGGGGACTCCGCGGCGGCCCGCGCCGGGGACTCCGCCGGAGCGTCCGCCGCGGCCGACGGGACGACCACGACGGCCGTCTCCTCGGACGCGGTGGGCGCCGTCGCCTTGCGCACGGCACGGCGCCGCGGGCGGGCCGGGGCCGCGCTCTCGGCGACCGGCTCGGCGGCCGGCTCGGCGACGGACTCCGCCGGGGCCTGCGCCTCCGGCGCGGGCTCGGCCGGGGCCTCGGCCTGCGCCGGCGCGGTCTCGGCGACCGTCACGACGGCGGCCTCGGCACCCGCGGGGGAACCGGCCGGGGCCGACACCTTGCGGGTGGCCCGACGGCGCGCACGGCCCTTGGGCGCGGCCTCCTCGGCCGCGGCCGGGGTCTCGACGACCGGTGCCTCGACGACCGGGTCCTCGACGGCGGCCGGCTCGGCCTGCGCGGCGACGGCCTCGGCCGGCTGCACCGGACGCTCGGCCTCCTCCTCGGCGGTGACGTCCTGAGCGGTGGGAACCGTCTCGGCACGCGCCGCGGCCGGTTCCGCCGGCGCCTCGGACACGGCGGCCCTCGGCGCGGCGGAGCCCCTCGGCGCACCCGCCGGAGCGGACGCCCGACGGCTCGCCCGGCGACGGCCTCGACCGCGCGTGGCCGCGGCCTCCGCCTCGGCGACGCTGCTGTACAGCTCCTCGTCGGGCGCGAAGTCGGGGGCCTCCAGCGCGACCGGCGCGGCCGCCTCGGCGGCGACCTCGGCCTCGCTCTCGGTCTCCTCGGCGGCGGTCACCTCGGCGGTGGTCACCGGGATCTCCGCGGCCACGGCCTCGTGCTCGTGGTCGGGAAGCTGCCCGTCCCCGCCGCGGCCGCGCTTCTTGCGCTTGCCTCCGCCGCCGGCGGCGGACGGCTGGTCGACGTGGACGATGACACCGCGGCCGTTGCAGTGCACGCAGGTCTCGGAGAAGGACTCCAGCAGCCCCTGCCCGACCCGCTTGCGGGTCATCTGCACGAGGCCCAGCGAGGTCACCTCGGCGACCTGGTGCTTCGTACGGTCCCGGCCCAGGCACTCCAGCAGGCGCCGCAGCACCAGGTCCCGGTTGGACTCCAGCACCATGTCGATGAAGTCGATCACGATGATGCCGCCGAGGTCGCGCAGCCGCAGCTGGCGCACGATCTCCTCGGCCGCCTCCAGGTTGTTCCTGGTGACCGTCTCCTCCAGGTTGCCGCCCTGGCCGGTGAACTTGCCGGTGTTGACGTCGATGACGACCATCGCCTCGGTCCGGTCGATCACCAACGAGCCGCCGCTGGGCAGCCAGACCTTGCGGTCCAGCGCCTTGGCGAGCTGCTCGTCGATCCGGTACGTGGCGAAGACGTCGACCTCGGAGGTCCACCGGGACAGCCGCTGGGCGAGGTCCGGCGCGACGTGCGACACGTACCCGTGGATCGTCGACCACGCGTCGTCGCCGCTGACGACGACCTTGGTGAAGTCCTCGTTGAAGATGTCGCGCACGACCCGGACGGTCATGTCCGGCTCGCCGTAGAGCAGCGTCGGGGCGTTGCCGCTCTTGGCCTTCTTCTGGATGTCCTCCCACTGCGCCTGGAGCCGCTCGACGTCCCGGCGCAGCTCGTCCTCGCTCGCGCCCTCGGCGGCGGTGCGCACGATGACGCCCGCGTCCTCGGGGACGATCTTCTTGAGGATGCTCTTCAGCCGGGCCCGCTCGGTGTCGGGCAGCTTGCGGCTGATGCCGGTCATCGAACCCTCGGGCACGTACACGAGGTAGCGGCCGGGGAGCGAGACCTGGCTGGTCAGCCGGGCGCCCTTGTGTCCGATCGGGTCCTTGGTGACCTGCACCAGCACCGACTGCCCGGACTTCAGGGCGGACTCGATGCGGCGCGGCCCGTTGCCCATGCCCAGCGCCTCGAAGTTGACCTCACCGGCGTACAGGACGGCGTTGCGCCCCTTGCCGATGTCGATGAAGGCGGCCTCCATGGACGGCAGGACGTTCTGGACCTTGCCCAGGTAGACGTTGCCGACGTACGAGGTCGACTGCTCCTTGTTGACGTAGTGCTCGACGAGCACGCCGTCCTCCAGGACGCCGATCTGCGTACGGTCGCCGTGCTGCCGGACGACCATCACGCGCTCGACGGCCTCGCGGCGGGCCAGGAACTCGGCCTCGGTGATGATCGGGACGCGGCGGCGGCCCTGCTCACGGCCCTCGCGCCGGCGCTGCTTCTTGGCCTCCAGACGGGTCGAGCCCTTGATGGACTGCACCTCGTCGGACGGCTCGCTCGCCTTGCGCGGCTCGCGCACCTTGACGACCGTGCGCTCGGGGTCGCCCTCGCCCGGCTCGCCGTCCGCGGAGGTGTCCCCCGCACGGCGACGGCGGCGACGGCGCCGACGGCTGCCGGCGGTGGAGCCGCCCGCTTCGTCGTAGTGCCCCTCCTCGGCGTCCTCTTCCTCCTGCTCGGCGGTGTCTTCGGCGTCCTGCGCGGCCTGCTCGGCGACGAGGTCGTCGGACTCGCCGTCCCCGGACTCGCCGTCGGCGGACTCGCCACGGCGGCGACGACGGCCGCCCCGGCGGCGGCGACGGCGCGAGGCGCCCTCCTCGGCCTCGTCGTCGCCCTCGACGACGTCCTCGGCGGCCTCGTCGTCCTCCTCCGGCTCCGGCTCCTCCTCGACGGCAACGGGCGCGGCGGCGCTCTGCGCGGCCTCGGCGCTCTCGTCACCCGCGCCGGCACTGCGGCGACGGCGGCGACGGCGCGAACCGGCCGCCTCCTCGGGAACCTCCTCGGCGGACTCGACGGACACGACAGGCGTGGCGGTCGCGGCGGCCTCGGCGGGTTCGACGGCCTCGTCCGGCTCGACGGGCTCGGCCTCGGCGGCGGCCGCTTCGGCCGCCGCGCGCTGCGGCGTCTGGAACCGGGGCTCGGTGAACACGGGCGCCTGGAAGACGGCGACGGCGGGACGTGCCGGGCGCCGCGGCGCGTCGGCATCCTCGCCGGCCGGGCGCGCGGGCTCGGAGAAGCCGCCGGCGGCCTTGCGGACGACACGCCGGCGCGCACGGCGCGGAGCGGCGTCCTCGGCGGCCGGCGCGGCGGGGGCCTTGGTCTCGGGGGCACGGACCGGCTGGGCGGCCTCGGGGGCCGCGACCGGCTCGGCGGCGGGCTGCTCGGCAGCGGCGGCGGGCTGCTCGGCCGCTACGGCCTCCGGAGCCGCGCCGGTCTCGGTGGTCCCGGCGGTCTCGCCGGTCTCGGTGGTCCCGGCGGTCTCGCCGGTCTCGGCGGGCGCGGACACGCGCCGCGTGGCCCGACGGCGGGTGCGGCGCGGTGCGGCCTCCTCGGCGGGGGTCTCGGCGGACGCCTCCGTGCCGGCGCTCACGGCCGGCTCGGCGGCGGCTGCCGCGGCCTCGGTCCGGGGCTCGGTCTCCGTCTCGCCCTCGGCGGCCTGCGGCGCGGCGGCGGGCGCGGAGACCCGGCGGGTGGCGCGGCGGCGGGGACGGGCGGGAGCGGCCTCGGCGACCGGCTCCTCCACGGCCTTCTCAGCGGGCTCACCGGCGGACGCGGCGACCTGCTCCGCCTCCTCGGCGGCCACCGCGGGCACCACGGTCTCGGCCGCCTCGGCCGACACCGGAGCCCCGGCCGGCGCGGACGCCCGACGCGTGGCACGACGACGCGGACGCGCGGAAGCGGCCTCGACGACCGGCTCCTCGACAGTGGTCTCGGCAGTCTCGGCCGTCTGGGCGGCCTCGACGGTCTCGTCCGCCTTCTCCTCGTCGCTGGTGTCCGTCACCAGATCGGCGACGGACTCGGCGGCCGGTATGGCCGGCGCGACGGTCTCGGCAGGGGTGTCGGTGGTGCCGGCCGGCGGACCGGCCGGGCGGGAAGCGGCACGGCGCCGGCGGCGCGGCGGCAGGGTGTCGCTGGGGGTGTTGTTCGCAACGGAGTCCGTCACGGACTCGGTGGGTTCGGTCGGCTCGAGCATGCGGGTGTATCTCCCGTCAGGCTCCCGGGCGCCGCACCTGGTCCGGCATCGACCTCGTCGATCACCGTTGACGTCCGCGGCTCGCGCTGTGCGCGGTGCCGCCGTCCGGGGCGCGGCCGCCGCACGGGAGCTCTCTGTGTCTTGTCTCGCCGGTTCCGTACGCCATGTTGCGTACGGCCTGGCGAAAGTCTTCTGGTCGGTGCGCTGCCCGACCCAGGTGGCTCCCGAGTACGAGGGCGGCGCTACGACGTCCGTCCCTGTGCGGAACCTTCCTTACGCCGGCGCCTTCGCGGCGGCAGTCGGTTCGGCCGTTGAGTGGGCCTCGGCTGCCTCGCGGTCGGGCGCGAGCGGGTCGGTCACCGCGCCGGTCTCTTCATCGAACAGCCCCTGCGCCAGCCTGGTCACCGCTGCGGGGACCGGCGGCGCCAGGTCGGCCACGGCGCGGAGACCGGACAGGACGTCGTCGGGTCGTACGGCAGGCGTCACGTGCCGAACCACCAGCCGCAGTATCGCACAGGGCTGGTCGATAGGCCTATCAGCCGGTGGCAGAAGCGTTTCCAGCCGTACGACGGCGGGGCGGGCGTCGAAGGTGCGGACGCCGTTCTTGGTGCGGCGCTGGACCTCGACAGTGTCGGCCCCGTTGAAGGCCGCCACCGCGCGGTCGGCGTCCGCGGGGTCCACGCCGGGAAGGCGCAGTTCCCACACAGAGGCCGTGAGCCGGTCGGCGAGTCCCGGGGTGCGGGCCTCGACCGCCTCGATCACGTCGAGCCCGGCGGGCAGGGATTCGTCGAGGAGCTCACGCAGCTTCTCCGGATCACGCGCCTCGGTGAGCGCGATCTCCAGGTACTCCGCCTCGCTGCCCGTGCCGGTGGGTGCGGCATTGGCGTACGACACCTTCGGGTGCGGCGTGAACCCCGCCGAGTACGCCATCGGCACCTCGGCACGGCGCAACGCGCGCTCGAAGGCGCGCTGGAAGTCACGGTGGCTGGTGAACCGGAGGCGGCCGCGCTTGGTGTAGCGCAGTCGGATGCGCTGCACCGCGGGTGCGGGCGGCGGGCCTTCGGGCTGTCGCTTGCCCAGTG
Organism: Streptomyces sp. NPDC059895; assembly: GCF_042731035.1. Classification (NCBI taxonomy): domain Bacteria; kingdom Bacillati; phylum Actinomycetota; class Actinomycetes; order Kitasatosporales; family Streptomycetaceae; genus Streptomyces; species Streptomyces sp. NPDC059895. Next base: position 489,101 of record NZ_JBHWKO010000001.1, read on the forward strand.
TCGTTCAGTCCTTCGTGAGAGCGGTCGTACTGCTACCAAGAGTACGTGTCCCACGGCCGGAAGGTTCCCCGCGGGCCGCGGCCTCCCGCTTCGGGGACTCGCCGAGGAGCAGCCGCCGGACGTCCGCGCGCGCCTGCCGTGCGGACCGCCGGGCGGCCGTCAGGGCCTGGCGGGCGGCCCGGCCCGCGGCGCGGACGGCCTCGGCCGCGGGACGCAGGACGGTGTCGCGGACGACGTGTCCCACCGGGGTCAGCACCGTCCGGTACAGCAGGCGCACCGGCTCCACGAAGATCCACCGGAAGAGGGTCGCCAGGAACCGTCCCACGGCGAGCGAGACGCGCCCCGCGATCCGCCAGGCGTGCCCGAGGGCGTCCCCCACCTCCCGTACGACGACGGCGAGGACCCGGCCGACGGGTGCGAGGACCCAGCGCCACAGCGCGACCGCGGGCAGGACGAGCAGGATCCGGACCGTCCAGTACAGGACATGGCCGATCCCGGAGACGAGCACGCGCAGCACCCACCGGACCCCCCGGGCGCACCAGGCGATCGCCCGGCCGGCCGGCGCGAGGATCCAGGCGTACACCGCGCGGGCGGGGACGGCGACCAGGTACCGCGCCGACCAGACGAGCACCACGCCGAGGCCGGTGCCGACCGGGGTGAGCACGCGCGCGTACAGCAGGGCGAGGACCGCGCCGACCGCCCGGACCAGCCAGGCGACGGCGTGGCCGACGGGCGTGAGGACGTAGCGGTGGAACGCCACCAAGGGGGTGACGACCAGCACCCTCCCGAGCAGTCCGAGCGCCCGTCCGGCGGGGACGACGACGTACCGCCACAGGCCGACGAGCGGCACGACGAACAGGACCCTGCCCAGCCACAGCAGGGCCCGCCCGACGGGCCGCAGCACCCTGCCGCGCAGGAAGCGGGCGGCAACCACGAGGGCGTCCCACGCCATCCGCACCGGCACGACCAGCACGAGCACGACGATCCGCACGGGCAGCCGGATCGCGGCCACGAGACACCCCTCGGGCGGCGGCTGCGCGGGCGGTCGGGCGGGCGGCTTGTCGAGGTCCATGCACGGGTAGACGCCACAGCCGCCCGCGCGGATCCCGCCCGCCCGGCGGAACAGGCGGAACAGGCGGAACAGGCGGAACGCCCCACGGTGACGAGCCGCCCCCCTGCCACCTGGCGACCACCCGTCAGCACGCATCAGCACCCATCAGCACCCATCTGATTAGTCCGATATGTCGACCAATGGGCGCGTTCCGGGCCGGAAACCGGCTGGGCACCCCGCCCTCCGGTCAAGCTCGCATCCGGGTTCGAGACATCACTCGAACCGGCTGAGGCAAGGAGCACACAGATGAGTCCTGTCTTCAGGACGCCTACGACGACTTCGCGGCGGAGACCGACGACTTCACGTCTGGGGCCGCCGGCCCGGCACGTCGGCGCGAGGGCGGGCCTGGTCGCCTCGCTCGCGCTGGCCCTGGCGGCCGGCCTGATGAGCCCGGCCACGGCGGCGGCACCGGGCACGGGGAACCTGACGGCCCCGGCGGATGCCTCCACGGACGACCGCTGCAAGCCGGTCAAGCCCGGCAAGGGGAAGCCGGGCAGGCCCGGAAGGCCGGTCAAGCCGGCCAGGACGGGCACGCCCGGGCCGAAGGCCGCGCCGTCCGGCGGCAAGGAGTGCAGGGGACCGGAGGGCCCCAAGGGCGACCAGGGGCCGGCGGGCCCCCAGGGCCCTCCCGGACCACAGGGCCCTCCCGGACCGCAGGGGGAGCAGGGACCGCAGGGCGAACCCGGACCGCAAGGGGAGCCGGGACCACAGGGCGAACCCGGACCGCAGGGAGAGCAGGGGCCGCAAGGCGAACCCGGCGCCCAAGGCGAACAGGGACCTCAGGGTGAACAAGGGCCTCAGGGTGAACAGGGGCCTCAGGGTGAACAGGGGCAGCCGGGTGCCACCGGGCCGTGCGCCGACATCGACGCCTTCCAGGACCAGCAGGTCTACGAGGTCCGCGCCGCGGTGAGCGACGGCAACACCTACGCCGGGATCCGGGACGTCCGCCCCAACCGGGACCACACGCTGAGGTGGACCGACCTCAGCACCCGGACGGGCTACCCGGACGGCGGCGACGCGGGCCAGGCCTGCGGCGTCTCCGTCAACGAGCACAGCCAAGGGAACCAGGACCTCGCGGGGATCAAGATCGACGTCCTGACCACCACGGGCCTCGTCTACGAGATCATCTGCACCGAGAGCCACAGCAGCAACACCTTGGCCACCCTGACCTGCCCCGACCCCGCTCCCCCGGCGCTGGCCTGGCTGCCGCTGAACTCCCCGCAGCCGGGCGACGACAACAGCTGAGCGAACAGCACGTCCACGCCGACAGCGCTGAGCCCCCCGGCCCATCGGGCAGGGGGGGCTCAGCGCTGGGCTTCAGTGGGAGTGTCCGCTCCCGGCCGGCTGCTTCACCGACAGCGGCAGCAGCTTCTTGCCCGTGGGACCGATCTGAATGCTCGTGTCCATCGCCGGACACACCCCGCAGTCGAAGCACGGCGTCCAGCGGCAGTCCTCGACCTCCGTCTCGTCGAGGGCGTCCTGCCAGTCCTCCCAGAGCCAGTCCTTGTCCAGACCGGAGTCGAGGTGGTCCCAGGGCAGGACCTCCTCGTAGGTGCGCTCCCGGGTGGTGTACCAGTCGACGTCCACGCCGAAGGCGGCCAGCGCCTTGTCCGCGCAGCTCATCCAGCGGTCGTACGAGAAGTGCTCGCGCCAGCCGTCGAAGCGGCCGCCGTCCTCGTAGACGGCGCGGATGACCGCGCCGATACGACGGTCGCCGCGGGAGAGCAGGCCCTCGACGATGCCGGGCTTGCCGTCGTGGTAGCGGAAGCCGATCGAACGGCCGTACTTCTTGTCGCCGCGGATCTTGTCCCGGAGCTTCTCCAGGCGGGCGTCCGTCTCCTCGGCGGAGAGCTGCGGCGCCCACTGGAACGGGGTGTGGGGCTTGGGGACGAAGCCGCCGATCGAGACCGTGCAGCGGATGTCGTTCTGGCCGGAGACCTTGCGGCCCTCGGCGATCACGTTCATCGCCATGTCGGCGATCTGGAGGACGTCCTCGTCGGTCTCCGTCGGCAGGCCGCACATGAAGTACAGCTTCACCTGGCGCCAGCCGTTGCCGTACGCGGTGGAGACCGTACGGATCAGGTCCTCCTCCGAGACCATCTTGTTGATGACCTTGCGCATGCGCTCGCTGCCGCCCTCCGGCGCGAACGTCAGGCCCGAGCGGCGGCCGTTGCGGGTCAGCTCGTTCGCCAGGTCGACGTTGAAGGCGTCCACACGGGTCGACGGGAGGGACAGGCCGATCTTGTCCTCCTCGTAGCGGTCCGCCAGGCCCTTCGCGATGTCACCGATCTCCGAGTGGTCGGCGGAGGACAGGGAGAGCAGGCCGACCTCCTCGAAGCCCGTCGCCTTCAGGCCCTTCTCGACCATCTCGCCGATGCCGGTGATGGAGCGCTCGCGCACCGGGCGGGTGATCATGCCGGCCTGGCAGAAGCGGCAGCCGCGGGTGCAGCCGCGGAAGATCTCCACCGACATGCGCTCGTGGACCGTCTCGGCCAGCGGGACCAGCGGCTGCTTGGGGTACGGCCACTCGTCGAGGTCCATGACGGTGTGCTTCGACACCCGCCACGGCACGCCCGACTTGTTCGGTACGACACGGGCGATACGGCCGTCGGCGAGGTACTCGACGTCGTAGAAGCCCGGGATGTACACCGATCCCGTCTTCGCCAGGCGGAACAGGACCTCCTCGCGGCCTCCGGGGCGTCCCTCCGCCTTCCACTCACGGATGATCTTCGTCATGTCGAGCACGGCCTGCTCGCCGTCGCCGATGATCGCCGCGTCGATGAAGTCTGCGATGGGCTCCGGGTTGAAGGCGGCATGCCCGCCGGCCAGCACGATCGGGTCGTCGAGCCCCCGGTCCTTCGACTCCAGGGGGATCCCGGCGAGGTCCAGGGCCGTGAGCATGTTGGTGTAGCCCAGCTCCGTGGAGAAGGACAGGCCGAACACGTCGAACGCCTTCACCGGCCGGTGGCTGTCCACCGTGAACTGCGGGACGCCGTGCTCCCGCATCAGCGCCTCCAGGTCCGGCCACACGCTGTAGGTGCGCTCGGCGAGGACGCCCTCCTGCTCGTTCAGGACCTCGTAGAGGATCATGACGCCCTGGTTGGGCAGGCCGACCTCGTACGCGTCCGGGTACATCAGCGCCCAGCGGACGTCACAGTCGTCCCAGGGCTTGACGGTGGAGTTCAGCTCGCCGCCCACGTACTGGATCGGCTTCTGCACATGCGGGAGCAGGGCTTCGAGCTGCGGGAACACCGATTCGACAGACATCGGGGGAACCTTCGTGAGCTGACTGGGGGTACCCCCGGCCGGAGGCTGGGGGCTGGGTGACCATCTAGCCTAACCCGCTCGTGGGTGCCTCCCAGACCGCCGTTCTCCCCCTGACCGCCGCCCACGCCCCGGGCAGCGCCGCCTCCGCGAGCTCCGCCCGCCGCTCCTCCCGGCCGTACAGCAGGCCGTAGGCGAAGGTGTCCTCCCCCGCCGCGTGCGCCTCGGCGGCGAGGTCGCGCAGGGCCTCGCGGGTCATCACGCTGTCCTGGTGGTCGCCGAGCAGGCCCTGGAGGGACTTCATCTGCCGGACGAGGTCGACGGCGGGCTCGCCGAGCGTCGGCACCGCCGCCTCCGCCGAGTACCGGGTCCGCTTGGCCTTCTTGCGGGCCTCGTGCAGCGCCAGGTCGCGCTCCGGCCCGGCCGGGTGCCCGAGCGCCTCCTCGACGAGGGCCGCCACCTGCCCGAAGTCCTTGCGCACGGCCCTGGCGATCACCTTCGACGGCTCACCGGCGGCGGCCGGAAGCAGCGGCGGTTCGTCCACCAGCCGGTCCAGCGCGTCCAGCAGCGCCAGGTACCGCCCGCCGTCCAGGACGGCGGTCAGGCGCCGGCGCGAGCCCCCGCCGCGCGCCTGCGACCAGGTGCGCAGACGGGCGCGGACCGGGCCGGTGGCCTGCGGGGCGGGCAGTCGGTCCAGAGCGGCCGTCAGCCGTTCCAGGAGCACTTCCCGGTCCCGGTCCACGCCCAGCTCCCCGGCGAGCCACTTCAGTTCCTCGCCGACGGGACCGGTGGCGGAGCGGTCGAGGACCTTGGCGTGGGACCGGAGGGCGCTGCGGGCGCGGCGGGTGGCGACGCGCATGCGGTGCACGGAGTCGGGCAGGTCCCGGCGGACGGCCGGGTCCAGTTCGACGAGGGCGTCGCGCTGGGCGCGGAGGTAGGCCAGGACGTGGTCGCCGGCCGTCACGGGCTCGACGGCGGACGGTCCACGCCCCGCTCCCGAGACGGCCTTCGTCCTCCCCGGCCGGGTCTCCGCCCGATCCCCCGGCCGGGTCTCCGCCAGTGCCCGCGCCAGTTTCGACGCCGACCGGGACGGCCGCACGCCCGCCCCGCGCAGCTTTCGCTCCACCCGGTCGAGGAAGGCGGGGTCGCCGCCGTCGGCGAGTTCGACCTCGATCTCGCTCCACCGGGCGGAGCCGCCCGCGCCGGTCAGCCGGTCCGCCCGGACGGCGTCCGCGCTGACCTCGGCGAGCAGCCGGCCCTCCGCGTCGACGAGCTCACGCACGTCACGGACGGAACGCAGCCGGACCACCGGGACCAGCTCGGCGTCCCGGACCCGGGAGCGGACCAGGCCGGCCAGGAGGTCCGGGACGGTGTCGGACAGCGGCGCGCGGATCTCGTCGCGGACGCCCGGGGCGACCGGGACCTTCAGGTGCCAGCCCGCGTCGGAGCCGCCGGTGCGGCGGCGCAGGGTGAGGGAGGCGGCGGCGAGGCGTTCGTCGGCGGTGTCGTAGTAGACGGCGTCCAGTTCGGCGACGCCCCGGTCGAGGACGGCCGCGACCCCGGCGACGCCGGTCAGGTCGGGCAGTCCGCTGTCGTCGGATTCGTACTTGCGCTCGATCTCGCGTCTCGTCTCCGCCATGAACTGAACTTAGTGGCACGCCGGGGCCGGGGGCAGTGCCCTCCGGCCCCGGATCAGGAGTTCGACGGACCGGGTCGCGAGCCGCTCACGCGGACATGGGCCGTTGGACCCGGATCGACTGCAGCAGTCCCACCGCCACCCACACCGCGAACATCGACGAGCCCCCGTACGACACGAACGGCAGCGGAAGGCCGGTGACCGGCATGATGCCGAGCGTCATGCCGATGTTCTCGAAGGACTGGAAGGCGAACCAGGCGACGATCCCGGCGGCGACGATCGTGCCGTACAGCTCGGTCGTCTCACGGGCGATGCGGCAGGAGCGCCAGAGGATGACGCCCAGCAGAACGATGATCAGGCCGCCGCCCACGAAGCCGAGTTCCTCGCCCGCCACGGTGAAGACGAAGTCCGTCTGCTGCTCGGGGACGAACTGGCCGGTGGTCTGGGACCCCTGGAACAGTCCGGACCCGGTCAGTCCGCCCGAGCCGATCGCGATGCGGGCCTGGTTGGTGTTGTAGCCGACGCCCGCCGGGTCGAGGCTGGGGTTGGCGAAGGCCGCGAAGCGGGCGATCTGGTAGTCGTCCAGGATGTGCAGCTGCCACACCGCGACCGCGCCGCTCGCGCCCGCGCCGAGCAGGCCGAAGACCCAGCGGTTGGAGGCGCCCGAGGCCAGCAGCACCCCCAGCACGATGATGACCATGACCATGACCGAGCCCAGGTCGGGCATGAGCATCACGATCAGCATGGGGACGGTGGCGAGGCCCAGGGCCTGGAGCACCGTGCGGTGGTCGGGGTAGGGCTTGTCGCCCGCGTCGACCCGGGCCGCCAGCAGCATCGCCATGCCGAGGATGATCGTGATCTTCACGAACTCCGAGGGCTGGAGCGAGAAGCCCCCGCCGAGCACGATCCACGAGTGCGCGCCGTTGACGGTGGAGCCGAGCGGGGTGAGCACCAGCAGGATCAGCAGGACCGACAGCCCGTAGAGGACCGGCACCGCGTTGCGCAGGGTGCGGTGGCCGAGCCAGACCGTGCCGACCATCAGGGCGAGCCCGATACCGGTGTTCATCAGGTGCCGGATCAGGAAGTAGTACGGGTCGCCCTGGTTGATCTCGGTGCGGTTGCGGGTCGCCGAGAACACCAGCAGCGAGCCGATCAGCGACAGGGCGATGGCCGACAGCAGTATCGGCCAGTCCAGGCGCCGGGCCATCGAGTCGCGGGCGAAGAGTCGCGTCCAGCCGGCCCGCTCGGGCCCGTACCCGGAGACGGAGAAGCTGTTCGCGCCGGTCATGTGCACTTCCTCCGGCTTCCTCGCCCGCGCCGTCGCCGCCGGGTGTCACGGTTCTCCGCCTCGGGCGAGGCCACGGTCGCCGCGGGCTGCGTCCCGTCGTCCGTCGGCGCGCCCTCCTCGGTGGCCTTCTGGCTGGCCTGCTGCTCCTTGGCCGGGTCCTTGGAGATCTTCGGGGAGGCGATGGTGCCGTCCGTCTTGATCTTCGGCAGGTCCTTCAGGGGGGTCGGCAGCAGCGCGTTCTCCTTGTTGATGGTGCCGTCGTCGGACACGCCGTACAGCGCGTCGTAGATGTTGCGCACGGCCGGGCCCGAGGCGCCGGAGCCCGTGCCACCCTGGGAGATCGTCATGACGATGGTGTAGTCCTCGGTGTACGTGGCGAACCAGGACGTCGTCTGCTTGCCGTAGACCTCGGCGGTACCGGTCTTGGCGTGCATCGGGATCTCGTCCTGGGGCCAGCCGCCGAAGCGCCAGGCGGCGGTACCGCGGGTGGCCACGCCCTCGAGGGCCTCGTCCATCTGGGCCAGCGTCTTCTGGGTGACCGGCAGTTTGCCGTGCGACTGGGGCTCGATCTCCGTCACGGTCTTGCCGTCGGCGCTGACGATCGCCTTGCCGACCGTCGGGTCGTAGAGGGTGCCCCCGTTGGCGATGGCCGCGTAGACGGTGGCCATCTGGATCGGGGTCACGAGGGTGTCGCCCTGGCCGATGGAGTAGTTGATCTCGTCACCGGCGCGCATCTTGTTGCCCTCGAGGCAGTTCTCGTACGCGATCTTCTCGACGTAACTGCCGTCCTTCTTCCCCGTCTTGCACCAGGCGTCCTTGTTGGCCTCCCAGTACGACTGCTTCCACTCGCGGTCGGGGACGCGGCCGGTGACCTCGTTGGGCAGGTCGATGCCGGTCTCCTGGCCGAGGCCGAACTGGTGGGCGGCCTTGTAGAAGTAGTCGTTGGGCTTCGCCTTCGGGTCGATGCCGCCGTCCTTCTGCCACTGGCTGTGGGCGAGCCGGTAGAAGACGGTGTCGCAGGAGACCTCCAGGGCGCGGCCGAGGCTGATCGGGCCGTAGTTCGCCGACTCGAAGTTCTTGAAGACCTGGCCGCCGACCGAGTACGAGCTGGAGCAGTCGTAGCGGCCGTCGAAGTCGTAGCCGGCCTCCACCGCGGCGGCCGTGGAGACCACCTTGAAGATGGAGCCGGGCGCCGCCTGGCCCTGTATGGCCCGGTTGAGCAGCGGGTAGTTGGAGGACTTGCCGGTCAGCTGCTGGTAGTCCTTGGCGGAGATGCCGCCGACCCACGCGTTCGGGTCGTACGTCGGGTTGGACGCCATGGCGACGACGCGGCCGGTCTTGGCCTCCATCACGACGACCGCCCCGGCGTCGGCCTTGTAGTTGACCCCGGTGTTGCGGTCGAGCTGCTTGCGGGCCTCCTTCATCGCCTCGTTCAGCTCGTACTCGGCGACCCGCTGCACGCGGGCGTCGATGCTGGTGACGAGGTTGGAGCCGGGCTCGGCCGGGGTGGCCTCGGCCTCGCCGATGACGCGGCCGAGGTTGTCGACCTCGTACCGGGTGACGCCCGCCTTGCCGCGCAGTTCCTTGTCGTACTGGCGCTCCAGGCCGCTGCGGCCGACCTGGTCGGAGCGGAGGAAGGGCGAGTCGGTGTCCTGGGCCTTGGTGATCTCCTCGTCGGTGACCGGGGAGAGGTAGCCGAGGACCTGCGCGGTGTTGGCCTTGCCGGGGCTCGGGTAGCGGCGCACGGCCTCGGGCTCCGCGGTGATGCCGGGGAAGTCCTCGGCGCGCTCACGGATCTGGAGGGCCTGCTTGGGCGTGGCCTCGTCGGTGATGGGGATGGGCTGGTACGGCGAGCCGTTCCAGCAGGGCTGGGGGGTCTCCGCGTCGCACAGCCGGACCTTCTGCATGACCTCCTCGGGGGTCATGCCGAGGACACCCGCGAGCTTGGTGAGGACGGCCTTGCCGTCGTCCTTCTGCTTCAGCAGGTCGGTGCGGGAGGCGGAGACGACCAGCCGGGTCTCGTTGTCCGCGAGCGGCACCCCGCGCGCGTCCAGGATGGAGCCGCGCACCGCGGGCTCGACGACCTGCTGCACGTGGTTGCCGGAGGCCTCCTTGGCGTACTCCGCGCCCTCCCTGATCTGGAGGTACCACAGGCGGCCGCCGAGGGTGCCGAGGAGGGAGAGGACGAGAATCTGGATCACGACGAGCCGGATCTGGACGCGTGGAGTCCGCCCGGTCTCGGGAATGTTGGTCACTGCGGCTGTCTCCCCCTCTCAGCGCGCGAACGTATGTGCGCGGACGAATGATGAACGACGGGCCTGTGGCGCCTCGTTCCGCCGGAACTTCCCCGTTCGGGTGAACTCCCGGACCTTCCCTGTTCGGGTGAACTCCCGGACCTTCCCCGTTCGGGTGAACTCCCGGGCCTTCCCCGTTCGGATGAACTCGCCCGCGGTCACAGCCGCTTGACCCCCTTGATCCGGCCGGCGCGGGCGACCCGGGAACGCGCGGCCCGCAGTTTCAGGCCGCCCCGCTGGCCGCCGATCCGCAAGCCGGTGCCGGAGGCGAGCCAGCCGGAGGAGATGTCGGCCTTCTTGGCGGCGTTGGTCTCGGCGAGCGGGTCGTTCTCCGCGCGCCGGGCCAGGAACATCACGGCGGGGACGACGAACGGGGCGAGCAGCAGGTCGTACAGGGCCGCCGAGAACAGCAGCCCGGTGAGGCCCACATGGCGGGCGGTGGTGTCGCCGACGAGCGCGCCGACACCCGCGTAGAGCAGGGTGGAGCCGACCGCGGCGGCGACGACCACGACCATGGGGCCGGTGGCCGACTTGATCTGCCCGGTCTCCGGCTTGACGAGCCCGGCGAGGTAGCCGATCACGCACAGCACGAGGGCGTAGCGGCCGGCCGCGTGGTCGGCGGGCGGGGCGAGGTCGGCGAGCAGGCCGGCGCCGAAGCCGATGAGGGCGCCGCTGACATGGCCGTACACCATGGCCAGGCCCAGGACGGTGAGGAGGAGCAGGTCGGGGACGGCGCCGGGGAGGTGGAGGCGGGCGAGGACGCTCACCTGGACCACCAGGGCGACGGCGATCAGCGGGACGGAGAGCAGGATCCGGTTGACGCGCATGGTGGTCAGCTCCTACTGCTCGTCGGCGGGTGCGTTCGCGTCCGGGGTGACCGTGACGGTCACCGTGGGCGTGGGGACCGGTTGGGGCTTCGCGGGGAGCACGGTGTCGCGGGGGTCCTTCTTCGGGGCCTCGACGACGACACCGACGATGTCGAGCTTGGTGAAGCTCACGTACGGCGTGACGTAGAGGGTGCGGGTCAGATCGCCGCCGGAGGGGTCGACGCGGGAGACCACGCCGACGGGGACGCCGGGGACGAACGGCTTGTCGGCCTGCGAGCCGAAGGTGACGAGCCGGTCGCCCTTCTTCACCTCGGCCTTGCCGTTGAGGAGTTCGACGCGCAGCGGGCGGTCGCCCTGTCCGGAGGCGAAGCCGAGCTCGTCGCCGGCCTCCATGCGCGTGCCGACGGTGAAGTCGGGGTCGTTGGCGAGGAGGACGGTGGAGGTGTTCGGGCCCACGGTCGTCACCCGGCCGACGAGTCCGTCGCCGTTGAGCACGGTCATGTCCCGCTCGATGCCGTCGTCGGCGCCGATGTCGATGGTGACGGTCCAGGAGAAGCCCTGGGCCGCTCCTATCGCGATGACCTCGGCGCCCTTGATGCCGTACTGGCCGGCGCCGGCGGTCCGCAGCATCTTGTCGAGCTGCGCCAGGCGGCTGCGGTTGCGGTCGTCGCTGCCGAGCTTCGCCTTGAGGGCCGCGTTCTCCTGCTCCAGTTCGGCGAGCCGGTCGTGGCGCTCACCGGAGTCGCGGACCGCGGAGACGGCGTTGCCGACCGGGTCGACCGCCGAGGCCACCCCGTTCTCGATCGGGCCGAAGGCCGCGGCCGCGGCCCGCCGGGCGCCGTCGACCGGGGAGTCCTCGCCACCGCGGATGTCGACCGTGATCAGTGCGAACGCGACGGCGATCAGCAGCACCAGGAGCAGCCGGCTCTCTCGTGTGTCCCTCACGTGCGGCGGCCGTGCCCTTCTCATAGGAATCGGGGAATTCGGGTGGCCCCTGGAGAAATCCCGAGGGGCGCCGTATGGGATGTTTCGAGGCTCTTTGCGGATCTTATGCCTCTATATCAACGATCCGCCGCACGAGAACCGATCATCTCGTACGGCGGAATCGAAGCGCTACGTCATCTGCGGGGCGCGGCGTCCAGGACCTGCTGGAGTGCCTCGAACTCCTCGACGCACTTGCCGGATCCGAGCGCCACGCTGTCCAGCGGGTCCTCGGCGATGTGGATCGGCATTCCGGTCTCGCGCCGCAGCCGCTCGTCCAGACCGCGCAGCAGGGCGCCGCCGCCGGTCAGAACGATTCCGCGGTCCATGATGTCGCCGGACAGCTCCGGCGGGCACTTGTCGAGCGTGGTCTTCACGGCGTCGACGATGGCGTTGACGGGCTCCTCGATCGCCTTGCGCACCTCCGCGGCGGAGATGACGACGGTCTTGGGCAGCCCGGAGACGAGGTCGCGGCCGCGGATCTCGGTGTGCTCGTCGGTGTCGAGGTCGTACGCCGAACCGATGGTGATCTTGATCTGCTCGGCCGTCCGCTCACCCAGGAGGAGGCTGTACTCCTTCTTGATGTGCTGGATGATCGCGTTGTCCAGTTCGTCGCCCGCGACGCGGATGGACTGGGCGGTGACGATGCCGCCGAGCGAGATGACCGCGACCTCCGTGGTGCCGCCGCCGATGTCCACCACCATGTTGCCGGTGGCCTCGTGGACCGGCAGGCCGGAGCCGATGGCCGCCGCCATGGGCTCCTCGATGATGTGCACCTGCCGGGCGCCGGCCTGGGTCGACGCCTCGATGACGGCGCGGCGCTCGACACCGGTGATACCGGAGGGCACGCAGACGACGACGCGCGGCCGGGCGAGGTACCGCCGCTTGTGGATCTTCAGGATGAAGTAGCGGAGCATGCGCTCGGTGATCTCGAAGTCGGCGATGACTCCGTCCTTCAAGGGACGCACGGCCACGATGTTGCCAGGGGTCCGCCCGATCATCTTCTTGGCTTCGGCGCCGACCGCGAGGATGCCACCGGTGTTGGTGTTGATCGCGACGACGGACGGCTCGTTGAGTACGATCCCACGACCCCTGACGTACACCAGCGTGTTGGCGGTCCCGAGGTCGACAGCCATGTCACGGCCGATGAACGACATTGAGTTCCCCATCAGGATTCGACTGGCCTTCCCATGAGCTTTTGAGGGCTTTTCAGGTCGGCGAGGTGGGTGCTGTGACGTGAAGGCTTACATCGTAAACGCGCCTGCACGAACACTGCGCGAGGGTCTTCGCCATTGTCAGCAGATGCCGTGACGCCTCGCTTGTGGAGACGGGCCATCGGGGGAACGCGTTCCCCCGATCGGCACGCATATGCCGAAGGACGGCCGAAAAGGTACGGCCGTCCTCGGTCGGGCGGACAGGTGAACTGACGCGCCGTCAAAAAGTTGCACGAAAACTTCGCGGGTGCCTCAGCGGGAGCGCCCCGGCTCTCCGGAGAGTCGCGCGGCGCCCGGGGCTACGCGTGGCCCGGGAAGAAGATCTTCACCTCGCGCTCCGCGGACTCCTCGGAGTCGGAGGCGTGGATCAGGTTCTCGCGGACGATGACGCCGTAGTCGCCGCGGATGGAGCCGGGGGCGGCGGCGATCGGGTCGGTCGGGCCGGCCAGCGCGCGCACGCCCTCGATGACCCGCTCACCCTCGACGATCAGCGCCACGACCGGGCCGGAGGACATGAACTCCACCAGCGGCTCGTAGAAGGGCTTGCCCTTGTGCTCGCCGTAGTGCTGCTCCAGGGTCTCCTGGTCCAGCGTGCGCAGCTCCAGCGCCGTGATCCGCCAGTCGGCCTTGCGCTCGATACGGCTGATGATCTCGCCGGTCAGGCCGCGACGGACGGCGTCGGGCTTGAGGAGGACGAGGGTGCGCTGGCTCACGGAGGGCTCCTTCTACTGCCGGTGTGCGGTGGGACGAGATTACAGGGCGTGTCCGTGCACCTGTCACACAGCGTCAGGGGTGGAACCGGCCTGTGCGGCGAAGCGGGCCTTCGCCTCGTCGATCTTCCGGCCGTAGTGCACGGACGCCCACCACAGGGCTCCGAACAGCACTCCCAGGACGAACATCATGGGGACGAAGAAGCCGGAGGCGACCAGGGCGATCTGCAGGGCCCAGCCGAGGGCGACGCCCCCGGGCCGGGTGACCATGCCGCACAGCAGCACGCTCAGCAGCATCGCGACACCGCACACCGTCCACACCGTGGTCATGGACAGGTCGGGGTCCTTCATGGCGACCAGACCGGCGAAGCCGATGATGAAGAACTCGCCGATCAGGGTCGAGGAACAGAGCGTACGCATGGTGTGAGCCTCAGCCCTTCCCCAGGAGCAGCCGGGCTTCCCCGACGGTGATGACGGAACCGGTGACGAGGACACCGCCGCCCGCGAACTCGCCCTCCTCCTCGGCGAGCGTGATCGCCGCCTCCAGGGCGTCGGGCAGCCGCGGCTCGACCTGGACGCGTTCCTCGCCGAACACCTCGACGGCGATCGCGGCGAGCTCGTCGGCGTCCATCGCGCGGTGGCTGGAGTTCTGGGTGATCACGACCTCGGCGAAGATCGGTTCGAAGGCCTCCAGCAGCCCCCGTACGTTCTTGTCGCCGCTGGCCCCGACCACGCCGATCAGCCGGCTGAAGTCGAAGGCCTCGCCGACCGCCTCGGCGGTGGCGCGGGCGCCCGCGGGGTTGTGGGCCGCGTCCAGCACGACGGTCGGGGACCGGCGTACGACCTCCAGGCGGCCCGGCGACGACACGGACGCGAAGGCCTTGCGGACGGTGTCGATGTCCAGCGGCTCGGGCCGCTGGGAGCCGACGCCGAAGAACGCCTCGACGGCGGCGAGCGCGACGGCGGCGTTGTGCGCCTGGTAGGCGCCGAGCAGCGGGAGGTACACCTCGCCGTACTCGCCGCCCAGGCCGCGCAGGGTCAGCAGCTGGCCGCCGACGGCGACCTGACGGGACACCACGCCGAACTCCAGCCCTTCCCGGGCCACGGTCGCGTCGACCTCGACGGCCTTCTTCAGCAGCACCTGGGCGGCGTCGACCGGCTGCTGGGCCAGGATGACCGTCGCGTCCTGCTTGATGATCCCGCCCTTCTCGGCGGCGATCGCGGCGGTCGTGGCGCCGAGCCGGTCGGTGTGGTCGAGGTCGATCGGGGTGACGACGGCGACGTCCCCGTCGATCACGTTGGTCGCGTCCCAGGAGCCGCCCATGCCGACCTCGACGACGGCCACGTCGACGGGGGCGTCGGCGAAGGCCGCGTACGCCATGCCGGTGAGCACCTCGAAGAAGGACAGCCGGTACTCCTGCGCCTGGTCGACCATCTCCACGTACGGCTTGATGTCCCGGTACGTCTCGATGAACCGCTCGGCCGACACGGGCGCGCCGTCCAGGCTGATCCGCTCGGTGATCGACTGGACGTGGGGAGAGGTGTAGCGGCCGGTCCGCAGTTCGAAGGCGCCCAGCAGGGCCTCGATCATGCGGGCGGTGGACGTCTTGCCGTTGGTCCCCGTGATGTGCAGGGAGGGGTACGACCGCTGCGGCTCCCCCAGCACGTCCATCAGCGCGGCGATCCGGCTGACGGACGGCTCCAGCTTGGTCTCCCCCCACCGCGTGGCCAGCTCCGCCTCGACCTCCCGCAGCGCCTTGTCGATCTCGGGGTCCTCGGGCCGGGCCGGCACGTCGGCCTGCGGCGGACCGCCCTGAGTGCGCAGGGTGCGGCTGCCGGCCTCGATGACCGCGAGATCGGGGTCGCGGTCGGTCTCCGCCGCGATGATCTCGTCGAAGGAGTCGAGGGGGTCGGGCTGGTCGTGGTTGCCGTTCGGGGGGAGCTCGCTCACGGAACCAGTCTACGGAGGGGAGGTGACAGAGGTGGGCGAAGGCCCCCGGAACCGTCGGGTTCCGGGGGCCTTCACCTGCGTACGTACGGGACTCTCACGCCTGCGGCAGCCGCTCCAGCTGGGCCTGGATGCGGGTGATGTCCTCCTCCGCCTTGGCCAGCCGCGTGCGGATCTTCTCCACGACGTGGTCCGGCGCCTTGGCGAGGAAGGCCTCGTTGCCGAGCTTGGCGTTCGCCTGGGCCTTCTCCTTCTCGGCGGCGGCCAGGTCCTTGGCCAGCCGCTTCCGCTCCGCCGCCACGTCGATCGTGCCGGACAGGTCCAGCGCGACCGTGGCCCCCGCGACCGGCAGGGTCGCCGTCGCCGAGAAGGCCTCGCCCTCCGGCTGGAGCCGCAGCAGCTGGCGGATGGCCGCCTCGTGCGGGGCGAGCGCGGTGCCGCCCAGCTCCAGGCGGGCCGGGACCCGCTGGCCGGGCTGGAGGCCCTGGTCGGCGCGGAAGCGGCGGACCTCGGTGATGACGGACTGGAGGGTCTCGATCTCGCGCTCGGCGGCCCGGTCGCGGAAACCGGAGTCCTTCGGCCAGTCGGCGACCACCAGGGACTCGCCGCCGGTGAGGGTCGTCCACAGGGTGTCGGTGACGAACGGGACGATCGGGTGGAGCAGACGCAGCAGCACGTCGAGGACCTCGCCGAGGACCCGGCCGGTGACCTTCGCCGGCTCGCCGCCCGCGAGGAACGTGGTCTTGGTCAGCTCGACGTACCAGTCGAAGACCTCGTCCCACGCGAAGTGGTAGAGCGCCTCGCTGAGCTTGGCGAACTGGTAGTCCTCGTAGTAGGCGTCGACCTGCGCCACGGTCTCGTTCAGCCGCGACAGGATCCAGCGGTCGGTCGGCGACAGCTCCTCGGCCGGCGGCAGGTCGCCCTCGATCGTGGCGCCGTTCATCATCGCGAAGCGCGTGGCGTTCCAGATCTTGTTGGCGAAGTTCCGGGACGCCTGGACCCAGTCCTCGCCGATCGGCACGTCGGCGCCGGGGTTGGCGCCCCGGGCCAGGGTGAAGCGGACGGCGTCGGAGCCGTACTTGTCCATCCAGTCGAGCGGGTCGACGACGTTGCCGAAGGACTTCGACATCTTCTTGCCGAACTCGTCCCGGACCAGGCCGGTGAGGGCGATGGTGTGGAAGGGGACCTCGCCGTCCATCGCGTACAGGCCGAACATCATCATCCGGGCGACCCAGAAGAAGATGATGTCGTGGCCGGTGAGCAGGACGTCGGTCGGGTAGAACTTCGCCAGGTCCGGGGTCTTCTCCGGCCAGCCGAGCGTGGAGAAGGGCCACAGGCCGGAGGAGAACCAGGTGTCGAGGACGTCGGACTCCTGGGTCCAGCCCTCGCCGGCCGGCGGCTCCTCGTCGGGGCCGACGCAGACGACCTCACCGTCGGGGCCGTACCAGATCGGGATGCGGTGGCCCCACCACAGCTGGCGCGAGATGCACCAGTCGTGCATGTTGTCGACCCAGTCGAAGTAGCGCTTCGACATCTCCTCGGGGTGGATCTTGACCCGGCCGTCGCGGACCGCGTCACCGGCGGCCTGCGCGAGCGGGCCGACCTTGACCCACCACTGCATGGACAGCCGCGGCTCGACCGTGGTCTTGCAGCGCGAGCAGTGGCCCACGGAGTGCATGTAGGGGCGCTTCTCGGCGACGATCCGGCCCTGCTCCCGGAGCGCGCCGACGACCGCCGAGCGGGCCTCGAAGCGGTCCAGGCCGACGAAGGGGCCGTGGACGGTGATGACGCCGTGCTCGTCCATGATCGTCATGGCGGGCAGGCCGTGGCGCCGGCCGATCGCGAAGTCGTTCGGGTCGTGGGCCGGGGTGACCTTGACGGCGCCGGTGCCGAACTCGGGGTCGACGTGCTCGTCGGCGACGACCGGGATGGTCCGGTCGGTCAGCGGGAGCTTGATCTGCCGGCCGACCAGGTGCCGGTAGCGCTCGTCGTCGGGGTGGACGGCGACGGCCGTGTCACCGAGCATCGTCTCGGCGCGGGTGGTGGCGACGACCAGGGAGTCCTCGCCCTCGCCGTACCGGATGGAGACCAGCTCGCCGGCGTCCTCCTGGTACTCCACCTCGATGTCGGAGATGGCGGTCAGACAGCGCGGGCACCAGTTGATGATGCGCTCGGCGCGGTAGATCAGCTCGTCCTCGTAGAGCTTCTTGAAGATGGTGCCGACGGCCTTGGACAGGCCCTCGTCCATGGTGAACCGCTCGCGGCTCCAGTCGACGCCGTCACCGAGGCGCCGCATCTGGCCGAGGATCCTGCCGCCGTACTCCTCCTTCCACTGCCAGACGCGCTCGACGAACGCCTCGCGGCCCAGGTCGTGGCGGGACTTGCCCTCCTCGGCGAGCTGCTGCTCGACCTTGTTCTGGGTGGCGATGCCGGCGTGGTCCATGCCGGGCAGCCACAGCGCCTCGTAGCCCTGCATGCGCTTGCGGCGCGTGAGGGCGTCCATGAGGGTGTGCTGGAAGGCGTGGCCCAGGTGGAGCGAGCCGGTGACGTTCGGCGGCGGGATGACGATGGTGTACGCGGGCTTGTCACTGCTCGCGTCGGCGGCGAAGTAACCCCGTTCCACCCAGCGCTCGTACAGCGTCCCCTCTACCTCGGCCGGCGCGTACTGGGTCGGCAGTTCGGTCGTGGGCGCGGGTGGCTGCTGCTGAGCGTTGTCGGTCACGGGCTCAGTTTAGAGGTGTCACGACGCCGTCCCGAAACGCGTTTGTTCTGTAACGGTGGGGCCCCCGGCGCAGGGGCCCCACAGGCTGTGAGCCAGGATGTGAAAAACACATAAGCTTCTGGAGGGGAACCCAGGAATGAGCTACAACCAGCCGGGCCCGTACGGCGGGCAGCAGCCTCAGCAGCCCGGCCCGTACGGCCAGCCGGGTCCGTACGGCCAGCAGCCGCCGGCCCCCCAGCCCGGCTACGGCTACCCCCAGCAGCCCCCTCAGGGTGTTCCGCCCCAGACCCCGCCCTACGGCCAGCAGCCCCAGCAGCCGGGCCCGTACGGCCAGCAGCCGCCCACCCCGCCCTACGGCGGCCAGCCCCCCTACGGCCAGCAGCCCCCGTACGGCCAGGCCCCCTACGGCGTCCCGCAGCCGCCGGCGCCGGGCGGCGGCAAGAAGAAGGCCGGCCTGGTGATCGGCGCGGTCGCGGTGGTGGCGGCGATCGGTGTGGGCGCCTACTTCGTGCTCGGCGGCGGCGGGGGTGCCGGCGGCCTGGAGGACGACGGCCCGCACAAGCTGACCGCGCCGGCCTCCCTGCTGTCCGACAAGTACCAGCGGATGGGCGACTCGGCGGAGGAGGAGGCGAGCGAGAGCGACGAGAAGGACCTCGCCAAGGCCGGCGTCAGCGACGCCACGTCGATCGGCGCGATCTACTCGACGATCGACCTGACCTCCCTCGACACCACCGACCCGTCCGACGTGGCGAAGACCGAGACCGCCGAGAACGTCACCTTCTTCGGTGTCTACGGCACGATCGAGGATCCCGAGAAGGCCCTCGACATCACCTTCTCGCAGATGAAGGCGGAGTCGGACGACGACGTGACGCTGATCGGCGAGGCCGAGACCGTCGAGCCCGACAACCTGGACGGCGCCGTGATGAGGTGCCAGAAGGCGGAGAGCGAGGACGCGCTCACCGAGAAGACCCAGACCACCTACATGTGCATCTGGGCCGACTACAGCACCATGGGCGTGGTCGAGCCGACCGCGGGCGCCAAGACCTACTCGCTCGACGAGTCCGCCGAGATCGCGGCCGACGTGCGCAAGGAGGCCCGCGTCGCACTCTGACGCCGCCCGTCGCACGCGAAGGGGCCCCGGTCGGTCGACCGGGGCCCCTTCGTCGTGTCGCGGGTGGCAGGTTACGCCGTCTTCTGCTCCCCCGAGCCCCGGCCGCCCCGCGCGTCGCGGGGGATCAGGGTCGGGTTGACGTTGGAGTGGACGACGTCCGCCGTGATGACGACGCGGGCGACGTCCTTGCGGGACGGGACCTCGTACATCACCGACATCAGGACCTCCTCCATGATGGCGCGCAGGCCGCGGGCGCCGGTCTGGCGGAGGATCGCCTGGTCGGCGATGGCCTCGAGGGCCTCGCGCTCGAAGTCCAGTTCCACCCCGTCGAGTTCGAAGAGGCGCTGGTACTGCTTGACGAGCGCGTTGCGCGGCTCGACCAGGATCTGGAGCAGGGCCTCGCGGTCCAGGTTGTGGACCGAGGTGATCACGGGCAGACGGCCGATGAACTCGGGGATCATGCCGAACTTGACCAGGTCCTCGGGCATGACGTCCTCGAACTGGTCCTTGGCCTCCAGCTCCCGCTTGGAGCGGATCGTCGCGCCGAAGCCGATGCCCTTGGCGCCGGCCCGGGACTCGATGATCTTCTCCAGGCCCGAGAAGGCACCGCCCACGATGAACAGCACGTTCGTCGTGTCGATCTGGATGAACTCCTGGTGGGGGTGTTTGCGGCCGCCCTGCGGCGGGACGGAGGCGGTCGTGCCCTCCAGGATCTTCAGCAGGGCCTGCTGGACGCCCTCGCCCGACACGTCGCGGGTGATGGAGGGGTTTTCACTCTTCCGCGCGACCTTGTCGATCTCGTCGATGTAGATGATCCCGGTCTCCGCCTTCTTGACGTCGTAGTCGGCGGCCTGGATCAGCTTCAGCAGGATGTTCTCGACGTCCTCGCCGACGTACCCCGCCTCGGTGAGCGCCGTGGCGTCGGCGATCGCGAACGGGACGTTCAGCATGCGGGCCAGCGTCTGCGCGAGGAGGGTCTTGCCGGAGCCCGTGGGACCCAGCAGCAGGATGTTCGACTTCGCCAGCTCGATGGCGTCCTCGCGGTTCTGCGCGCCGCCGTTCTCACCGGCCTGGACCCGCTTGTAGTGGTTGTACACCGCGACCGACAGGGCCTTCTTGGCGGCCTCCTGGCCGACCACGTAGCCCTCGAGGAACTCGTAGATCTCGCGCGGCTTCGGGAGTTCCTCCCAGCGGACCTCGCTCGTCTCCGCGAGTTCTTCCTCGATGATCTCGTTGCAGAGATCGATGCACTCGTCGCAGATGTACACACCGGGCCCTGCGATGAGCTTCTTGACCTGCTTCTGGCTCTTGCCGCAGAACGAGCACTTGAGCAGATCGCCGCCGTCACCGATGCGTGCCACGGTGTGCTTCCCCTTCGCCTGGGAGACGCCTGGACGCTAAGAGTCCAGCGGCTCCTGGTGCTGCCTTATGTCGACGGTACCTTGCCGGGCCCCCCATTCGGGCCCCCCTTGGCGCGGTTCGGGTCCCCGCTTGAACGCGGACCGTGCCCCACCGTGCCAAGGGGCGGCAGACGATACTCCCCCTGGCGCGCTAGCGCAGGTTGGTGTTGTTCATCTTCCGGGTCGAGATGATCTGGTCGATCAGCCCGTACGACAGCGCGTCCTCGGCCGTGAGGATCTTGTCGCGCTCGATGTCCTCGCGGATCTTCTCGATCGGCGTGGTGGAGTGCTTGGCCAGCATCTCCTCCAGCTGCGAGCGCATCCGCAGGATCTCGTTCGCGGCGATCTCCAGGTCGGAGACCTGGCCGCGGCCGGTCTCGCTGTACGGCTGGTGGATCAGCACGCGGGCGTTCGGCAGCGCCATGCGCTTGCCGGGCGTACCGGCGGCCAGCAGGACGGCGGCGGCGGAGGCCGCCTGCCCCATGCAGACCGTCTGGATGTCCGGCTTCACGAACTGCATCGTGTCGTAGATCGCCGTCAGCGCCGTGAAGGAGCCGCCGGGGCTGTTGATGTAGACCGAGATGTCCCGGTCGGGGTCCATCGACTCCAGGCACAGCAGCTGCGCCATGACGTCGTTGGCGGAGGCGTCGTCGATCTGGACGCCCAGGAAGATCACCCGCTCCTCGAAGAGCTTCGCGTACGGGTCGTACTCGCGGATGCCCTGGGAGGTGCGCTCGACGAAGCGCGGGATGACGTAGCGGGACTCGGCCGTGGGGCCGGTGTACTCGGCGCGGGGGCGGTCGTACGGGCCGCTGCCGGGGAAGTCGTTCACTGTGTCTCCTGGAGAGGGGCCGGGCGGTGGGCTGGAGGGGCTGGAGAGGGCGCTGACGGCCTTGTGTGCGCCGTGTGCTCCCGCCGGGGAGCGCACGGGGCCCCGAGGCCGTGACGGGCCCTGCTAGGCCGCCCCGGTACCGCCGCCGCCCGGCATGCCGGCGGCCGTGGGGATCACGTCGTCGATGAGGCCGTACTCCTTGGCCTCGAAGGCGTCGAACCAGCGGTCGCGGTCCGAGTCGCGGGTGATCTGCTCGATCGTCTGGCCCGTGTGCTGGGCCGTGAGCTCGGCCATGCGCCGCTTGGTGTGGAGCAGCCGCTCGGCGTGGATCTTGATGTCCGAGGCCGAGCCGGCCAGACCGGCGGAGGGCTGGTGGATCAGGATCTCGGCGTTCGGCAGCGCGAAGCGCTTGCCGGGGGTGCCCGCGCTGAGCAGGAACTGACCCATGGAGGCCGCGAGGCCCATGGCGATGGTCACCACGTCGTTCTTGATGAACTGCATCGTGTCGTAGATCGCCATGCCGGCCGTGATCGAACCGCCGGGGCTGTTGATGTACAGGTAGATGTCCTTGTCCGGGTCGGCGGCAAGGAGCAGCAGCTGTGCGGTGATCTTGTTCGCGATGTCGTCGTCGACCGGCTGGCCGAGGAAGATGATCCGCTCGTTGAGCAGCCGGTTGTAGACCTGGTCACCGAGGCCACCACCGATGGAAGGCTCGCCGGCGGCGGAGGGCATCAGATTCGTCACGTATCCACCTGCTCGTCTTACGACGGCGCCGGGCCGTCTCACGTGTTCTGCCGGGGCGTGGGGCCGTCCGGCGGTTCGGCGACTCCCCTGCCCGCGTATTCATGGACCCTAACGCGCGGGTCCCTTCGGAGAATCCCGGAGAGTGGAGTGTTCGCCGGGGGCGTAGCGGTGGGCTCCGCCGGGGGGCCGGTGCGGTTCGGCCGGGGGGCTGTGGCGGTCGTCGGGCCGGGGGGCCGGCGCGGCTTGGCCAGGGGGCTGTGGCGGTCATCGGGCCCGGGGGCCGGCGCGGCTTGGCCAGGGGGCTGTGGCGGTCGTCGGCCGGGGGGGCGGCGCGGCTTGTCGCGCACACGCGGCGGAGCCGCACCCCGGTACGGCCCCGCGCCCCCCGGGCGGGCCGCTCCCGGCGTACGGCGAGAGGCCCCGGAGCTGATGTGCCCCAGGGCCCCTCTTGCCTACGTCAGCGGGGACGCGGTGATCAGGCGTCGGCCTTCTCGTCGCCCTCGCCGTTGGCCTCGTCCTCGGTCTTCGCCTCGGCGGCGGCGTCCTCGGCGGCGGCCTCCTCGGTGGAGGTCTCCTCCTCCTCGTCGCTCAGGTCGATGACCTCGCCGTTGGTGTCCTTGACCGTGGCGGACTCGACGACCGAGGCCAGGGCCTTGCCGCGGGCGACCTCGCCGACCAGGAGCGGGACCTGGCCGCCCTCGACGACCGCCTGGGCGAACTGGTCGGGGGACATGCCGGAGGAGGCGGCGCGGCGCATGAGGTGCTCGGTGAGCTCCTCCTGGTTGACGTTGAGCTTCTCGCGCTTGACGAGCTCGTCCAGGACGAACTGGGTCTTGATGCCCTTGACCGCGGCGTCGCGGGTCTCGGTCTCGAACTCCTCGGCGGTCTTGCCCTGGATCTCCAGGTACTTGTCGAGGGTCAGGCCCATCTGGCCGAGCTGGTGGTGCTCCAGGTTGTGCTTGCGGGTGTTGACCTCGTCCTCGAGCAGCTTCTCGGGGACGGGCACCTCGACGAGCTCCAGCAGCTTCTCCAGGACGCGCTCCTGGGCCTGCGTGGCCTGGTCGTACTGCTTCATGTTCGCGAGGCGCTTGCGGCTGTCCGCCTTCAGCTCCTCGAGGGTGTCGAACTCGGAGGCGAGCTGCGCGAAGTCGTCGTCCAGCTCGGGCAGTTCGCGGGCGGCGACCTGGGAGACCTTGACGGTGACCTCGGCCTCCTTGCCGGCCGCGGAGCCGCCCTTGAGCTCGGAGGTGAAGGTGGCCTCGCCACCGGCCTCCAGGCCCTTCACGGCGTCGTCGATGCCCTCGAGGAGCTCGCCGGAGCCGATGGTGTACGAGACGCCGCTCGCGACGCCGTCCTCGAGGACCTCGCCGTCGACCTTGGCCTCCAGGTCGACGGTGACGACGTCGCCGTCCTCGGCGGCGCGCTCGACCGGGGAGGTCGAGGCGAAGCGCTCGCGGAGCTGCTCGACCGACTTCTCGACGTCCTCGTCCGTCACCTCGACGGCGTCGACCTCGACCTCGATGGAGGAGAAGTCCTCGGGGAGCTCCAGGGCGGGACGGACGTCGACCTCGGCGGTGAAGTTCAGCGTCTCGCCGTCCTTCAGCTCGGTGATGTCGACCTCGGGCTGGCCGAGGACGTCGATCTCGGCCTCGTTGACCGCCTCCGTGTAGAACTTCGGCAGCGCGTCGTTGACGGCCTCCTCCAGCACGGCACCACGGCCGAACCGCTGGTCGATCACCCGGGCGGGGATCTTGCCCTTGCGGAAGCCCTTCACCGTGACCTGCTGGTTGATCTTCTTGTACGCCGCGTCGAGGCTGTCCTTGAGCTCCTCGAAGGGCACCTCGACAGTGAGCCGAACCCGAGTCGGGTTCAGGGTCTCCACGGCGCTCTTCACGGTTCGGTCTCCTTGTGGCTGACTTCTTGGTTTTCGCCGGAGCCAGACAGGTCCGGCGATGAGACGCCCGGGAGAGTTCGTAGGCCGAGTGGGCCGGGACACACGGGCGCGCAGCTTGCATAGTAACCGCAGCAGCTGGGCCGCCCAAAAGACGATCTCCGGCGAGGCTCCCGGCATGATCGCGCAGGTGGTCGGGGTGGCGGGATTTGAACCCACGGCCTTCCGCTCCCAAAGCGGACGCGCTACCAAGCTGCGCCACACCCCGTCTGGTGCGACACGTAGGGTACATGCCCGCAGGCCGCGGGACCGCCGCATTCGCCGGCCCGCCGGACAGCCGGCGGAACGGCCGGCGGCGCGGCCCGGACACGGGGGGTGTGCGGCGGGGCGGGCCGACCCGCTACGATGCCTCCAGTGCCGCGGTCCTGCGATCTGCGGCGCGTCCTGTGCGGGCGTAGCTCAATGGTAGAGCCCCAGTCTTCCAAACTGGCTACGCGGGTTCGATTCCCGTCGCCCGCTCTGTACGGCTCAGGGCCAGGCCGGAGGTGCACTCCTCCGGCCTGGCCCTGATTCGTTCTCTCCGCCTGGCCCTGATTCGTTTTATCCGCCTGGCGCTGATCGTTCTCACGGCCGGCCGGGGCCGTGTTCGGCCGGTTGGGTGGGCCTTCGGCCGGTCTCGGGTGTGATCTCCGGTCGGCCGGATGCGCCGGCGCGCGGGCCGCTCCGCCTCAGAAGCTGATCGAGTTGATCGTTTCCGCGAGGGAGTCGAGGAAGCGGTTGATCGACGGGGCCATGCCGGTCGAGGCGAGGAAGAAGCCGAAGAGGATCGCGACGACGGCGGGTCCGGCCTTGATCGACCCGCCCCGGATCAGCACGACCAGGACGATCGCCAACAGCAGCACCACTGACAGTGAAATGGCCACAACTGATCACACCCTCGATCGGTCCGCTCTCCCGGCCCGGGGGCGCAACCCCGCGCGCCCCCGCCAGAGACCATCGTGCCACCAACCCGGCCTCCTCATGCGGCCGGTGAGACATCCGTGACGTCAACTCCTCCCGCCCGGGCGGCGACGGGCACCTCCGGATCCGCTCCGCACAACAATTCGACGACACCCTCCCGACGGAATTCCACAACAGCCGCGCAGGGAATTCGAATTACGGGCACGGGAGTACCCACAACACCCCCACAACCGGCGTTATGCACCTTTTAGTCGGGATGAATCGCGACATCCGGGGCGTGAAGAGAGCGTCATCACCGTCGAATTGAGGAATGACATCGCGATGACGTGGCACGTTGTACGTATTGCCATGGACAACGCTAGGGTGCCTCAGATGTTCCACGCCGCTTCGTCTCTCGTGCCGAGTCCGCGCTCCCCGGGGAGCCAGAAAGATCAGCAGCACCGGTCCCCCGACAGACGGGCCAAGCAGCGTGACGCGTTCTTCGACAACGCCAAGTACCTGGCGATCGTGCTGGTGGCCGTCGCGCACGCCTGGGAACCGCTGAAGGGCGACAGCCGGGTGCTCCAGGCCGCGTACATGCTGGTGTACGCGTTCCACATGCCGGCGTTCATCGTCGTCTCCGGTTTCTTCTCCCGCGGTTTCGACGGGAGCCCCGGCAAGCTGAAGCGGCTGGTCACCGGTGTCGTCGTGCCGTACGTCGTCTTCGAGACGGCGTACCCGCTGTTCAAGAGGTACGTCGCCGGCACCCCGCAGGACATCAGCCTCCTGGACCCGTATTTCCTGACCTGGTTCCTGTGCGCGCTGTTCATCTGGCGTCTGACCACCCCCCTGTGGAAGCTGGTCCGCCATCCGCTGCCCCTCGCGCTGGGCATCGCCATGCTGGCGTCCGTCACCCCGGCCATCGGTGACGACCTCGACCTCCAGCGCGTCCTGCAGTTCCTGCCGTTCTTCGTGCTGGGCCTGACGCTGAAGCCGGAGCACTTCCGGCTGGTGCGCCGGCGCTCGGTGCGGATCGCGGCCGTTCCGGTCTTCGCCGGCGCGCTGGCGTTCTCCTGGTGGGCGGTGGCACGGATGAACACCGCCTGGTTCTACCACCGCGACTCCGCTCAGGAACTGGGCGCCCCGTGGTGGGTCGGGCCCGTCATGCAGCTCGCCCTGTTCGGCTGCTCCCTGCTGCTGACCGCGTGCTTCCTGTCCTGGGTGCCGGGCCGCACGATGTGGTTCACCGCGCTCGGCGCGGGCACCCTCTACGGCTATCTGCTGCACGGCTTCCTGCTCAAGGGCGCCGACTACCGGGGCTGGTTCGACCACCCCGCCCTGCACCAGCCGCTCGGCGAGATCGCCGTCAGCGCCGTGGTCGCCGTGGCCGTCACCCTGCTGTGCACCGGGCCCGTGCGGCGGGTGTTCCGCTGTGTGATGGAGCCGCGGATGGACTGGGCCTTCCGGACGGATCCCGTACGGGTCGCGCGGGAGCGGGAGCCGGAGCGGGAGCGGGAGCCGGAGAAGGAGAAGGTGTCGGCCTGAGCGGGTGCGGGGAGCGCGCGCCGGCGGGCGGGCGGCGGGGAACCGGCCTGCCGGGTGCCGCCGGTGCGCGGCTCCCCGCGGCCGTCAGGCGGGGCTGCCCTTCAGGTGCCGCATGAGGCGTTCGAAGTCCTGCCAGGCCGACAGGTCGGACGGGTCGCCCGGGAGCTGGTAGTAGAGGGCCGGGCGCGTCCTCGGACCCAGCTCGCGCGGCGGATGGCCGAGCGGGGTGCGCCTCGCCCGGTCGCCCGGCACCCCGCGGACCTCCTCCGCGCCCAGCACGAACGCGTACGGCACTCCCGGGCCCTCGAAGCGCGGCGGCACCGACAGGTCGCGGCGGGCCCTGCGGACCTGGACCAGCATCGACTGGAGGTGGTGGCGGACCGCCAGCGTCTCCGCCGCCCGGACGATCGCGTCCGTCGGGCCCTCCTCTCCGGGGCCGTACCCGAAGGCCAGCGTGACGTCCTCCTCGACGCCAGCCTCCGTACGGGTGATCCGGACCGTCGCCAGGCCCGGGCGCTCCGGTGCGCCGACGACCACGACCCAGGTCGGGTCCGGCGCCCGCTCGAAGGCCACGTCGGTGAGCTGGCGCAGCGACCAGGGCAGGTTGGCGGGTTCCTCGGTGCCCCAGCCGGCCGGCGGCTCGCCGGTGATCTCCCGCCAGACCGACTCCACGGCGCCGCCGAGGACCAGCCGGTCGTCGGCGGGGTGGACGCAGCGGAAGGAGATCGCCAGCTGGCGCTCCCCGGTGTCCGCGATCTGCCCGCCGAAGGTCCCGGCGACGGGGGTGCGCGGGTCCCCGGGGGTCGCCTCCGGCGACCCGACGGGCATGAACAGGCCGTCGCTCCACCGCAGGACGGCGCCGGACAGCCCGTCGTAGTAGCCGCACTCCTCGTCCTGCACCACCCAGCGCGAGGGCCAGCCCGGCAGTGCGCCCCGCACCGTCGGGGAGAGCCGGGTGCCGGCCGGTGTGACGATCTGGAGTCCCAGCCGGGCGTTCGCGGCGGCCCGGAACGCGTCGGCGAGCCAGGCGGTCATCGCGACCACCGGGCGGTCCTGGATCACCACGGCGACCTTGTCGGTGAGCACGTCGACGGCGGGCTGGGCGGCGGCCGGCACCGGCACGGCCGTCATCCCCTCCGTGTTCACCACGGCGAGCGACGTCGCGGCCGCCCGCGGCCAGGCGGTGCCGCCGACCAGCGTGGCGAGCCGGGCCGCGAAGGTCCCGGCGAGCGCCTCGGCCTCCTTCACGCCGGTGGTGGCGCGGGCCTCGGTCCACCAGTAGGGGACCTCCGGCTCGTCCGCGCCGAGCAGCCGCGCCGCCTCTCCCCGGACCTGGACGAGCAGGGGGGCCTCGACGGAGAGCAGCGGGCGGCCCTGTTCGTCGTGCAGCCGCACCAGCGCGCCGTCCGCCTCCGCGCCGACCAGTTTGTCCGGGCCGCCGGAGAGCAGGCCCGCGATGACGCTGAGCGGGTCGGGCATCTTCCTCGTGAGCGCGACGACGTCCTTCGTCATGGGTTCGTCTTCTTCGTGAGCACGACGACGTCCTTCGTCATGGGTTCGGTCATGGGTTCACCTCGTGCCCGCGTAGACGGTCTGGATCAGCCGGTTCGGCTCGCCCCTGCGGACCAGCACGCCCCGGCCGGGCGGCTGCTGGGAGGCGTACACGCCGGAGAAGAGCTGGCCCTCGCTGCGGTCGCCGGCCATCACCAGCGCCGCGGCGCCGGACTCGCGCAGGCCCATCATCAGCGGCTCGTACAGGCCGCGGGAGGCGCCGGCGACACGCCGGGTGAGGACGAAGTGCAGACCGATGTCCTGGGCCGAGGGGAGGTACGGCACGAACGGCGCGAGCGGCTGCTGGCCGGCGGTGGTGAGGACGTCGTAGTCGTCGACGAGGATCACGATGCGCGGGCCGGAGAAGCTGCCGGGCTCCAGCTCGGCGCCCTCGGCGTCGTCGGGCATCCGCTTCTCCAGCTCGG
Organism: Streptomyces sp. NPDC059895; assembly: GCF_042731035.1. Lineage (NCBI taxonomy): Bacteria > Bacillati > Actinomycetota > Actinomycetes > Kitasatosporales > Streptomycetaceae > Streptomyces > Streptomyces sp. NPDC059895. Next base: position 517,534 of record NZ_JBHWKO010000001.1, read on the forward strand.
TGGCGATGCCCGTGGCGAGGGCGCCGCTCAGCTTGGCGTTGTAGGCGTAGCCGCCCCGGTACTCCTCCGGGATGACGCCGCGCAGGCCGCGCCGCGGGTCCATGACGCCGAAGACCAGCTCGTCGTCGCGGTAGCGCTCCATCAGGCCCTGGGCGATCGCCGTCAGCAGGTTGGTCTTGCCGCACTCGCTGTCGCCCATGATCAGCAGGTGCTGGTCGTGGTGGAACAGGTCGAGCAGGACCGGCGCGAGCTTCGTCTGGTCCAGCCCGATCGGCACCCGGCGCGGTTCGGCCGAGGGGCCCGGCAGGAGGTGCGGCTCCAGGACGTGCGGGAGGACCCGTACGGGCTGGGCGACCTCGCCGGTCCAGGTGGCGCGGACGGTCCGGGCGGTGCGCTCCAGGACCGCGCCGAGGTCCGCGGTGTCGGCCCGGCCGTCCGTGCGGGGCAGGGCGACCTGGGCGAAGAGCTTGCCGTCGGTGAGGACGCGGCCCTTCTCCTCGGGCGCGAGGGTCTCGGCGAGCTTGCGGTCGATGCTGGACTCGCTCGCGTCGTTCAGGCGCAGCTCCACCCGGGTGCCGAACTGGGACTGGGTGGCGATGCGCACGTCGTTCCAGCGCAGCATGCCGGCGACGACGTGGATGCCGTAGCCGCTGCCGCGCTTGAGGATGTCGACGACCGCGTCGTCGAGTTCCTCGAAGTCGTCGCGCAGGGCGCCGAAGCCGTCGATCAGCAGCACGATCTCGGTGGAGGCCAGCTCGGGCAGGCGGCCCGCCGCCCGCAGGGTGCGCAGCTGCTCCAGGGAGTCGATGTTGTGGACGCGGAACAGTTCCTCGCGCTGGTCGAGCATGCCGCGTACGGAGTCGATGGTGCGGGCGGCGCGCTCCCGGTCGGCGCGGCCGGCGACCCCGCCGACGTGCGGCAGCCCGGACAGCGCCTGGAGGCCGCCGCCGACCAGGTCGAGGCCGTAGACGCCGACCTCCTGCGGGGTGTGCGTCAGCGCCAGGGAGAGCGCGAGGGTGCGCAGCAGGGTCGTCTTGCCGGACTGGGGGCCGCCGATGACCGCCGCGTGGCCGCCCGCGACCGTGAGGTCCAGATACCACAGGCCCTGCCACTGCTTGGTGGGGTCGTCGAGGATGCCCAGGGGCACCCGGAGCGGCCCGCTGCGCCGGGTGAGCTGCGTGCCGCGCGCGCCGACCTCCAGCGGACCGGCGACCTTGTCGAGGGCGACCGCGTCGGGCAGCGGGGGCAGCCAGATCTGGCGGACGGGGCGGGCGCCGGCGTCCTCGATCTGGCCGACCATGACGCCCATCTCGGTGGGTCCGGTCTCCCGGCGCCGCATCTGCGGCTCCGCGGGCGCCGTGGCGCTCTCCTCCTGGCCGAGGGTGTTGTACGCCTCGAACTCCAGGGCGAGCGGCCCGGTGTCCTCCTCCTCGCGCCGCACGGGTCCGCGGTAGGCGCCGGAGACGTATCCGGCCTTGAACCGCTCGTAGTGGCTGGTGTCGACCTTGAGGTAGCCGAAGCCGGGCAGCGGCGGCAGGTGGAAGGCGTCGGTGGTGTCGAGGACGGTGCGGGACTCGTCGGCGGAGAAGGTGCGCAGGCCGAGCCGGTACGACAGGTAGGTGTCCAGGCCCTTGAGCTTGCCGCCCTCGATGCGCTGGCTGGACAGCAGCAGGTGCACGCCGATGGAGCGGCCGATGCGGCCGATGGACAGGAACAGGTCGATGAAGTCCGGCTTGGCGGTGAGGAGTTCGCCGAACTCGTCGATGACGACGAAGAGGTGGGGCAGGGGCTCCAGGTCGGGGCGCTTCTCGGCGCGCAGGGCGGCGTAGTGGCCGATGTCGGCGACGTTGCCGGCCTCCTTGAGGACCTGCTGGCGGCGCTTGACCTCGCCGGCCAGCGAGGCGTGGACGCGTTCGACCAGGCCGGCCTGGTTCTCCAGGTTGGTGATGACGCCGGCCACGTGCGGCAGGTCGGCGAAGGGGGCGAAGGTGGCGCCGCCCTTGTAGTCGACGAGGACCATGGCGAGGTCCTCCGGCGGGTGGGTGGCGACCAGGGCGAGGACGAGGGTGCGCAGCAGCTCGGACTTGCCGGAGCCGGTCGCGCCGACGCACAGGCCGTGCGGCCCCATGCCCAGCTCGGAGGACTCCTTCAGGTCGAGCAGGACGGGCTCGTGGGAGTCGCTGACGCCGATGGGCACGCGCAGGAAGGCCCGCTCGCCGCGCGGCGCCCACAGCCGGCCGAGGTCGAGGTCGGCGACGTCGTCGATGCCGAGGAGTTCGGCGAAGTCGACCGGGCCGCTGAGCGGGGCGTCCGCGGCCATCGAGTCGGCGGACAGCCGCAGCGGGGCGAGCATCCGGGCGAGGCCCTCGGCGAAGGGGACGCCGACCTCGTCGACGGTGCCGTGGGCGCCGATCGGCTCGTCCTCGCGCAGGTCCTCGACGTCGATCCGCTCGCCGTCGACGGTGATGCGTACGCCGACGCTGCCCGGTTCCCGCACCCGTTCGTCGAGCAGGTGCAGGACCGTGACGCCCATCTCCCGCAGGCCGACCGCGTCGTCGGGGCGGGGCAGGTCGACGGCGTCGTCGCCGTGCGCGTCGGCGACGACGAGCAGCCGGGAGGTCATCGCGAGGGCGTCCTTGCCGGACAGCCCGCGGCGCACCTCGGCCGCGTAGGAGGCGCGGCGGCGCAGTTCGGGGCCGATCTGCCGGGCCAGCTGGGGCACGGAGGGCGCGATGCGGCGGGCGGCGACGGGGCCGTCGAACTGCTCGGGGTCGAGCAGGTGGGGCAGCCACTTGGCCCACTCCCAGTCGGCGATCCGGTCGCCGGGGGCGGCGAGCGCGAGCGCCACGTCGTCCGGGGCGTGCAGGGCGGCGGTCTGGACGATCAGCGCGCGGGCGATCCGGAGGGTGTCCTCGCGCCGTCCGATGACGCTGATGTTGCCGACGCGGTCGAGCGGGACGGTGAGCGGGAGGTCGGTGCCGGTGCGGAAGCGGGCCATCAGCGCGGACGCCTCGTTCAGCATGAACCGGTCCGGCGGGGTCAGCACGGACGAGCCCTGCTGGCCGACCTTCAGGTCCCGCACCGGCATCTCACCGGTGCCGGCCCGCACCCGCAGGAAGTCGCCGTCCAGGCGGCGGCGTTCCCACAGCCGGGCGGGGTCGCGGACGATGTCGTACAGGGCGTCCGGCTGCGGGTTGAGCACCTGGGCGGTCTCCCCGCGCCGGCGCTCCTCCGCGGAGAGTTCCTCGCGCAGGTCCTCCAGGTAGGCGAGGTAGGCCTCGCGCTGGGTGCGGCGGGTGCGCTGGGCCTTGCCGCGCTGGGAGAAGACCAGGGCGAGGGAGCCGACCAGGGTGACGACGAGGATGATCGCGCCGAGCCCCGCGAACTGGCTGTTGCGCACGACCGTCATCATCACGACGGACGACATCACGCCGGCGACGGGCAGCAGCGAGGTGGCGACGGAACCCGCCCTGCCCTCGGGCAGGTTGGGCGGCGCCTCTATGGTGCGCGGCTCGGATGCGGCCGGCGGGCGGGTGGTCCGCGCCGGGCGGTGGATCAGTCGGGTACTCATCGTCCTAGCCTCTGTGGGGTCCCTTCGAAGGGGGTCAACGGCGCTTCTGGGACAGTTCGAAGGCCTCGGCGGCGAGCCGGGTGACGGCCTGCCGGGTGGCCTGTGCGAGCAGGTCGGTGCGGATGGCGCCGCCGGCCGCGAGGTGCCGGTCGTACGGCAGGACCCGGACGCTCGCCCCGGTCGCCTTCAACTGCTCGGCGGCCTTGTCCAGGTCGAGACCGGGGTGCGGTGACATCTCGGTGAGGACGACGACGGTCGAGGTGGTGATGGACCGGGGCAGGCCGCGCATCCACTCCAGCACCGAGCGGGTGCTGGCGATGCCCTCCAGGGTCGCGGGCACGGTGAGCACGCGGGCCTGCGCGGCGGACAGCGCGGTGCGGGCCACCTCGGCGGGCAGGGTCTCGCAGTCGACGACGGTCACCCCGAAGTAGCGGCGCAGCGACACCATGACCCGCTCGTAGGCCCTGGTGTCGAGCATCGCGCCGACCTGCCCCTGGCTGCCGGGCAGCAGCCAGGCGTTGTCGGGGAGCTGGACGAGGTAGCCCGTCACGTCGAGCAGCGACATCTGCGGCTCGACCAGGGCGGCGAGGTCGCCGGTGGTCCAGCGCAGGCTCTCCGCGCCGAGCCGCACCGGCAGCGAGCCGAGCGCCGGGTCCGCCTCGACGACGAGCACCGGGTCCTGGCGGTAGTGGGCGTAGGTGGCGCCGAGCAGGGCGGCGACCGTGGTCTTCCCGGATCCGCCGCGGATGGAGGTCACGGCGATCTGGCGGCCGGTGGTGACCGGCCGCTGGAGCACCTCGGCGGTCGCCGTGGTCTCGGCGACCTCGCGCGCGGCGGAGGACACGACACGGCGCACGGCGCGCAGGGCGCGGGCGGCGAACGGCTCACCGCGGCGGGGCTTGAGACCGGCGGCGGCCAGCCGCTTGTCGAGGACGGGACGGGTGTCGGGGGTGGCGGCGGTACGGGCGGCGGGGGTGGGCTGCGGCGGGTGGGGCCGGGTCTGCGGGTGCGGCTGCGTGGCCGTCTGGGGGGCCGTCTGCGTGGCCGTCTGGGGGGCGGGGTGGGCGGCCTGGCCGGCGTACGGCTGCTGCTGGGGGTACGTGGCGGCCTGCTGCTGGGGCCGGCCGGGGCCGGGCTGCTGTTGTTGCTGCTGCTGCTGCTGGTAGCCGTACCCGGCTTGCTGCTGCGGGTAGCCGTACCCGGGGGCGGCCTGCTGGGCCGGGGTGCCCTGCGCGGGCACGCCGGGCTGCGCGGGCACGCCGGGCTGCGCGGGCTGCTGGTGCTGCTCTGGCGGCTGGTGCTGTTCCGGCTGCTGATGCGGTGCCGGCTGCTGATGCCGTTCCGCCTGCTGATGCGGTTCCGCCTGCTGATGCGGTGCCGGCTGCTGATGCCGTTCCGCCTGCTGATGCGGTTCCGCCTGCTGTGCCTGCCGGTCCTGCCGCTGTGCCTGCCGGTCCGGCCGCTGTGCCTGCCGGTCCGGCCGCTGTGCCTGCCGGTCCTGCCGGTCCTGCCGCTGGGGCTGCTGCTGTGGCTGCCGCTGTGCGGGGGCGCTCTGCCGGTCCGCGGGCTGCTGAGGTGCCGCGCCGCCCCTCAGGTCGCGCAGCACGTCGTTCTGCCAGTTCTCACCGCTCGGCATGTCGCCCTTCTCCCTTGCATCGTGCTCCCGCCCGGAACACCGACGCGTCGTCCCTCAGACCTCAGAACTTGTCGAGCAGTTGCCCGTAGATGCCGAACACGCCGACGGCCAGCGGGAACAGTCCGATCACCCCGACGGACTCGACGAGATCGGCGAGCCGCCGCAGCCGGACCCGCACATGCTCCGGCGGTTCGATCGCGAGGACCAGCAGCGGCAGCAGCGCGGCGGCCGCCGGCAGGGCCAGCGCGCCGGCGCCGCCGGCGTGGTCCAGCCACAGCACCGCGAGGCGTACGACGAGGACGGCCGCCGCCCCGAACAGGGCCACGACCTCCGCGACCAGCGGGAAGGCCCGGGCCCGCGACAGCAGCACCACGGCGGTGAGCGACGCGAGGGTCACCGTCCACGCGGTGGGCTTCTCGGCGGTGGTCAGCAGCCAGCCGCCGGCGGCGGCCGCGGCGGCGGCGACCACCGTGGCGAGGGCGAGGCCGCGGTGGGTGGCGGCGAGCGCGTTGGAGACCTGGTGCCGGCTCACCGACACGCCCGAGGAGCGCCGGTCGTCGAGGCCGGTGAGTCCGGAGGCCATCAGCGCCAGGCGCGGCAGCAGGCCGAGCAGCACCACGGAGAACACGGCCATCACGGCTCCGAGCCGGTCCGGACGGTCCTGTACGGCGGCGACGGCCTCCCAGACGGCGGCCACGGCGACGGCGGCCGCCGCCCCGATGAGCCCGCCCCGGCCGAGTGGTGAGAAGTACGCGAGCAGTACCAGGGTGAGCACCAGCGCGCCGACCACACCGGCCAGGCGGGCCTCGCCCGGCCAGGCGTAGGCGTCGGCGGCGGTCCACGCGGCGAGCAGGCCGAGTCCGCCGGAGGCGAGCAGCAGCGCGGTGGCGAGACCGAGGTTGCCGTCACCGATCTTCGCGACGACCGCGCCGCCCAGCAGGAACACCACGGTGGCGACGGCGAGCGCGGTGGCGACGGACTCCAGCGCGAACTCGCGCCGGGCCAGGACCGCCGCGGCCACGGCGAAGACGACGGTGGCGGTCCCGGCGCTGGCCCGGCGCGCGGCCGGGCGCCAGCGCCAGGCGTGCAGGTCGAGGTCGTCGGCGACCTGGTCGGTCACGTCGTGCACAACGGGCGCGGGCGGCGCGGCGTGCGCCCGGACGAGCTGGAGCACCGCGCCGTCGGCGACCTCGGCCGAGGACAGAGTGGCGTCGTGCGGCAGCACGGAGCCGTCGGCGGTGACCAGTTGCCGCGTGGTGGGCCGCGAGGCGACCCGATCGTCGAGCAACCGCAGTATGTCGGGGAGCAGTTGGCCGATCGGGGTGTCCGACGGCAGAACCAGGTCGGCGCGCCGCCGTTCACCGATCAGGGTGACTCGGCTGAGCTGGGTCCGAGACGTCGTTGCAGTGCTCACCACTCACCGGAACCTATCATCGCGTCAATTCGGCCACGGGCCGCGTCTGAAATGAACCCGTCACACCCGTCACACCCGTCACGCGTACTCGTCTTCTTCACTGCTTCTCCGCGGTCGCGTCGGCGGACGGGCTGCCGCCGGTGGGGTCGTACAGCTGTTCCTGCTGCTGTTGCTGTTTCTCCTGCTCGGCCTTCTGCTTCGCCAGGGTGGACTGGAGGAAGGACCAGCCGACGCAGCCGGCGCACAGGACGGCCGCGATGGCGATGCCCGCGAACACCTTGCCGAGCCGTTCGTCCAGCGTGCGCCGGCCACGCTGGGTGCCGAACAGCAGCGCGTCGCGTATCCGGCGGCGCCGCACCGCCACCGACTCCAGCAGTTGGCTGTCGTAGTCCCGTGCCATTCAGTCGTCGTCCTGTGCTGGGTTGCCGTCAGTCGTCAGGGGTGAGGCCGAGGTACCGCCTCATGGCGTCGTACTTGTGCTCAAGGCGCCGTGCGGTGGCCTCGTCGAGCCGGGCGAGCCGGTCGGGGTCCGCGTTGTGCGCGAGGTCGGCCGTCTTGACCAGCCGGGCGCCCGGTGTGGCGAGGATCCGCCGCGCGTACGCCTCGGGCGTCTCGCCGGGACGCTTGGTCACCGCCCGGACGACGTCCTTGGTCCGCTGGTCGAGGGCGGCCGTCTCCAGCCATTCCTCGCTGAGCACCCCGTCCTCCACGGCGTCGTGCAGCCAGGCCGCGGCGATCAGCTCGTCGCCGCCGCCCCGGGCGCGAACGCCCTCGGCGACGGCCCTCAGGTGCTCGGTGTACGGCCGCCCGGCCTTGTCCGTCTGCCCGGCGTGCGCGGCCCGCGCCATGGCCTCGACCTCGGCGAGACCCATGCTCACGACGCGTGCCTTCCATGGTGCCCGTGCTGCGGCATGCAAGCTCCCCCTTACTTTGCCCGTGCAACATAAGGCACGGGAGGGTGGGGCGTACACCCGGGGGGCGGATCGCGTACGGCGCCCGGTCAGCTCTCCTCCGCCAACTGTTTCACCGTCTGGAGGCCGGGGGCCTCGGTGAGGGATCCGGGGACGACATGGCTGGGGTTCGCGGGGTCGGAGTCCCGGGCCAGCTCGGCGAGGGCCACCGTGGGGCGCAGTCCGCGGGCCTTGGCGTCCCGAAGCCTGGACACGTACAGGGCGCCCCGGTTGAACGCCTCGTCGCCGCCCGCGCTCCGTGCCTTCCAGCCCGCCGCGTCGTCCTCGTCGTTCGCCCAGACATAGCCGAGCACGGCTCCCTGTCCGTTCGCCACCGTCACGTACCGCACCGGCTTGTCCGTGCTGCGGGCGTAGCGGGGAGGTCCCGCGACCTCCTCGAACCGGAGGGGCTCGGTGGTCCGGGGATTGACGTTCCGCTCCCGGCTCATGGTCGTGCCTTCCTCTCGTCACTGTCTCGGCAGCTCGTCACTGTCTCGGCAGCTCGTCGCTATCTCGGCAGCACTTCGCCGTACACCTGGATCTGGCCATTCTCCCTGAACACACGGGTCACCCGGTACTGAGTGCCGCGCCCCAGGAGCAGCTCCCGCTCGCCCATGCCGAACTTGCCGACCTTCTCGACCCACAGCGCGGGGGTCCCCTTCGGAACCCTGAGGTGCAGGATGGCCTCCTCGCCCGCGAAGGCGGCAACGGGGTGGTTGCCGAGGGACGTGGACATGTATCCCTTGTCGGTGTACGTGTTGCCCAGCATCTCGAGCGGGTCGTCCAGGTCGAGGTGTCCGATGCCGGTGCCGCGGACCACCATGACGTCCTCCGGAACGGCATGGCCCGCGAGGGCCTCGTCGACCTCGTCGATGTTGTGCTGGACGTACGGGCTCCACTTCGAGGTGTCGCCCCGCAGGTAGCCGTTCATCTCCTTGTACGTTCCCCACCCGTCGGGATGGGGTGCCGGGAGGCCGTAGTTGGGCTCGTCGGTGTAGTCCCACACGGCCTTCCGCCGGACGTCCGGCATGTTCTCGGCGTAGTGGTTCCAGTACGCCTGGCCGTAGTGGACGGCGTCGGCGTCCCGGGGGAAGGGGACCGTGCCCTCGGAGACCTCGGCGAGCGCCACCCGGTGCTGTTCGGCCGGGGTGAGCTTGTCCCATTCCGCGTCGGACACGTGGGGCTTGTACTCGAACGGCTCCCCGACCCCCCCGTGCCCCGGTACGTCCGTGCCCGTGTGGCCCGGGACGGCCTGTGCGTCGGCGCCGTGGTGCGCGACGGCGTCCGCGGCCGTGTCCCCGACGTCCGTGTGGTCCCCGACGTCCGTGTGGTCCCCGGAGTGCGTCGCGTCGTCGGCGTGACCGGTGCCTTCGTGGCCGATGCCGTGCGAGGCGTCGTCCGGGTGAACGGTGGGGGTGTCGTGGCCCGTGCCGTGCGGCCCGTCGGGGCCGTGGACGCCCGTGCCGGGGACGTCGTGGCCGCCGGTGTGGGGGGTGGCGGACGGGGTGTCGTGGTACCACGCCGACGGTGTCGTACCGGCGTGGGTTCCCGCCGTTCCCGCCGTTCCCGCCGGGATCGCGTCACCCGTGCCGTGCGGGACGCCGGTGTGGACGCCGTCGGCCGTCGCGTGCGCGGCGCCGGCGTACGCCCCGTTGTCGGCCGTGTGCGCGGCACCCGCGTACACCGGCGCATCGGGGGTCTGGATGGTCCAGTGGGCCGGAAGTCCGGAGGGTGTCCGGTACGGCGCCGGGGCCTCGTGGGGAACCGGTGTGGTGTCGATGGTGCCGTCGGGCGAGACGAGGTTGCCGTTCGGTTCCATCACGCGGCCGTCGGGGAGTTGGACCGAGCCGTCCGGGAGCGTGGGGATGTCGATGGTGCCGACGCCCTTGAGTCCCTTGGCGATGTCGCCGATCTTCGACAGGCCCGCGCCCGCGCCCTTGGCGATGTACGTCATCGGGTCGATGACCTTGCCGGCCTTCCCGGCCGCCGACAGGACCTTGGCGACCGCGCCCGCCTTGCCGGCACTGGACGCGGCGGTCCCCGCACCACCGGTGAACACCGTGGTCAGCACATTGAAGGTGACCGCACCGGCCGCACGGGCGGGGTTCTTGCCCCACTCGTCCCAGGCCACCAGCGCCTTGCCGGTCTCCTTCATCGCCGTGCGCGACTCCCGCAGCCAGGACGGCAGCTTGTCGTCCGGCAACGCCCAGAACGCCGTACCCGCCACCGGCATCATCGTGATCACCACGCCGGTGGCGAGCTGTGCGAGGCCCTTCCAGGCCTGGCCCATCGCCTCCCAGCCGCCGAACCCGACCAGCGTGCCCAGGCCTTTGATCGTCCCCCACACACCGTCGACGATCAGCCCGTCCCACACGAACGACTTCACCCAGTGGCCGACCTCGTACCAGTAGTGCTTCTCCTCCACCGGGTCACCCCAGGGAAGCTTCGCGTTCTTCATGTCCTCGGCGTTGAACCCGTACTGGTCCTCACGCTCCGAACCGTCCCCGGCGACCATCTGCGTCCCGCCCCACAACGCGGTGATCTTGTTGTGGCAGGTCCGCTCCGCCGCCCAGAACGCCGCCACCGTCGCGGTGATCTCGTCCCGGAGCCGGTTGTGCTCGGCGACCTTGTCCTCGTCGTACTCCCACTCGTCGTCGTCCTTCACCGAGCCGACGAAGGTCTGCGCCTTCGTCTTCAGCGACTTCAGCTTGGAGACGAGGGGGCGGATCTCCGTCGCGTAGGACGACAGCGCGGAGGACACGGTCTCGAGGCCGCCGGCGAAGTCGTCGGCCCGGTCCTGCACCGGCTTCGTCGTCGCGAACAACTGCTCCGCCTCCGGAGCCCGGTAGAACGCCGACAACCCCTGGAACTGGGAGTTGATGTCCCTGCCCGTGTCCCGGACGTTCCCGGCGTCCTTCTTCAGAGCCGCGTGGTCCAGCTCCAACTGCGCCAGATCGCCGGTGAACTGCGGGATCTCCTCGGGATCGATCACGACTTGCCGACCCCCGGCGCGTCCAGCTTCGGCGCCTTCAGCGTGTTGCGCTGCGCCTCCGCCGCCATCTCCTCGTCACCGTTCAGATACGCCGTCGTCGCGTCCACCACACCCTGCAACGACTTGCCCGCACGCGCCGCCACGAACTCCAGATCCTTCAACGCCTGCTCCGCGAACTGCGACAACGCCAACGCCACCAGACCACCCTGCGCCTGCTCACCACCCGCGGCAGGCGCATCCGCCGAAATCGTCCCCGCACTCGACGCCGCCGACGTCAGATGCTCACCGAACGCCGTCGCATGCTTCTGCAGACCCGACGCCGTCTCACCCGTCGTCTTCAGCACATGCTGGATACCCTGCGGCTTCAAATCCCAGCCCGGCACCCGCCAACCCCCGTTCTCATCCCTGGAGCGTCAACGCACCAACACACCGACCTCAGCCGATGTTGTCGACCGCCGCCTTCGCCCGCTGAGCCGTCGACTGCGCCGTACCGTCGTTCTTCTCCAACGTCGACTTCAACAGACCGATGATGTTCCGCACCTCATTGGACGCGTTGTTCCACCGCTGCTCCTTGCCGTGGTACTCGTCCGCCACACCGTCCGCCGTGAAATCCGCCATCGCCGCCTTCACCTGACGATCACGCTGACCGATCACCTCCTCCAACCGCGCGATCACCGACTGAATGTTCCCCTGCGCATCCGCCGACGCACCCGTGTCATACGAACGACGATCAGCACCCGCACCAGCCATCACACACTCCCCGTGAAAAGAAACAGAACCCGACCGGACTCAGACCACACACCCGACACGATCAGCGCGCACCGAAACGCGCCGCGTCGAAGTTCGCCGCCGACATCTGCTGCCGCGCGTTGTCACCCTGCTCCTGATCACCCGAGGAGAACGCCGACTCCATCCCCGACTGACCACCCAGAATCGCCGACAGAGAACCGTTCAGATCACTCGCGATCTCATCCGCACGCACCTTGAACTGATCGAACATCACCCGACCCGTACCGTTGAACTTCCCCTCCAACGGCTGCGCCGCCTGCACCAACTGCCGGATCAACGACCCCAGATCATCACTCGACCCACGCGAATCACGCATCAGCGTCGACAACGTCTGCGTACCCATGTCGAACTTCATACCGAACCCGCCTCCCCCGCTGGGACCTGCCTGTCACACCTGTATGCACTCCATCTGTAGCAACTCCCCGCTTGGCGGGGCAATCGGGAAGCGGTCGTAGTTACGGAGGTGGCACAAACACCTGACCGCCCCGTGGGGACATTGCGGGACACAGCCGACCGATCGTCAGTGCGCCGCGGCCGCCGCTGTCGGGCCCTCGCGGCAGATCAGCAGGAGCGCCCGGTCGTCGTTGACGTCCTTGGCGACCGCCTCGATCAGGTGCCAGGCGGCACCCTGGAAGCCGCCGGCGACATAGCGGTCGGCCTCGCCGGTGAGGCGGTCGATGCCCTCCATGATGTCGCGGTCGGAGGTCTCCACCAGGCCGTCGGTGAAAAGCATCAGCACGTCACCGGGGCGCAGTGAGCCCTTCACCGGGTCGAACTGGGCACCCTCGTAGACGCCGAGGAGCGGGCCCTCCGCGGCCTTCTCCTCCCAGCGGCCGGTGCCGGAGCTGAGCTGGAGGCCCGGCGGGTGCCCGGCGGAGTACAGCTCGTAGTCGCCGGAGTCGAGGTCGAGGACGAGGTGGATGGAGGTCGCGAAGCCCTCGTCCCAGTCCTGGCGCAGGAGGTAGCCGTTGGCGGCGGGCAGGAACGCGTGCGGGGGCAGGGAGCCGAGCAGGCCGCCGAAGGCGCCGGACAGCAGCAGGGCCCGGGAGCCGGCGTCCATGCCCTTGCCCGAGACGTCCGTGAGGACGACCTCCATGGTGCGGCCGCCGTTGGTGCGGGCCGCGACGACGAAGTCGCCGGAGAACGACTGGCCTCCGGCCGGCCGCAGCGCCATCTCGCGGTGCCAGCCCTGCGGCAGCTTGGGCAGCTTGCTCTGCACCCGGATGCGTTCGCGCAGGTCGAAGAGCATGGTGCCGCCGCGCCGCCAGGGCACGCCGACCCGGCTGCGGAACTGGGCGATGAGCAGGCCGAAGAACCCGCAGGCCGCCACGACCAGGACCACGCCGGGGGTGACGCGGGACGGGCCCTCCGTGTACGGGCCCAGTTGCACCGACTCCACGATGAGGGCCGTGGCCGCCGCCGCGTACAGGCCGAGCAGGCTCGCCGGGCGCAGCAGCAGACCGCCGGCCACGATGGGCAGGACGAGCGCGGACGGTGAGACCCAGACCGAGTTGGCGAGCGTGGTGACCGCGATCAGGGGGACGGTGAGCAGCAGGCCGGCCAGCGCGATCCAGTCCGAACCGTCGCCGCGGAAGTAGTCCACGGCGCTTCTGCGCACGCCGGTGCGGACCCGGTGCACCAGGTGCTTGAACCGGGCCGTCAACGTCTCGGCTTCCGAGCGCCGCTGTCGTCCTGCTGCCATTAGTTCGGGACCCTATCCATCCAACCCACCGCTTGGCACGGGAGGTCCCACTTGTCCCCCGTCCGAGGCTCGACTTCACAGTGAACGGCATGGAAAGCGCTCGTGCCGCGGAGAGGGAGAAATTCCCTGACTCGTCCCGCATCGGGTCGTTGGACGCGGGTTCGTGGCAATTGCGGCGGCGGGTTCCCGGCCGGCGCGGTGGCGGCGAGTCGGTCCGGCGGTCCGGGCGGGTCAGGGTTTCTGGCAGGTGGGGCACCAGAAGAGGTTGCGGGCCGCCAGGTCGGCGGTGCGGATGCCGTCGCCGCACAGGTGGCAGGGCTGGTGGGTGCGGCGGTAGACGTAGACCTCGCCGCCGTGGTCGTCGACGCGGGGCGGGCGGCCCATCGCCTCCGGGGTGTGTTCCGGGCGGACCGTGTCGATGCGGTTGGTGCGGACGCCCTCGCGCATGAGCGTGACCAGGTCCGACCAGATGGCCCGCCACTCGGCGGGGGTGATGTCCCGGCCCGGGCGGTAGGGGTCGACGCGGTGCCGGAAGAGGACCTCGGCGCGGTAGACGTTGCCCACACCGGCGATGATCTTCTGGTCCATGAGGAGAGCCGCGATCGTCGTACGGCTGCGGGCGATGCGCCGGTACGCGGTGTCCGGGTCGGCGTCGGGGCGGAGGGGGTCCGGGCCGAGGCGGTCGTGTATCGCGTGCTTCTCGTCGTCCGTGATCAGCGCGCAGGTCGTGGGGCCGCGGAGGTCGACGTAGGCGGTGGGGTTGGCCAGGCGCAGGCGGACGGTGTCCGTGGGCGGGGGCGCTGGGGCGTCGCCGAAGGCGACCTTGCCGAAGAGGCCGAGGTGGATGTGGATCCAGGTGTCGTTGCCGAAGCCGAGGAAGAGGTGCTTGCCGTGCGCCTCGGTGGCCTGGAGGACCGAGCCGTCGAGGAGGGCGGCGGCGTCGGAGAACTTGCCCTGAGGGCTGCTGAGGCGGGCCGGCCCGCCCTGGAAGCGGGCGGCGTAGTCCTCGGCCAGCCGGTGGATGGTGTGCCCTTCTGGCACGGTGCGGCGTCCTTCCTGCCCTGCCGGTCCCGCCCGCCCCCGCCCCGGCCCGGCAGGAGCGGCGGGGGCGGGCGGGGCGGGGCGGGTTCTGCTTCAGTCCCGCTGCGGGGTGTGGTGCGCCAGCCCCTCCGCGGGGTGTGGTGCGCCAGCCCCTCCGCGGGGTGTGCTGCACCAGCCCCTCCGCGGGGTGTGCTGCACCAGCCCCTCCGCGGGGTGTGGTGCGTCAGTCGTGCTGCGGGTGGTGCGCCGGGACGGGCGGGAGGTCGCCGGTCGTCTCGTACGCCGCGAGCATGTCGATGCGGCGGATGTGGCGCTCGTCACCGGAGAACGGCGTGTTGAGGAAGGTCTCGACGAACTTCGTCGCCTCCTCCTCGGTGTGCATGCGGGCGCCGACGGCGACGACGTTGGCGTTGTTGTGCTGCCTGCCCAGGGAAGCCGTCTCCTCGCTCCACGCGAGGGCGGCGCGGACGCCCTTGACCTTGTTGGCGGCGATCTGCTCGCCGTTGCCGGAGCCGCCGATCACGACGCCGAGGGAGTCGGGGTCCGCGGCCGTGCGCTCCGCGGCGCGGAGGCAGAAGGGCGGGTAGTCGTCCTGGGCGTCGTAGATGTGGGGGCCGCAGTCGACCGGGTCGTGACCCGCCGCCTTGAGCCATTCGACGAGGTGGTTCTTGAGTTCGAAGCCTGCATGGTCCGAGCCGAGATACACGCGCATGGGACGAGTGTGACACGCGCGCCCACGGGTAGCAGCGCCGGGTGTCGTGGCCGAAAAGCATCAGGAGTGCTACAGAACCTCAGGGAAAGCTCAGATAACAATACGGATTCGAAGGTTACCGAATTCGAATGCCTCGGATTCACTGGACCGGCTCGTACCCACCCCCGTACGGCCCGAACACCGCTCGTCTGTGAGACATCCCCACGCGGCGCAAAGGAAATCCGTCCATGACTTCGCAGCAGACCCTGACGAAGGCCGGCCACGGCCCCGGCGGGCCCGGTGAACCCGGTTCCGGGCTCCACGCGGGCCTCAAGAACCGCCACCTGTCGATGATCGCCATCGGTGGCGTCATCGGGGCCGGGCTGTTCGTCGGTTCCAGTTCCGGGATCGCCACCGCCGGGCCCGGCATCCTCCTGTCCTACGCCCTCGTCGGCACCCTCGTGGTGCTGGTGATGCGGATGCTCGGGGAGATGTCGGCGGCCCATCCGACCTCCGGCTCGTTCTCCGCACACGCCGATCGCGCGCTCGGGCCCTGGGCCGGGTTCACCATCGGCTGGCTGTACTGGTTCTTCTGGGTCGTCGTGCTCGCCGTGGAGGCCACCGCGGGCGCCGCGATCCTCGAGTCGTGGATCCCCGCGGTCCCGCAGTGGGGGTGGGCGCTCATCGTCATGGTGGTGCTGACCGCCACCAACCTGGTCTCCGTGGGCTCCTACGGCGAGTTCGAGTTCTGGTTCGCCGGCATCAAGGTCGTCGCCATCGGTGCCTTCATCGTGGTGGGCGGGCTCGCCGTGTTCGGTGTGCTGCCCGGCGCCGACAGCGAGAAGGCCGCGCTCGGCAACCTCGTCGACCACGGCGGGTTCCTGCCGAACGGGGCCGGCGCCATCCTCACCGGTGTGCTGCTGGTCGTCTTCTCCTTCATGGGCAGCGAGATCGCGACCCTGGCCGCCGGTGAGTCCGAGGATCCGCAGCGGGCCGTCACGAAGTCGACCAACAGCATCATCTGGCGCATCGCCGTCTTCTACCTCGGGTCGATCTTCGTCGTCGTCTGCCTGCTGCCGTGGAACGACCCCTCGATCAAGGAGAAGGGCTCCTACGTCGCCGCCCTCGACTCCCTCGGCATCGCGCACGCCGGTCAGATCATGAACTTCATCGTGCTGACGTCGGTGCTGTCCTGCCTCAACTCCGGGCTCTACACCGCCTCCCGCATGGCCTTCTCGCTCGGTGAGCGCGGCGACGCGCCGAAGGCGTTCGCGCGGACGACGCGCCGTGGTGTGCCGTTGGCTGCGATCGTCGCCTCCGTGGTCTTCGGGTTCGTCGCCGTCTTCTTCAACTACAGGTTCCCGGACTCCGTCTTCCTCTTCCTGGTGAACTCCAGCGGTGCCGTCGCGCTGTTCGTGTGGCTCGTCATCTGCTTCTCGCAGCTGCGCATGCGGAAGATCATCGAGGCGGAGGCGCCGGAGAGGCTGGTCGTACGGATGTGGCTGTATCCGTACCTGACCTGGGCCACCGCCGCCCTGATCGTTCTCGTCCTCGGCTACATGCTGACCGACACCGAGCACGACGGCCGCCAGACCGTCCTGCTGTCGCTGCTCGTCGCGGCCGTCGTCCTCGTCATCGCCTTCGTGCGGCAGAGGACGAGGGGCGCCACGAGGGGCGGGGGCGGAAGCGGAAGCGGAAGTGGCCGCGGAAGCGGAAGCGGAAGCGGGCCGGACGCCGTTGCGGAGAACGCCGTCCAGTAGTTCCGCCCGGCCGGACGACGGAGAGGGGACCCGCGGCCGAGGGTCCCCTCTCCGT